>JAYTCW010000245.1:0-12029 GCA_043736295.1 Planctomycetota bacterium | reverse complement strand
CTTGAACGAGTGGGCTTCATCCACAAAGAGGTGATCGACCCCCAGCTCGTCGAACACCAGCCCGTCATCCTTCTTGTCTTCGGCTAGCAGGTTCTTGAGGCGTTCGGCGCGGCCCGCCTTCTGCTTTTCGATGGTCTTGATGAGGTTGCGGTGCTGACCCCGCTGGCCTGCATATTCGCGCAGCAACTGGTCGTAACTCTCAATTTGTTCGAGCAGGAACTGCTCCTGATATTCGCGGGACATGCCAATCCGCTCGAAGCTGCTGTGGGTCACGATGATGCCGTCCCACTGGCCGCTGGCGATCTTTGCAGTCAGGAACTTGCGGCGGTCCCTTGTCAGGTCTTCCTTGGCCGCGACCAGCAAATGGGCATTCGGATAGAGCTGCATGAACTCGCGGGAGAACTGCTCCAGCAAGTGATTTGGGACGACATACATTGGCTTTTGAATGAGGCCCGCCTGCTTCATCTTCATGCCGGTCGCGGCCATCGTGAACGTCTTGCCTGCCCCGACCGTATGGGCGAGTAGGGTATTCCCCGCACTCATCCCCCGCCAGACCGCATCGACCTGATGCGGTCGGAGCGAGAGCGTTTGGTTGAGGCCGGGGAAGTCGAGATGCGAGCCATCGAACTGACGCGGCCTCAGATTATTGTACGTGTCGTTATACAACCGCACGAGACGCTCTGTCCGATCCGAATCAGTGAAGACCCACGCCCGGAACTTCTCCTTGATGAGCTTTTGTTTTTCGCGAGCAGCCAGCGTTTCTGTCTGGTTGACGGTTTTGACTTCTCGCTGGCCATCATGGAGGGTGTCGTAGATCGTTGGAGATTTCATATTGAGGGCCAGCCCCAGCAGCCACGTTCCATTGGCGCGAGCGGTTCCATAATCCGAGGTTGCAGCCACCGAACGTTCCGCCCGGTAGTCGGATTCCACGTTCCACACCGCATCCTGCATCAAGTGGCCGACGGGAACCGATGACGGATCGACATGAAACAGGTCAGCCGCAAAGGTTTGAATATCACTGGCGGGAATCCACGGGGCACCGAGGTTGGCATCGATCTCGCCGGGTAATACATCGTCGGGCTGTACGGCTCGCAGCGCAGCGGTGTTGCGGGCATACTCGGAACCAGCTCGCTCGGCAGCTGCGAGCTTGGCCCGCACGTTGCCCGAGAGATAAACATCGGCAGTCTCCCACGCTTTGGATTCGGGGTCACGATAAATGAGGTCGCCCAACTCCTCGATGATCTCTGGTTCGGACTTGCCATAGAGTTGTTTTATAAATTCCAGATCGACCCGTCCGCGTTGGTTGAGCGACACCAGCAGCCCCGCTTCGGCAGTGAGGACGTGTGTCACCGGAGGGATCTTGCCTACCACATCTCGCAGCAGGATGGCCGCTTTGCTGGCTCGGCCTGTGGCATCGTCGTAGTCTTCCAAAGACATGACGAGCATCGCATCCGGGTCTTCGCGGAACTTGACGAGATTCGGCATCCGGCGAATGACGGTCCCCTCTTGTGTCCTGCCAAACGTCGTGTGATTGATGGGGCCATAAGCCCGCACGAAGCGGTCATAGGTCAGATTGAGATCACTGCGGGCTTGGTCGCGAGGCTCGACCGGCCATCCTTCGTTCTGTGACTGCAAGACCCTGCGGGCTTGGTCGCGTAGCTCGATGAGTGCGGACATCCGCTGGCCTGTCATCGTGCCGTCAGCTCGCAGCGTCGTGCCGCCATAGACGACGGGCACTCCCTGACCCTCTGTGACCTGATGCACCACTCGTTGCTGGTTGACGAAAAAACTCCCTTCGCTGACATGCCGCTCGGCGGGTGGCGGAACGAAGGCGGGTGCTGTGGCTGGAGACTCCGCATTAACCTTGATCGGCTCGAACTTCGGCAACTGCTGAATCGCCCGCTGGAGGTCGCCTGGCAAATCCCCAGAACCGACGACCGAAAAACCGTCGCTGCCATAGAGCGTGTCTTGTCGCGACAGTGTGCCGAGGACCATCTCGGGGTGATTGATAAAGTAGCGGTTGATCGGGAAGTCATGCCCCTCAATGGAGAGTGGTGCAGTTTGGAGCCAATCGGGATCGACAGGGCGGGCTGGTTCACCCGGCACTCGCTTCCGCAGGAACACAATGTCAGTGACCACAGCGGTCCCTTCCCGTTTGAAGGCGTCAGAGGGGAGCCGGATCGCTCCCACGAAGTCGGCCTGCTCCGCGAGCAGCTCCCGAACAGCTGCATTCTGTTTATCGAGCGTGAAGCGACTCGTGACGAGACCGATCACGCCACCCGGCTTCAGAGCGTCTATCGACTTCGCAAAGAAGTAATCATGCAGCGCCAGCTTCTGCCCGCGATGATCGAGCTTGAGGTCGGCAAACGGGACGTTCCCCACCACCGCATCAATGCGGTTGATCGGCAGATTTGTGTCGCGAAAGTTCTCGATACGAATGTCGTGCTGCGGATGACACGCCCTCGCAATGCGGCCCGAGATCGCATCCATCTCGACGCCGATAAACCGCTGCCCCGGCTGGCCGTAGGACAAAAAGTTGCCAATCCCGCAACCGGGCTCCAGTATCGTCGCTCCATCGGGAATCCCCAGTCGGCTAATTGCTTCATGAATCGCCGTGATGACCGTGGGCGAGGTGTAGAATGCATTGAATGTTGTTCGTTTCGCACTGTCGTATTCTTCCGAAGTGAGCAGCCCTCGGAGTTCTTCGCCGAGTGACTGCCAGCCCGTGTCTTTGAATCGCCCTGTGATCGGATCGGGGAAGAGCGAGAGGGCCACCGGTCCAAAGCCTGCGAAGCGAGCGAGCGTGTTTCGCTCGTCGGCGGTCGCGGGGCGGTGTTCCTGCTCAATGCGTTGCAGCGTGCGAATCGCTGCGATGAGATCACGGGCTTTCGACTTCTCACCACTCGCCATCTGAGGGATGGCCGGTGGCGAGTCCGAGGCGGCGTGGTCGAGTGTTCTCGCAGAGCCAGTCGTCGCTGTCGGTCGACTTTCCTGCGTGACCGCAGCGGGTGATGGCTTCGTGGCCTGATTCGAAGGAGGATCAAACAGAGACCGCGCATAACGCTGCGGAGCTACTCGGACGACGAATGACGATGCAGGAACTTCATCGCGTCGTCGAGACTGAGCGGTTCGAGATCCGCTGGCAGCGAGTCGGCCATCAGATACGTCTCCCATTCCGCTCGGGCCAGTTCGAACGCCGCCCCCGTGAGCTGGCTCGCCTCGCTCCCCGGTGTCGCTTCCAGCAGCACCGCCAACCATTCCAGATGCCGCTCCCGCAGTCGCAACGCCTGTGCGTTCAGTGTCTCCAGCAACGTGTCGCTCTTCCGCAACCGTTCGTGCAGCGACCGTCGTTGCCGCAGAAGTTCGAGAATGATCGTCTTGTACTGCATGCGGGGTGTCTCCTTGTGATTGCGGTATCGCCTGATGATTCACGGCCCGTGAGTCATTGTCCAGCGAAAACAGCGACTTCTGATCCTTATGCGGAGGCTTGCGGCGCATGCTCAAGAACCGCTCGCTTCCCCAGCCCCGCGAACTGGATAGCCATATCTGACTCTTGATATTTGGATTTCGTGACCGTTCATAAATCCGTCGTTCGGTTAACGTTTAATACATCTTAAATAATATCACATCCAAAATGATCGCGCAATCACAATCTGCATCCCGCCGTTTCCACCAATCAAACGCCTGGGCGACGAGGAATGAATCCCGCCAAAAATAACGCGAACGGCGGTCGTTGGGCGACCGCCGCTTGTGGTCACGAAAAGCTGAAACTTACGGACATGAAGAATCACACATAAGCTCTTTGCTGCAAACGCTTTGCACTTTTCCGCCGATTACTCCCGCAACACTTCTTCCTGAACAAGCCGTTGCATGTGCCTCGCGGAGACAGTTGCCTTTCCAAGAGCTTTGATTCGTTTTGCGATCCGAAGTGGTCCAAGAACAAAGCCATTCATGTCCGGAAAATCTGCCTCGGACAGCCATTCTTCTACCTCGAACACTATTTCGCTGATCTCATCTTCAGCCAATTCGTCGAGCAAGATGCAGCACACCGACACCATAAAGTGAAGCACCCGAGGAAGCTCATCTTCATCTTGGCAGTGCATCGACCTGAACAACGCATTGCCCAGCCATTTCAATGACTCCGCAAATTCCTCGATATTCATCGCATGCTCTCCAATGATCAGCGAGGCATGCAACATGATTGATTCTTGATCGCCACATCGGCTCGCGACCTTGCTTAGCTCGGTCATTGTCTTCTCTGATTCGTCGTCTTGATCCAATGATATTCGCGCCAACAGTTCGGCAAGAAGCAAATCGGCTACGTCGGAGTCATTGACAACACGCTTTTTGCATCGTTCAATTTCATGAACTGCTTCCTGGTATTTCTCAATGTCGACGAGTTCCTGTATCAAGGCTATTGAACATCTGACAAATGCTTCATGGTCGATCGACGACTCAGCGAGCTTCACGGCAATCCTCCAACTCATAACAGCCTCTTCGTGTAGTTCGCTCGCCTCAAGTATTCTGGAGTACTCAATGCGAGCTCCGACAGACTGCATGCAGCTAGGCAAAGCAATGAACAAGTTGTCCAGAATTCGTCGCGCCAGTTTCAATCGGCCAATACACCGTAGCGTCCATGCGAGATTGACAGAAACATCCAACATTTCGTCGTCAAGATGGCATCGTTGAATAACTCTTAGAGCCGCTCTGTATGTGGCGACTGCGGCATCGTGGTCACCACCTTCTATGGCATGTTCCGCTTGCACATGAAGCGACAAGACATGGTTCTTCCAGGATTTCTCCGCTCTCGTGCGGTCGACGCATTTCTGAATGGTAGTCTCAGCTGCACGGTGTCTTCCAAGTTGCCGCAGTGCCATTGCTCGATTGAGGGCATTGGAGATGATCGTCGTTAGATCTCTTCGAGGCTCCGCGATTTGTTCAGCAAGTTCGTATTGAATGATTGCTTCTCGATGCCGTCCAGCTCTTCGCAAACACTCGCCTAGGGTGGATGCTACGTCTGACATCCTTTCCGGTACGTTCGCAGCCCTTGCGAGTTCCTTAGCTAGGCATAGAACAGGTTCGGCTTCGTCGTATAGACCAAGATGGACGAGCTGCAAACCAAGCTCTGCATTCGCACGAAGCTCGTACCGCTTTTGCTCATGCTTTGAAGCCAACTTTACAAGCTTCTTGAGGATCTCGACCCCTTGGACTGATTCACCCGATCGTTGGATCAATCCAAATTCCAGCTCACCAAGCCGGCACCTGCCCTCAAAGTCTTTAGGAAACTCGCTCCACCATTCCCTGCATTTCTTCATCTCCTTCAATAGCTCAGCGTGACCGGCACTGGTGACAATCAGAACCTCAACCAGTTCAGCTTGAAGCTTGCACGAGATGTGCCTTTTGCCATTGCGGCGTTCGACATCAGCTTGAGTTCGAAGGTAACGGAATGCCTCATGGTGATGGCCCTGTTGTCTCAGAAGAGTTGAGACATCGTGATGAGTTCTGGCTATCCAATGATCGAGGCCGTTCTCTCGGCAGTATTTGATCGCCTCCTTAGCCGCTAAGAACCCAACATCAGTCATTCCAGACTGAAAATACGCAGCAACTCGATCATGCAAAGCAACTGCAATGTGTTCAATGTCACGCTTGTGTTTCTGACGGAACTCGACGAGTTCTTGCAGCAAAGTTGCTGCCTTCTCATAGCTACCAGATCGAAGTCTCAGATACGCTTCCGCTTCCCTTGCCTGTTCTTCGATTACAATGAGTTCATCTTGTTCGGCGATCGTTCTCGCGGATTGATATGCTTGAATCGCCTCTTCAACGCGACCCAAGGAGGCGAGTGAATTTCCAATATTGATTGCACAGGAAGCCGCAAGAGCGAAAGAATCACTTCTTTTCGCCTCGTTCTCTGCGCGTTGATATAGCTTCAATGCCTTCTGGTGATGGCCACGCTTTCCTTCTACATCCGCTCGGAGAATCAACAACGATGGCGAGTAGCCCTTTCTGTGGTCTCGAATTCGCTCTTGGCGAGACTCAGTAATTAGGGCAATAGCTTCATCGTACTCGCCTTGGTCAATCTTCGCTGCCGCCAGATTGGAGAGTGACTTCCAAGTCAATTCCGCGTCGCCATTGGATCGGCCAAAGGAGATTGCCTTCTCAAAAAAGTGAATTGCCTGTTTAACTCCTCTCGATTCCCACTCGGCAACACCTCTGTTTAGCAGGCACTGACCAACCATCCATGTGTTGCCCGATTGACTTGCCATTGCGTTCAGTCGTCGGATCGTTTTCAATCCTTCAGCAAAGGCACGGTCACCCAATTGACAATGAACAAGTGCGTTTAAGATGTCGATACGTTCGGCGGGAGCCAGACTCTTTAGCCGTCTTGATTCCGATAACTGAGTAAGCACCGAGGAGTACAGACGGCACCAACCTCCGCGTGGAGCAGCGAGCGCGCCTTCGATGAAGTATTGAATCGCAGCCGGAAGCCCTTGGAGTTCTGCCGTCATCATTCCAAGATACAGGTTCACATCGCAATGCCCTCGAATGGGCATCAAGACTTTGGTCCAATCTTCAAGATACGGGCGACGATCTGGAGGTGTTGCAAACATTTGTGACAGAACCAGCTCGTCGATCTTGATTTCACCATCATCCTCCACAGACACGAATTGTGAGTGCTCAAGCAGATGAACGTCTCCACTCCAATCGATCTCTGCATTGAGTTTCGACAACCATTCGATTCTTTGTGTGAATGGACATGTGGCTATCATGCCAAGAGTTCTTTGCAGTGACGCTGGAATCAGCCTCGGCTTCGATTGTGAGTTCAGTGTGTTACGACGTTTGGATTTGAATGCCGGATACCACAACTCGGCAACGCTTGGGTATCTCCTCAACATATCTACGAGATCATCCCATGAAACAACGTTAACCGTGAAGCTCCCAGACTTGGCGTTCTTGGTGGTAATCCGCCTCGCCTCCTGCTGCAGCTTGGGGTCCCGGCGGCTAGTCGTTGCAAGAATGAAGTGTGTCAGTGGGGGATCAAGTGCCTTTGCTTGAGATACTTCGTTTTGCAGCTCGCCGACCGTAATCCCAGACTTTGAATGAATTGAGCGTTGCTTGCATTGAATGCCTACCCACGCTTTGTCCTTCCATCGATAAGCGACAATGTCTGTTCCATTTTGCGAGTGACCGCTGCGCCCATGCTCTTGCGCATATGGATCTCCACAATCCTCAGCAAACAGATCTCTGACGAACTTTTGAAAGTCATCGGAACGACCAGGAGGTGGCAGGTCGAATCTATCAATTGTCGACATTCGAAGATTCCACCGCAAGATTCGTGTCAGCCAGCTTCTGTCGAAGATATCGTCAAAGGACAGAGAGCGGAAGCGAATGACTGGCGTCTAGAGGGTGACGTTTGTGATTTCCAATGACGAAGAATTGCGATTTGAGTTCTCGTAATCTTCCAGTACCCAAGGCACTCTATGTCTTGTCAGCCCCTGGAACAACCGCACCCCCGGCCTGACTTCGGCGTTGAGGTTTCGCCCCTCGATCTTGATGATTTGCCCGAGAGCGTGGAGGGTGATGCCGTGGCTGGGGTCGAATTCGATCTTCTCGATCCAGGCGTAGCCGATGGCGGTGATGTTGCCGTCTTTGTGGCGGAGTTCGAGCATCGTGGCCCGTTCTCGCATGCCGCGTAGCCAGCCGAAGGAACCGAGGTCTTCGGTTTCGAGCAGCGGGTCGTCCGGTTCGGTCATCGGGCGGGTGTATTTGTTGAGGAGGCTATCGGTCATGGCGGATCTCCGGTCGGTTGAGTGATGGTGGCGGTGGGGGGCGAGTGGCGATCAGTTCCTGTCTCCGCAGGGCGGCATGGCGGGAGCGGAGCGAGGATTGGAATCGTGGGGCAGGCATTCCTGCCTGCCCAGAGCCAGGTGAGCCGGAGCCAGACAGGAATGTCTGGCCCACTGAAGGCACCTTGGTTCCCGGTCTCTTCTCCGATGGTCGCGAAGTGTTGACGAGTTCGGTGGCGGTGAGGCGGTCGTCGGGGCGGTTGATGGCTTCGAGCAGGCGGTGTTTGTCATCGGTGTAGACGGTGACTTGTTCGCGGCCTCTGGAGGCGGAGACGTAGAACTGCTCACGGGAGGCGGCACCGAGGGACTCGGCGGATTCGCCGATGAAGACGCGGTCGACGGTCTTGCCTTGGCTGGCGTGCGAGGTGACGACGTAGCCGTGCGACAGGTGGCCGAACTCTTTCGAGACGGTCCAGCCGTTGTCGAGGACGATGTTCCCGCGTGCGTCGAAGTCGCGAACGCGGTAGATCGACCCGTTGTTGAGGCGATGCTTCTGGTCGATGGTCTGGCCGTTTTTGGTGACTCTGATCAGATCGCCCGCTGCGAGGGAGATTTCAGTGGGGCGATAGGATTGGAAACGCTTCGCGTGTTCGAGCGGGAGCGGAGAGTCGCCGACGATGACGCGGTTTCCCTTCATGAACCCCTTGGCGTTTTGATGGAATTCGATCACATCGCCAGGGAGGTACTGCTCGGCCTCACCACGTTCGACTTCGGTCATGTTCAGACTCTCCAGCCGCAACAGCTGATGTTCATCGCCTTTGAGCTGTCCGGATTGTTTGAGTCGGTCGCGGATTTCGGCAGTGATCTTTTCGCCTTCCTTGTGAGTCGGAGAAACAACGAGAGCCGTTTTGTGAGCCTCGATGGTGGAGACGTAATCGAACGCGAGGGCTTGATAGCGATCATCGGTAGAGACTTCTTTCACCCAGCCGAGTTTATCGAGCTGGCGGAATCCGTCCTCAATGCGGCCTTCGGAGAGGGCGTGGATGGCTTGTTTGTAGTCTCCCTTCTGCCGCTGGATTTCGCGGATCTCAGCGGGGACCAACCCCGCCTCTTCTTCAAGGAGTCTCAACGCGGCCCCACGTTCAACGGACCCGTGCTGACGACGATCACCCGAGAGAACTACGCGGGCTTCGAGTTTTTCTGCGAGGTCGAACAGCTGGCCCATTGTGCGCGTGCCGAGAAGTCCGGCTTCGTCGATCCAGATGACTTGGCCGTGAACCTCTCGTTGCAGGTTCTCGTCGAGGAGCAGGCGGGCGACGGTGTCGGCCTGTTCGAATCCGACCTCGCGGAGCGTGCCCCGGCTAGCGTCCGCCGACGGGGCAAACGTGAAGACTTGGGTGTCGTGGGCGGTGATGCCTTCAACCGCTTCTTGCATCATCGCGGTCTTGCCGACACCCGCAGCTCCGCGAACCAAGATCACGCGGTCGCGTGAGCCGAGGATGTGTTCGACAGCCCGCTGTTGGTCGTGATTCAGCCAGGCTCGCTTCAGAACATGGCTGCCCGTGCCGAGTCGCAGCTGCGTCCCGCGACCGTTGCGAGCGAAGGCGATCATCTTCCGTTCTTCGGCCAAGACCTCGCGAGTGGTGACCCACCGCCGCCCGTCCCGGTCCGCGTTGATGAGGTTCTGTTCTTGAAACGCTCGCTCCGTGGTCGCGACCGACAGCCGACCAATGCCCCGCTTGAGGGAGTCTGCCAGCAGCGTTCGCTCGGGAAGGACGGACTTCCGTTCGAAGCAGTGGCTGATCGATTGCTGTATGACAGTGGGGGCTTGTTCGGGTTGCTCGGGGATTGGTGTCGCTCCGACGAGGCGCTGCACGCCATCGAGCTGGTCCCGCTCGTCGTCGGTCAATCGCGATCGCCATTCGATACGCAGCTGATCGAGCGTCAGATCCTTTTGCTTCTTCTCGCGAGTCTTCGCCCCAAGCTCTGACTTTTCGACGGGATCAAGTATCCCTTTGCGACGGGCTTCGTCTTCGATGAGAGCTGTGCGTCGGGAAAACTTGTCGAGGGTCTGCTTATCGAGTCCCGTCAGTTCCCACCCCTTCTTATGACGAGTGACATCCAATCCCAGATCGCCGAGTCGCCGAGCCAGTCGCACATGGAACCGAGCCTCGAAGTACGGAGCATCCCGCTTAAGAGAGCTGAACTGCCCGGCCTTCCACGCCGCTTCCTTGTCGTCATACGTCGTGTTGAACACGAAGCAGTGAGCGTGCAGATGCGGATCAGGAACGCCGTCGATGGGCCGTGAGGTGAAATGCACAAACTCGCCCCAGACCATGTTGCCAGTCGTGCGGTCCTCATTGCAGCCCGACTTGCGGACGCGCGTCTGCATTTCGGATTCCATCTCGGTCATCGTGTCACGCACCGATTCCCGGAACGCTTCCAGCAACCGCTCGTCTCGCGTCAGGCTGTAGAGAACGGAAACACTCTTCGGGACATGGAAGTTGAAGTCGTACCCGACCCGCCGCTCCTGCTTCCGCCGTAGCGTCAGCGGCTCGCCAGTGCCGGGATAGCGGTTGTCGCACAGCGATTCCCAGTCGGCCTTGTCGACCGTCCCCGAGAGTCCGAGCTTCTCGGCTCCGATGCCACGCCAATACCCAGCAAGCTCTTGTCCCTCGGTGTAATAATCCGCCTGCGTATAGTACGTCTTCGCCCCACCCGCCGAACTGTTCTGATTGATCCGTAGCATGGCCCATTATACCCCAGCACTGGTTGCCGAAGGGTTAACGAGCGTTCAGAAATTTCGTGTCAGATTGGGAGTTGGCCCGCGAGAATGTCAGCGGGGGTGAAGATGTTGATATCCGGAAAGCGGGCGAAATCTGACCGATTGAACGTCAACAAGTTCGTCAGCCCATGCCGCTTCATTGCGGCCACCAATCGAGCATCGTGAGCCAGCTTTCCATGCACCGCATGCCGCACGACCAGTTCATACCAATGTGTGAAGATTCCTCGTTCATCCCGGAGCAGGGTGATGTCATCGAGCAGATCATTCACCAGTGACTCGACATCTGGGATCGACAAGCCCAGCCCGTTGACTTCCAAGGGACGAGTGCTCACGACCCAATACTCGTACAACGCTTGCGGGACGATGCATAACTCGATTCCCGCCTTGCTCAATTCCACAGACGCGGCAATCGCTTTCGGGTTCAGAGGACTTTCAGGCTGAGCGATCCGCAGCAGGAAGTTGGCATCGACGAGAATCCTCATTCACCACAACCCTTGTAGATCGATTCGGTGCTGATATCGATCTCATGATTGAGACGCGGGTGACGATTCGCCCACGCCGTGATCCGCTCCTCAAAGGTGCCAGGACGGGGCTGCTTCCGTCGAGCCGATTCGACTTCGGCCCGCAGATTCTCCTCCACGACTTCGCTGACGAACGAATCGACATCCTCGCCCGTTGCTGCAACGTGCTGCTGCAAGGCATGTTCAAATTCCGAGGACAATCGCAGTTCGACGTTCATGGTTCCTGTCTCCTAATGACCTGATTCTACCACGTCTTCGAGCCTCAGTCATCAGGTTTCTTGAGCGTCAGCCCAAGTACGCGGATCGGTCAACTCGAATCGCTTCGTGGAACACTTGGACAGGGATTCCGAGCGGCCAGTAGGGAGACGATTCATCGAGTCCCGAATTTACCGCACAGATCAGCACGCGGGTGGCATACGTCTTCAGATCGTCACCCACGGAGTCAGCAAGCTGCTGCAACGTCTCTTGCGTTTCGGGTGACAGATTGACGGTGATGGTCATACGATGGCTCTCCAGGTGCTGACACTTTACCACGGTATGAAGCATGGGTCATCTCCTTTCTGGCGTCTTCAGGTCGGCCAATGCCCCCAGGCCCGGCTCATTGCACACCCAGTCCTGCCTGCTCACGACAGTTGGGTGGCAGCCACGCGGAGCATTCGAGGGACAGCCCCCTCACCTCTTGATGGCCATGCTCAGGATGACGGTTCGCCCCTCTTCTCTTCGCGGTCAATGCGTCCCAGGGCAGTGAGTGAGATCAGGTTCGCCAGGCCGGGTCATCACGGGGAGGTCGGTCATTCGGTCCCCTTCCGTCTGTCGGGATGCAGCCACGAACCACACGTCCTGATTGGGCACGTTAAAGCCGCCGCTGGGCTGTTCCAGCGGAAAATCGGTTCCCCCTGAAGGTCGCCCCCAATTTTCCGCTGGAGCAGTGCGCTCGCA
>JAYTCW010000244.1:0-2518 GCA_043736295.1 Planctomycetota bacterium | reverse complement strand
CGCCGGTTCTTCACACGCCCACACGCCTCCGCCAGAACCGGCGGCTAGCGCCGTGCCGCTACGGACTGGGCGATCACGCCCGGCGGCAAGGTCCGGCTACTCCGTCCGACGATCCTCGTACTCGATGGACGCCCCCTGAACCAGTCGGACGAAACTTTTGATCGCCGCTTCCGATTCGAACCCGGTTCGCGGCAGCCAACGATTTCCGCCCATTGATTCAGTCGTCATGATTCCCTCGTTGACCCGAGTCACTTTCCGCAGCACGGGCCATTGCTGTTCAGTCCGAGAGAACGCGGTCTCGATCAACCAACCGTCTGAATTGGCGGTGATTGAAACCTGCCGATCGATCACAGAAAGCGTTTCCAGTGATTCGCCCAACACTCGCTTTACACTGAACAACCGAATGGCAAGAAATCCGATCGCCAGCGGTGACACCAGAGTCGCGATCACCAACCATTTCATGTCCAAGCCATCGGAGTGCCAGACGCACCACAACGCAAACGGAAGTGAGCAGACAAAGGCAATCGCGGCATACGCCAAGACTGCCGATCCCGGACGAGATCCCGTCTTTCCGCTGGCTGCGAAATGTTCACTGTAATACTCAGGAGTGATCTCGAACTGGATGCAAACTTCCGCAGACATGACCAACTCCGTTTGCAAATGACTCGGAGGATTCCCGGGCCGTCAAGGCATCGAACCGTTCGCGGACGGCTCCGTCTTCGCGACCTCCGCCGGACCTTCATCGAACCGGCCAATCTTCCGAAACTTGTTGTACCGCCGATCCAGCAACTCTGCGGACGGCAGCGCGCCCAGCGACTTGAACGCACTCAGAATCGACGCCTTCAAAGTCGTCGCCATTCTTCGGTGATCGCGATGCGCGCCGCCCAGAGGTTCCTGGATGATCTCGTCGATGATCCCGAACTCCAGCAGATCCTTCGACGTAAACCGCAGCGCGTGAGCCGCCTTGTCGGCGTGCTTGGGATGCTTCCACAGAATCCCGGCACAGCCTTCGGGACTGATCACCGAGTAATACGAAAACTGGAGCATCGCCACATGATCGCCAATCCCGATTCCCAGCGCGCCGCCCGAGCCGCCTTCGCCGATCACGATGCACACGATCGGGGTATCGATCCGCGACATCTCGCGCAGGTTGAACGCGATCTGGTACGCCTGCCCGCGTTCCTCAGCTCCGATCCCCGGATACGCTCCGGCGGTATCGATCAGGCACACGATCGGCAGACCGTACTTCGCGGCGAGCTGCATCTTGGAGAGCGCCTTGCGGTAGCCCTCCGGATGGGCCATGCCGTAGTTGTGCTTGAGCCGCTCTTCCAGATTGCGCCCCTTTTGCTGCGCGACCAGCAGCACCTTGCGACCATCGATCCGCGCGAAGCCGGTCACGATCGCCGGATCGTCGCCGTGCGCCTTGTCGCCGTGCAACTCGACGAACTCATCGCACACCAGCTCGATGTAATCAAGCGCCTTGGGCCGTGCCTCGTGCCGGGAAACCTGCACCGTTTCCCACGGATTCAGGTTGTCGTACACCTCGCGTTTCAAACGCTGAATCTCCACCCGCATCTTGCGGACGGCGTCCTTCGTCGTATCCGAAGGATTCGGCTGGCCTTCCAAAGTTTCCAGCTGCCGCTCCAGATCATGGATTGGACGTTCGAAGGGGAGCGGAGTGAGCAGCGACATGGGCAATGAATCCAGACAGACCAACAGCAACCCCCGGCCAAACCGGGACGCCGTAGAGTACCGGATTGTTGGATTCGAGTCACTAGAATTGGAGACGGAGCGAGAGTCATTGAACTTGCGAACCTCTGTTCCTCACACGAAGACGCGGAGAAAGAGAGAAAGAGGGGGATTTCGGCACCCGTTGACATCCAATATCGGCGAGGTATCTTGAGGACCGGCGAAGCGATCAACGGGAAACACGCATGATGAACAGAGAATATCCCAATCCTGACGTAGCCAGCCGCCTCGAAGCTCGTCGGATTCGAGAGGCGATTCTCGAAGGATATCGCGACGCGATTCTGGGTCGCACTGTCATCTATCAGGGCAACCTGCGTCAGCTGATGAAGCGGGCAGTCGACTGATTGAAAGTGATCAGGTATTTCCCGCGAGTGTTCCGTCACAGCTTAATACTCGGGTGGGGAGGGCGAAGCTCCTGCTGAGCCGCGAGCCAGAAAAGACATCCGAACGATTGTGGTCGCGATCCTGGGCCGTGCTGTACAACTCCATTGGGGGTACAGAGCCTGGAACACACCGTTTGAAAGTGCTGCTGCGAGCAAAACATTTCACTGTGAATCGCATGGAGTGCGTGGGAGACTCGCTCAAGCGGGTGGATTCGAACACATCTGCTGCAGCACCGCTTCCAAGTCGGCCATTCGATCATCGGGGATCTGGCAGGTCGCCTTGTACTTTTCGGTTCATCCGACTATTTGGGGGGATGGCTTGTCAAACGCGGACATGCTGGTCATCACTGGGGTTGTGTTTAGTGGCACGACAGACCAGTGGGAGA
>JAYTCW010000243.1:0-5698 GCA_043736295.1 Planctomycetota bacterium | reverse complement strand
GGGGGAGCGCTCAATCACCAGTCGATCGGCCAACTCTTTGTTCTGCGTTTCGACGCGTGCGTGCCACGTCCAAAACAGCTCGCCCTCGGCATCGAAATCAAGAATCTCCAGGTTCCCTGAGACCTGACCAGTCACGATGCAGATCCCCGGGCAGGTGCGGAACCAGCGCTCCAGATCCTTTGAATCCGGCAGCTGTTGCTGGGCCCGCTTCCAGTGCGCCAGCGTCGGTCGCTTCTCTCGGACATGCGCCGGCAGCACACACAGCCCCGCTCCACGATACGACTCCGCCACCGTGCGCAGGTCATGCAGCGGCTCGCTGGCGGGAACAGATTCCGGAACCTTAGCGCGAGGCTCTTCGACGTTCAACAATGTTGACAAGTCAGTCTCCTGATTGGAGTCGATGAATTCGGAGCCGCTCACCATGAGCGGCCCCAGCCGATTACCGACAAGTACCAGCAAGTCTTGGCTTAACAGTCAGTTGTGTGTTCTTTGGGACCGGGGCGAGTCAGGTTCGACCTGCTGCGATTCCGTGCCCCTCTATTATTGATCTACAGAATATTGGTCCGAGGTGGCGGCGAGAATTTCACAGATTCCCAAGATTCGTCCCAGTCTCTCTCGAAGGCCACCGAACAAGGAAACGGATTCCCTCCATGATTAGTCATATGCCGTCGCGACCGTTTTGTTCCGCTCGTTTTGGAATTTCTTGAAAGGTTTCGCCCTTGAGCGCGTACCTCTGGTGCTGCGTCTGAATACGATCGTGAGTTATCAGCAAGCGAACCACAATCACAACTCCTGTCCGGGCTGCCACAAACGACGATCCACCCATGCGCTCAGCCCCCCCATCCAATCGGTGATCTCGAATGCGTCAGTCCGAGTGCAAACGAGTCCCCCTATTATGGAGCTACCGACGTGACCCCGGGGGTGTCGGAACATTCCGGATAGATTCCCGAAATAGACTCCGATCCGGTCCGTCCGAGACTCGCGAACCTCTTCAGTTCACTCGCTCCAGCGGGGCACTCTGTGCATTAATTCTCCCTCTACTATTGTAATACGCCGTTGGGGATGGTTTGGTCCGCGAATCTCGGCAGATTCCTCCAAGATCTTCCGCCTCATCCGAAGTCCTTGCATACTCGCTGGTTGAGCACAGGTCTGTCGCCGGTTCCTCGTCGCTGACCGGCGAACTCACGAGGGAGCGTTTGCTCAGCCAGCCATCCTGCGGAAATCGGCTGGCAATCCAGCAACTCTCAAGTCACGGTATCCGGTGGATGACCCGTCTGAAACCAGACATGTCCCTTCTCTCCAAGGCTCGCATATCCGAACCGAATGCGGGATTGCCAATGACGCTCCGTTCGGTTCCAGACAATCGGCAGCCCTTCGGGTTGGTGGCCATCTTGCTCCAGAGTCCATTCGATCGCTCGCCGCAATTTCGTCATTGGAGGCCCGATCGGCTTCGTGCCTCTCCCGCTCACCGAGTTGCCACGGGAGAACTGTTTCCAAGCCGAGTGAGCTTCCGCCAGCGTCAGGATCCCATTCCCGGCCACAAGCGATCGCGCCAAGCCGTCAGGCAATCCTGTCGGAATCTCCATGATCGCAAACCGATGCCGCACCCAGCCGCCATGATCTCGCGGCAGATGAAACAGATGCCACCGCCCTTCCACATCCATCCCCAGTCCCCAGTTCCCCCACTCCCGACTGCCGGGGAAGGAGTAGTTCCCCCGTGATGGAACTGAGCCACCCGTGATCACCGGCCCCACAACCTGCATCCGAATCCGCTCCGTCACCCGGACCCGCTCCGCCCAGGCACAGGCCTCTTCCACCAGTTCGTCGACCGTGGTGCTCTCCGCATCGACCTGCACGATCCGAGCCAGCCGTACCCAGGCCGCCAGCCCCTTCCCCGGCGGCTCAAACCCCTCGGCCCGTAACCGAGCATTCAGCTCCGGCAAACAAGCCTCACGGAGTGAATACTCCAGCGGCGACGGAATTGGACCGGTGTCATCTGTCTGCGAAAACCGATGTCTTTCGGGGGGCGTGGCAGCCATCATGGCACGTCCTCACGGGGAAGTGCATATGTGCACACTTCCCCGTGAGAGGTGTCAATCGAAAATTCATTGAGCCTCGCGTTCCAGACAAATGCTTGCAGTGGGGCATCCGGTTAGGAGACTCGTCGTGATTGCACTTTTCAACCGCACTCCACAGCTGTAGTCGGATTCGCCACTGAAGCCAGACGCGAGACCTTGAGAGACGGGATCAATCGTAGACAGTCGGCCGCTATCGATGCTCTCAACATCCCCCACAAGACGGGACAACTTCACTGATTGAGTTTCCGTACTGGTCCCGGGATCAATTCGAACTAGAATCCGCCCGTGGTGACAACAAAAGGATTCGACTGGAGAGATCACGCTGAGAAAGAGAATGTTCTACGTGTGGGGAATCGGCTGTCTGGTCGTCTTGGGAATGTTCGCTTGGAGCGTCACTGCTCGTGCAGGTTACGAATCCGCTGCGTACGATGTCATCGAAGCCGACGGAAATATCGAGATTCGAGAGTATCCTGACCTGTTACTTGCATCAACGGAATCGAATTTCGAAGCAGGTGGCAAAGACGGGAGTTTCATGCGATTGTTTGGCTACATTCGTGGTAAGAACGAATCGAGCCAAAAGATAGAGATGACCACACCGGTCTTCATGGAACCGGCAAGCCTCGAGTCAAAAGGTAAGATGGGTTTCGTTCTGCCTGCGGAGGTCGCACAAGCTGGCGCTCCGACACCGAGTGCCTCGAATGTCACAATTTTGAAACGAGCGGGAGGACGCTTCGCCGTTGTGCGCTTCTCCGGCGTCATGGATGCCAAGAAAGCCGAGGCCAATGAGGCGAAGCTCCGGACGTGGCTGAAAGCACGGGGCCTGCATACCGAAGGGACAGCTGAGCGAGCGGGGTATGATTCGCCATTCACTCCTGGGCCATTGCGCCGGAACGAGGTCCTCATTCGATTGAAGCCTGCGGTGGTCGTGCCTCCTGCCGCCCCGGCAGCGGTCCAATAAGCAGCGGGCTGTTGGCATGGCAGCGGACTCACAGTCCTGCAGCGGACTCAGTATGTCTTCGTTGACTTCATCTGCATTCCCATCGGGTTCACCCTTCGAAGGGGGCTGCGGGAAGCCCGCCCGTCCAGTTTGGTGGGGGGGGAACTCATCCCAATGAGTCCTCTCTACCCCTATTTCTTTCTGATAAACCTCTCGCTGCGATAACCTCTTTCGGCTTCGTCGTCCCGGTAACTTCTCGCGGTCCTGCCCCCCAGCCGATATTCATAACACTTCGACATCCCCGCTCAAAACATCGAGTAGCTCACCAATCGAATGCTGCATCTCCAGTGGATGGCGCAGCTGGAGGTTGGAAGAGACGGTATATCGATTACACCGGCCCTCTTTCTGGATATGCAGATAACCCGCCTCGACCAGTTCGGCAACGACCCGCTGCACCATGCGTTCGGTGATACCGACGGCCAAGGCGACATCGCGTAACCGCTGATCTGGTTGGCGGTACAGGCACAGCAGAACGTGCGTGTGATTGGTCAGGAATGTCCAGCTGGCGGGCAGGGACTGAGCAACGACCACGGGCGCTGGGACAGTTCGGGTCGCCATCCCGGAGGATTTCGGAAGTTTTTTCATGAGGCGGCCTTGCACGCACGAGGATACACGACTAAATATACACGAACTGTGTTTCGCGTATCTGTCTGCGTGAATTCTACCAGTCAGATCAAGAGGATGCCATGCTTGAAGTTTTGCGGATCAATCTCTGCTCACCGTTGTCTCTCGCGTTTGTGCTGGGAATTGTCTCCCGGCTCGTGCGTAGCGAACTGTCGATTCCACGAGAGCTGTATGCCTCGTTGTCGATCTACCTGCTGCTGGCGTTGGGGTTGAAGGGGGGCGTGGAGCTGTCGCACAGCACGCTGAGCGACCTCTACTGGCCGGTGCTGGTGACGCTCGGTCTGGGGATTCTGACTCCTATCACTTCTTACTTGGTTCTGCGTCGGATTGGTCGATTCAGTACGGCCGATGCAGCGGGGATCGCTGCTCACTATGGGTCAGTCTCCGCAGTCACATTCATCGCGGCTCAGCAGTTCGTGCAGACTTTGAACTACCCCGCTGAGGGGTTCATGCTGACGCTCGTCACGCTGATGGAGAGTCCCGGAATCCAGATTGCACTCGCGATTGGAGCGATCCAGACAGCGAAGCAGGCTGCCGCTCGTGCCGCCAACTGCGAAGGTCCCGCTCCGTCCGCCCGCCCGACTTCGGCAGTCCTGCATGAGGTGCTGACGGGTCGCTCGATGATCTTGATGGTCGGTGGGTTGATTGTTGGCCTTCTGATGGGTGAGAAGTCTTACGAACCGGTCAAACCCTTCTTCGAGGGCATGTTCAAAGGGGCTTTGACTCTGTTTCTGTTGGAGATGGGACTCGCGGCAGGCTCGCGGCTGGGCGACTTGAAATCGGTCGGGCTGTTCCTACTCGAATTCGGCACGATCATGCCGGTGATCCATGGAACTCTCGGGGTGCTGGCCGGGCACTGGGCGGGGCTTTCCGTCGGAGGTGCGACCGTCCTTGGCGCGATGTCGGCTAGTGCCTCCTATATCGCAGCTCCCCCTGCAGTGCGAATGACGCTACCCGATGCGAATCCGACGTACTACTTGACCTCGGCCCTGGCGATCACGTTTCCGTTCAACATCGTGCTGGGCATTCCGATTTACTTCCACATCGCGAAGACGATCGCTGGCCAGTAGTCGTCGGGCACTTTCTCAATCACTTTCTCCCCATTTTCAGGAGTACGAAATATGCACACCACATCGCTCACACTGCTCACGATCGTGGCCGAGGCGATTCTGAAAGATCGCCTGATTGAAGAACTGACTCGCGCCGGATCGAAAGGGTACACCCTCCTCGAATGCGAGGGCTGTGGCTCTCGACATCGCCGGGTGAGCGAGCTACTCGGAGCCAACATCAAACTGGAAACCATCGTGTCAGCTGCGGTGGCCGACAAGTTGCTGGAGGTGCTCGCTGTCGAATACTTCCCGCAGTTTGCGGTGATTGCCTACATCAGTTCTGTGTCTGTCGTTCGAGGAGAGAAGTATGTCTGACTCACCCCATCCGTCCCTCAATTCCGCAGCATGGAATCGGAGGCGCTTACTCCAGGCGGGGGGCCTGGCCGCCCTCGGTTCACTGGCGATTACGAGTTTGGCAAGTCCCACACTCGCGAACGACGAACTGGAAACGCCACCCGCGACTCCGCAAGAAGCCCTCGCACGATTGATCGAGGGCAATCAGCGATTCGCTTCCGGCCACCCGCTGTCGATTCACCAAGATCTCAATCGCGTGAAGGCGATCGCCGCTCGGCAGACTCCGTCCAACAGGGCCACGAAAGTCACCTCACTGGCCATGTCCCCTCGACAGTGGTTGGCGTTCCTCCATACGTCCAGGAAAATCTCTTGACAGCGTCCTCGGCATCCGACAGGGACGGGGATACTCGAATAATCCCGATCGCGAAGTGCTATCCCAACTTCGCCAGGAAGTCATCTGCCACCCTCAGGTGCTCGGTCAGCTTACTCCCCATTTTGGGTTCATCCGACTATTTGGGGGGATGGTCATTGGCGAGATTTTAGCCTTGTAGGGTGTACTTGGTGTGGTGCAGGGTGAGGAGTCGTTCCTTCAGGTG
>JAYTCW010000242.1:0-8789 GCA_043736295.1 Planctomycetota bacterium | reverse complement strand
TCCGGAAAATCGGCGGACTGCCTTGTGTGTTCCCCGAGCATAACCACATGCCCAGATCTGAGACTCTCACGCTGAGCACGCATGCCCGCAGCGACGTATGTACGTTTGTCATTCACGGAGGCGTCCTCGACAGAGGACGCCTCCCCTTGACACAGAAGGCAAAGAGTAACATACACCCATGATGAAATGTTCACGTATCATCCTCAACAGAATCTTCGCGAAGAGGCAATGCCAACAGTTTCGTGTATATTACTGGAAGCTGGGGAGATGGGCTGCGATCGTGTTATGATTCTTCAATCTGGCTGCCAACAGCTGAGGATCGTAGTAGCACTGGACCCCATCCGGGAGTGTTTCCTCAAAATAGTCGGCATCAGCAAATCCCATCGCCGTCCCCACACAGAGTTGTTCGTTTGTCACCAAGTTTAGTTGGCAGTTATTAGGACATGCCACAAACTCGAAACAAAAGTCATTACTTGGCGGTAAACAAGTCGTGGAGTCGTAGTACCCGTAAGGGAGGCTAGACGGCGAGTTAGGCTCGCAGTCTAGCCACAGCCATCGATTTCTACGGGAATCGATGGCATTGCATTCCCATCTGACTGGCTCAGCATTTGTTGGATCTACACTAACCATATAGATAGGAGTGCAAGCTTGATACTGACATCGATTATCATAACCAAAACAGAATCCGCCAGGCTGTCCGACAGCACAACTTAAGGCACCTCCTCGAGCTTTGTCTGATGCAGAAGTACCAACATCTACAACTCTAAGAGACTCACTCATCGGAACGTACTGATACGCGACGAGGCTCAGGACCACCAACAGCATCAGACTGATTCGAGACATGTTCTTCGGCTCCGGAACGGGGACTGAGGGGAATGCCACAGGGCCGCGAGGGCTCCGAGGGCACAGAGGGTACACAGGGCGATGACGGTCGGCTGCCACGGGGGTGTGGCAGCGACCGCGAATTCGGTGGTGGGAGGGATGGGATGTTGGGAGATGAGGAGCAGGTCTCCCGACATTTGTTGTTGCAGTTCCGCGCGCGGGCCGTGGAGGGTGCCGGTCAAGGGGTCGTGGATGGTCGAGGTGCCGTTGGTGTCGCCGAGGTGGATGATGAAGTGGCCGAGGGCTGGCGGGGGGATTCGAGGGGCGTGGCTGGGGCGTCTCGCCCCAGTGTCTGTTCCGGGAGACACGGGCGGGACGCCCGTGCCACGAGGCTTGAGATGCAGGATGGCGGGTTCGGACCAGGTGAGTGTGGCTCCCTCGGGGAGGTGGACGACCTCCGCGTGCAGCCCCCGTGACCGAACCGCGTCTCGCATCTGGCCGAGGGTCGTGCCCTTCTCGACCCCGTCCGTATGCAGCTCCCGCACCAGATCGATCAGTTCCGCTTCGTGGCCATAGCTGCGCAGAATCGCCTGGACGCAGCGGGGTCCGCAGACGGTATCGCCCTCGGGCGCGGGCTGGGCGGCGAGCAGCGCGGTGAGGAACAGGAGTGGGAGGGTGTACGGCATGGGTTTGTGAGCGGCAAGGCGCTAGCCGCCGGTTCTTCTGGGCGTCAACAGTGTGTGAACGTCAATGGGCGGAACAACGGTGAGGGGAACCGGCGGCTAGCGCCGTGCCGCTCACGGAGTCACCAGGGTGTCGACGGGGACGGGGATGCGGGAGTCTTGGTAGACGATGGCGAATTCGCCGTGGACCAGGCCCTCGGTCGCAGTCGGCTTGAGGGTCAGGCTCAGCTTGGCTGTGTTCGCGGATTGTTTTTCGACGACCCAAGTGAGTTGATCCTTGAGTTCGGTCTCAATCTGAATCGCGGACACATCGAGCGAGGAATTCTCAGGCGAGCGGATGATGATCGTCATGGCCCCGCTGCCACCGGGGGCGATCCGTCCGAAGAAGGCGCGGCTGGGAATCGCGGCGATCGACTGGCGGATGTCGACCACGACCGCCACCGGGGGATGCTTGGTGTCTGTGCCCGATTCGAAGGAAATACTCGCCTCATGATGCCCTAGGGCCAGCGACTTCCCCTGCAGCGTGATGTCGTACCGGAACCGCTGCGATGGTGACGACGGCATCTTGTCCGTCACCGATTCCACGACCGGGGGAGCCGAAGAAATCCACGGGACACTGGCTTTGAAGATTGGCGGTGCGACTGGTTTGTCGCCGAAGTTCGAGACGATGATCGAGCGGGTGACAGTCGCTCCCTTGCCGACATCGGCGAGGACGACGCGCTCGGGAGTAATATACAGGACATCCCGCACGAGGGCGTTGACGGTGAGCCGGGCGGGGGTCACGGTCGGTTCGCGGAAGCTGACCTCGACGGTGTGCGACACCGGTTGAAACCGGATGGCGTTGCCGGTCTTCAGTTCCACCGTGACCGGCTTCCGCTGCCCCGCCGGGATGACCTTCCAGTTCGGAGTCGCGATGGTGCAGGAGCAATCGGTCTTGACCCCCGCCAGCGTCCAGTCGCCCGCCGTGTTGTTCTCGATCAGGAAGACATGCGTCAGCGTGATCGAGGGTTTTGCCACGCCGAAATCGTGCTGGCGTGTGAGCGTTTTATCAGAGGGCTCCGCGGAGCTTTGCTCCACCGGAGTGGGCAGAAACACCGCTGCTGGCGGCTGAACATTGCAGCCCCAGATCAAGACGATCAGCAGAAAAAATACAGCCCGGCCCATCGAGCAGCTCCCGTGTTGAGCCGACTCGTGTGGAGCCGACTCGTGTGGAGCCGACTCGTGGTCAATACGCTATCTACGGGACATTCAACATACAAGTGGGATCGCTACGATATTCTCAAAGTGTTTGGAGAATACATCTCAAATCGGTGAGCCGCTGATCTCGTTTCAGGGAGACGGGTGAACCGAAATTGACTCCCCGTCAGGCGGCCTTTCCAGGCCGACTTAGCCTGCAAGAATCGATCATCGAAGGCCTGGAATGCCGTCCGACAGGGGACTTGAATTCCTGCCACTGGCCTGACAACTACGGCTCGATCACCTGCATTCGGAACTCGCGGCCCTTGATCGTGACGATCCCGAGTACCGCTCCGTCTTTGTGAGCGACCAAGACACCCCCATGGTGTTGGCTCGTCAAGGGTAAGTCGGGATCAAGTGTCCACGATGGTCCCTCGGGCCGCATCAGCCCGGCGGCGATGAAGATCGGCAACTGCTCGCCACCCGTGACGACAAAACAATCCTCGGCCACAGTCAGTGGCCGGAGCCGTGTGTCTGAATTGCCCGGAAATGTCGCCGAAGCGAGGCTTCTCCCTCCGTCTTCATGAGCCGCTTGCAGCTGGGGCTCTTCGAACTTCACTTCGCCGATGGTCAATGAGGCTGACCCGGCGATCTCGTCCAGCGGGACCGTCATAAGGTCGCCCGGACCATATGTCTTCTCGCCGACTGTCAGTACCCAACCCGTTCGGGTTCTCGCCGAATTCCGCACCAGCCCATCATGGGTCCACTGCAACTTGGCGGGCAGCATCTCCGGCAGCTTGGCGGGAGCGGGGACTGGAGATGACCCGAGTTTCGGCTGCCAGTCGAGCCACGCATCGTCGACATTATGGGCCAGTCGATAGCGATACCCCTCTCCAACCGGCTCGCCCGGTTCCGGAGGCACAGCCACGCCAATCCCGCCCTGAATGAGCGTCTCGACAGGGCCGATCTGCACCGACAGTTCGGTCAGTCCGCCTTGAAACCGCACCCCCGACATGTTCCAGAAGACGGCCCCCGATCGCATCAGGTCGCGGTGCTCGGGACGAATATAGACGCGAGCCTCGACCCGGCTATGATCTAGGTTCAGGCCCGAAGAGATGACGCCACCAATTCGTAGCCGCCGAAAGTACACACCCGTCCCCGGCGAGAGTCCTTGGGCATCGGGCGATTCGAGAATGATCTCGATACCGCCAGGGGAATCGAGGTCGGGCAGCGGAGGTTCCTCAATGCCCCGGAAGCGGGCGCTGGTGGGACCAGTGGTCGCCCCGGGTTGAACCGCGAGGTAGTTGGCGCCGATCACCGTATCGAGACCGCCGACCCCCGTCAGATCGAACTGCGGGCGGACGATCCAGAATCGGCTTCCCGCGCGGGCCAGTCGGTCCCCATCGGGTGTCAGTTCCACGCGCACGGCCAGCTCTTTCAGCGACTCGCTGAACCGAACCTCTTCGACCTCACCTACCACCACGCCGTG
This sequence comes from Planctomycetota bacterium, assembly GCA_043736295.1. Lineage (GTDB taxonomy): Bacteria > Planctomycetota > Planctomycetia > Planctomycetales > Planctomycetaceae > TH-plancto1. The sequence continues at coordinate 4,619 of JAYTCW010000242.1, read as the reverse complement.
ATACCGCAGCTCATTCCCGGCCTTGATTCCGTGCCCTTCCTCGAAGGAGATCTCGATTCGTCGAGGCTGATTGAGCCACCCTCGCAAGGCAATCCCGCCGACAATCAAGAGCGTCAGAACCGGGATCAACCAGACTCCCCAGGTCGGCCAATGAAACCACGATGGCTTCTGCTTCGCCGGCGGGAACTGCGACCCCGACAACGTCCCCGTTGCGTAAGCGGGTGCTGCGGGGGGAGTCGGAGGCTCGCCGCCTGAAGTCGACTCGGCCCACAGGCAGTGCGGGTCAAACGCCAGCGAAGCACTCAAGCTGGTGACCACGAACATCGCGAACAAGACGAGTCCTGGACCCGCTCCGAAGTTCACGAGTCCGCCGAGCTTCACGAACGCCACCATCACCGCCACCAGCAGCACATCGAGCATGCCCCACCGCCCCAGATGCTCGACGGCCCGGTAAGTGAACGCCAAATGTTTGGGCTGCATCCGCCATTGTGGCTGACATAGAAACAGCAGTCCCGAGAGCTTCACGATCGGCAAGATGATCGAGAACAACAGCACGATCACACCGACGAGCAGATGCCCCTCCGTGAACAGTGCTCGCACTCCCCCGAGCAAGCTGCTCTCGTGCGTCTGGCCCAGCTGTTCGATACGGAGGAACCGCCACGAGATAGCGGGAATGTAGAGAACGATCGCGGTGAGGCACAGTGCCAAAGTGAGCCGATTCCGACCCGCCCCCGACCACCATGACCCCAGTCCGGTCTCGCAGCGACCGCAGACCTCGTTCGGCAGGGCATGTGACCATTGGATCAAACCGCAGCAGTGACAACTCTGAAGTGCCATCATGAGCCTCCCTTGTGGCCGATGTCGCCCCGCGACTCGCGCCCCGCCTTCGAGTCAGATCTTCGAATCGGGATAATAGCCACTTCAGGAAGACGTGGAACCATTCAGACAGTCGAGCAGAAGTCTGCTGACTTGTGCGAGGGGTGCGAACGATTGTTCCGCCGTGTGGTGAAATCGCCACTGCCGGTTTTCCGCTTCATGCCCAAGAGGGCTATCTCTGGTGGTCGAGAATGATAAATTTCAGAGGACACAGTGACAGGCGGTCTGTCCTCCCAGCCAAGTACGGTAGGCGAGAGATGATGCTGATCGACTCGAACCTCTTCAGCGGTCTGGGAGCCGAAACGGAATTTCCGTGGCGGGCTGTCACAGCTGTCGTCGCAGCCCTATTGGGCGGGGCGATTACCTGGATTGTTTCATCGCGCGAGCCACCACCGGAACCCAATCCGCTCATTGAAGAGAACGAACATCTGCGGTCTCAGCTGCTGTTGCGGGAGTGGGAACTCGATCTGACCCGCCGCTTTCTGGGAGCCCACGATCTTTCGGGCCGACTGCAGGTACTCCTCGAATTGCTCGTCGCTGATCCTCAGCAAGGCTTTGCGGGTATCTTTCGGTTGGTGGGACACGAACCTCGCCTGGAGCAGGCGATCGGGCTGCAGGCCGAATCGATTCGCAAGTTCACTATCAGTGCTCGACTTGTGCGCGAGACGATTTCGCAGGGCTCGTTGGCGGTCTCGAGCTCGAACCTGTCCTTGATGAGAGGGGTCGAGGGGCTCTCGACGTTTGAGCGATCACGCCTCACAAGACTCTATTGCTTGCGACTGGGCAACATCAGCAATCCGTGGGGCGTACTGATCAGCTCGGAACTGCCCGCTATTCAACCGAATGACGCCGTGAGCTTGAGTGGTTGGGAGCATCTGACCTCGATTTTGGGGGAAGAGCTGGCCTTGCAGGAGTCGATCGACAAGCAGGGGCACGAACTCGCCCACACTCGGGAAATGCTGGAACTTCGGTCTCTCGCAGACCAGCAATTCCGCAGCCCGTCGCACTTGCTGCAAACGTTCCTGCGGCGTTTGGCCGAGATGACCGACTTCGAACACGCTACGTTGGTTCTCAGCGAGGACAAGCAGGAGATGTGCAATGTCCCACTCCTGCGCGGAGGCGGACCGATGGCTCGTGAACTCATGGTGGGCTGGGAACTCGCCGAGGACCAGCTGCTGGCCGCAGTGGGCGGAACCTCATCGAGTGCGATCTGGACCGAATCCGATCTCAAGCGGTTGGGAGTGACTGGTCCGTTTGCCTTGGCGGTCATGCTGCCGCTGCGTCATCACGACTGGATGATTGGGCAGCTGTGTTTGACCCGGCGCTCATCGGGGCCGATTCAGGAGAGCCACCGCAAACTGATTCAGTGGGGGACAAATTATCTCGTGGAGCTTGTCGCTCGGACAGTGGACCGGGCGGCCATCGAGATGCAGGCCACGCGGGACGGCCTCACGCATCTGGCGAACCGTCATACGCTTGATCTGGAACTGGATCGCGCGATCGATCGAGCGAATCGGGTCGGAGATGATCTCTCTTTAATCCTGCTTGATCTGGATCACTTTAAGGCAGTGAACGACACGCATGGCCATCTGGGGGGCGATGCCGCTCTGAAATCCGTCGCACGCATTGTTGAACGATCGGTCCACTCGACACGCGACGGGGACCATCCGCTGGTCGCTCGCTATGGGGGCGAGGAGATGGCTGTGCTACTGCCTGGTGTGGGCGAGGCGGGGGCGCGTCGTATCGCGGAGTCGATCCGCGAGGCCGTGCGTCGAACACCAATCGCGTTTGAGGCGATCGAGTTTCACATCACCCTCAGCGCCGGGGTCTCGACACGGAGCGACGCGATTTCGACCTCGCGGCAAATGATCTCCGGAACGGATACTGCCCTCTACCGGGCGAAGGCGAACGGGCGAAACCGCGTGGAGGTCGCTCCAGGATTGCCCGCACACTCAGCGAATGCGCCGTGATTGATATCGCTGGGTTCAATGTTCCTGGTGACTCGATTGCTGCTCGTTCCGATCTGAGTTATCGTCGGAGCTGTGGCCGACTGGCCAGCGAGCGAGAGTCGTGGTGTCTGCGGACTGGGTTCGGGTGATCCGAAAGCCCGGCCAGCGAAGGAATTGAATCGTGATGAAGAGTGTGGTTCTGGCGTACAGCGGCGGTCTCGACACTTCGGTCCTCGTCGGCTGGTTGATGGACGAGGGATACGAGGTTCACTGTTTGTATGTCGATCTCGGTCAGCCTTGCGAAGACCGCAAAGCCATCCTCCAAAAGGCCCTGAACACCGGAGCGGCCTCGTCCCAGCTGGTCGATGTCCGCGAGGAGCTGTGCCGCGACTTTGCGTTTCCGGTCCTGCAGTGGCAGGCGAAGTACGAGAATATCTACCTGATGGGCACCTCGATCGCCCGTCCGCTGATCGCCAAGGCGTGCCTCCAGCGCGCGCGTGAGGTCGGGGCGGTGGCCTTCGTCCACGGAGCCACCGGGAAGGGGAACGACCAGTGCCGGTTCCAACTGGCCGCTGAGGCCCTCGACCCCGGCGTGAAGATCATCGCCCCGTGGCGGATGGAAAAATTCCGCGAGAAGTTCCCGGGCCGCACCGAGATGATCGCCTACTGCGAGGCCAAGGGGATTCCGGTCAAGGCGACCGCCAAGAAGCCCTACTCCAGCGACGAGAACTGCCTGCACATCAGCTACGAAGCGGGGCTGCTCGAAGACCCGCAGGTCGATGGCATCGCGGTCGTCGACTTCGGCATGACCGTCTCGCCACAGGACGCACCCGACAAGGAGGAGACCGTCAAGATCGGGTTCGAGTCGGGCGTCCCGGTCAGCGTCAACGGGAAGAAACTCAACGCGATCGACCTCGTCACCGAGCTCAACCAGATCGGCGGTCGCAACGGGATTGGTCGCATCGATATCGTCGAGAACCGGTTCGTCGGCATGAAGAGTCGCGGCGTCTACGAGGCCCCCGGCATGACCATGCTCTACGCCGCGCACCAGGGCCTGGAGCAGCTCACGCTCGACCGCGACCTGACCCACCTCCGCGACCGGATGGCACCCGAGATCGCCGAGATGGTCTACTACGGGTTCTGGTACTGTGCCAAGATGGACGCCCTGATGGCCTTCATCAAGGAGACCCAAAAGCCCGTCACCGGCGAGATCACCCTGACCCTCTACAAGGGCAACCTCCGCGTCTCCAGCCGCACCAGCCCGTATAGCCTCTACGACGACGCCATCGCCTCGATGGAAGCTGGCGGGAGCTACAACCAGTCCGATGCCGAAGGTTTCCTGCGGATCATGGGGTTGCCGCTCAGAGTGCAAGGGCGGGTTCGGCCACGGGGGTATTGAGCTCCCGTAGCAGAATTCGTAAGAATTCTGCCGAAACCGAACAACCAGTCTTTCGCCCCCGTGGGATAGGCTTCCAGCCTGTCGTCTTCTGCACGCCCTGACAGGCTGGAAGCCTATCCCACGGCCACTCTCCAGTTCGATTCACGCAGCCAGGAGGGCAGGAAAGCAGGCAGAGGAAAAGGGGTCAGCAGAGGAAAAGAGAGGAAAAGAAAAGAAAGAAGGAAAGGGGGAAGAAGAAAAGGTGTCAGGGTGCGTCGGCGAAAGCCGGGGAGAGTCGCGAATGAGAGAGTCGTACTGGGTAAGACCTAGCCAGTCGCCTGGGCCTCGAGTGATGCGGCGGGTCGGGCAACTGGCCAGTCGAAGCGTTCACAGAGGCACAGCCGGGCTGTGTATTG
>JAYTCW010000241.1:0-6364 GCA_043736295.1 Planctomycetota bacterium | reverse complement strand
TTCGCCTCGCAGTCCAAACACTTCACTCGCGGCGAATCCATCACCACATCGACCGGAGTCAACCCGATCGGAGCCGACTCCCAAGACCGCACCGCATGGTCATGCACATGCACCCGCGAACAACCGCAAGCGCGACACCGCAGCCCCTCGCGCGGCGCTTCGATCAACACCCGCAATCGACCATCCGTCTCTGATAGCCACGTGTCCAGCACCCGATAGCCATCCAACCCCAACACCCGATATAATCCCACTGCGGACATGCTGCGCTCTCCTACTGGTCTGTCGTGCCACTAAACACAACCCCAGTGATGACCAGCATGTCCGCGTTTGACAAGCCATCCCCCCAAATAGTCGGATGAACCTGAATTGTAGAACCTCACCAAGCGTTTTACCTTGTCACAGAGACCGGTTTGAGAGTACGAGTAGCACCATACGTCTCGACTCGTAAGAACACCGAGTGAGTACGAACTAAAGATCGCACGCGAACTATCCGCAGATTTAGTCCCCATCGGTGGATACGTTGCGAAATGTGGATCTCTTTTGACCAGCCAGTCGTCGTGTTCATCAGGAACAATTTGATCCCATTCGTTGGCTGCTGTAGTCCCACTAACTCCAATCCGATCCTTCAATATTGATAGCTTCTCTTCACGAGAGAGCCCCTTGCCAACATCATAATAGAATATTCCACGCCGGGATGGTTGCGTAGCTCGAACTAAGAATGCGATCGTAATTCCGGCCATAGAGCCCTCGCCGAAGACTTTACCACCTTCCGAACGCCAGTCGCCACGTTGGTCGCCACGCAAGTTGATTACCAGCATGGAGGTGAATTCACGGTGCAAACAGTGGCGGATTCCAGAGAGCGATCCCTTTGTAAGAAAGCTGTTGTTAGTCACGAACCCGACTACTCCGGAATCACCAAGTCTGTCGCTCGCCCAGCGTATTGCCCTTACATACGAGTCGAACAGATTGCGCTGAAGTGTACTCTTTGTTTTTGCCCCGTATGTCAAACGAATTCTTTCGTCGAGTAGCTCGTACTTCACATTCTGATTGTCATCGTCTGCACTTTCTTGCCCCACCGAGTACGGCGGGTTCCCCATGATGACACGGATATCGAGCTTCTTCTGCCGTTTGCGGCGGGCAGAGTTGTCGACCATCAGGGCGCTGAGCAGGTCTTCCTTTTCATACATCTGGAACGTGTCGGTGAGGCAGATGCCTTCGAAGGGCTGATACGGGGCCGACTTGTCCTTGAGCAGGCTGTGATAGACGGCTTCGATGTTGATGGCGGCGATGTAGTAGGCGAGCAGGACGATTTCGTTGGCGTGGATTTCGTGCTTGTACTTGTGCGCGAGTTCTTCCGGCTGGATGAGTCCGCTTTGCAACAGTCGGGTAATGAACGTCCCAGTCCCGGTGAACGGGTCGATGATATGAACGCCCTTGCTGCCCAGCGTCTGGCCGAACTCCGATTGCAGAATGTCGTTGATGCTGTGGATGATGAAGTCGACGACTTCCACGGGGGTGTAGACGATCCCGAGACGCTCGGTCATCTTGGGGAAGGCGTTGCGGAAGAACTTGTCATAGAGTTCGACGACGATCTTTTGCTTGCCTTCGGCGTTGTCGATCCCTTCGGCACGGCGACGAATGGAGTTGTAGAACGTCGCCAGCGTGTCGGCTTCCTTGTCCAGATGATGCTCGTGCAACAGGTCGAGGACATTCTGCATCCCCTGGGAAACCGGGTTCTGGCTGGCAAACGAATACCCGGAGAACAGAGCATCGAAGACCGGTTTCGTGATGAGATGCTGCGCCAGCATCTCGACCACTTCGTCATCGGTGATGGAGTCATTCAGGTCATCGCGCAGTTCGTTCGCGAAGCTCTGGAAGGCGGAAATCTCGCTGACGTTCTTGGGGTTCTTGAGGATCGTGTGAATGCGTCCGATGTGGGTTTGTGCGATCTTGCCGATATCGGAAGCCCATTCATCCCAGAACATGCGATTGCCGCACTTCTTGACCAGCTTGGCATAGAGGGCTTTTTCCAGTTCGCCAACTTCGAATTGCAGGCGGCGTTGAATTGCGGTCGGTCCCTTGTTGATGCCTTCATCGTTGGCGAGAACGTGTTCCCCCTTGCCCTTTGACTTCTTGTCCGTGGGCTTCGACTTGGGGGCCAGCGTATCGGTGATGGCGATGACTTCCATGCGGTTCTGCGTGGAGCCGAGTAGGTCGAGCTTGTTCACGAAGGCATCGAAGCGGTCATCGTGGGATCGCAATGCCTGAAGGACTTCCCAGACGACCTTGTAGACCTTGTTGTCGTTCAAGGCTTCGTGGGGCTGCATGCCGTGGGGGATGACCACGGGGAGGATGACGTAGCCGAGCTTCTTGCCGGGAGCTTTGCGCATGACGCGCCCCACGGATTGGACGACTTCGACCTGGGAACTGCGGGGAGACAGGAACAGCACGGCATCCAGAGCCGGAACGTCGACCCCTTCCGAGAGACAGCGAACGTTGCTGAGAACTCGGCAGACGTTGGGCGGAGTTTCGGCCTTCAGCCAGTTGATCTGCGTTTCCTTCTCGGTGGCGTTCATCGTGCCGTCGATGTGCGCGGATTCGCACTTCAGCGGACTTGACCGGTCGTCTGCGGATTCCTGATAGGCGTCGATGACCGACTGGAACATCTCGCTGATCTGCTTCGATGAAACCTTGTGCTGTTTCTTGCCGGTCGATGGTTCGATGACCTGGCAGAACGCGACCGCTTTCCGCATGGGGTTCTTGTCGCCCAGTTCCGATGCGATGCCCTGTTTGCTGAGTGCCTTCCAACAACCGACGATGCGGGCTGCGTCATCGACCTTCAGCTGGTTGTTGTCATCCTTCAGCAGATCTTGCAGCCGAGCGGAGACGTGATCTTCATCGATCGTCAGGACGATCACCTTGTAATCGGCCAACAAGTCGAGTTCGACGGCTTCGGAAAACGTGATGACGTGGAGTTGCTTGCCATACAGGGCTTCATCATCCATCGAGCAGATGGCGATACTCTCCTGCTCCGCTTTGGCCTTGGCGGCGTTGCCGTAGACGCGCGGCGTGGCGGTCATGTAGACCCGTTTCGCTCCGCGAATGTATGCGGCATCGTGGACGCGGACGAACTCGGATTCGTCCTCGTTGTCGAACGTGGCCCCCGTGGTGCGGTGGGCTTCATCGCAGACGATCAGGTCGAACGGAGCCAGCCCGTGTTTCGACTGTGCCTTGTGAATCGCGGCGATGGAATGATAGGTCGAGTAGATGACGCTCATGTGATCGGCGTCATGCCGTTTCGATACTTCGTAGGCGAGGCGAGCTGCGTCCGTCGTGGCCGGATACTGGAGTTCGTGGGCAAACGTCTGGACGGAATCATCGTTGGCGTCCCGCTTCTTTCCGACTTCGGCATCGGAGCAGACGGCGAAATTGTGGAGCGGGGTCGTGCTTTGTTGCGTCCATTCCGTCAACGTCTGGGACAAGAGCGCCAGACTGGGGACAAGGAACAGAACCCGCTTGTTGCGACCGGCAATCTCTTCCGCGATCTTCAGGGAGGTGTAAGTCTTCCCGGTCCCACAAGCCATGATGAGCTTGCCCCGGTCATCTGCCTTGAGTCCCCGTTTGACGGCTTCGATGGCTCGCTCTTGATGTGGACGGGGGGCGAACTTGGCTTTGAGCTTCGCAGCTGCCTTCGGCTTGTACTTTGACCAGTCGATCTGGCTGTTTTCGAGATGGTGCAGGTCGATCCGACTGACCGGCGGTTGCTGGCCGATCAGGGAGTTTTCGGCGTTGTCGGTCCAGTCGTTGGTTGTGGTGACGATGATTCGATGGGTGAACGGCTTCTGCCCCGACGCCGTGAAGAAACTGTCGATATCGCTTTTCTGGATACGGTAGTCTTCCGCGTGGAACTTGCACTGGATGGCGTGAAACTCACCCGTACCTCGCATCCGGGCCACAAGATCAATGCCCGTGTCCTTCGCACTGATCCCGAATTCGGGCGGCACGTCAGCGAGCATCCACACATCGCTGTAGAGGTCCGCGTAGGTCGGTTCGTTCCGGAGATACAGGCAGATCAGTTCCTCGAAGTAAGTCCCCTTTTCGCGTTCTGTGACGGCGGCAGTGCGGAATGCGTGAAGGATCTGTTGCAGGGAAGTGAGGTTCGGCATGAGTCTCGGTCTACTGCGTCTGGGGAGGAGAACCGGCATCGGCCCGATCAGGACAGGCGAGTTTAGCCATGACTTGGAAGAACTGGAACGAATGCGTGGGGTCGTGGGCAAAGCCGACATCGCTGGGCGGTTCAGCCGAGCCTGCAAAGTCCCCGTGGCCAAACTCCTCGAACCCCTGGTCGCCGTTGGACCGACTCGCGTCACAGCGGGCGGGGAGTATGCGCCTTGAGGATTGCACAACACGTCCGAATGAGTCATACACACGCCGCATCAGGACCAGAACCATGAAAGCGATGACCATCAAGCAACCGTGGGTGCTGGCGGATGTGACCGCCTTGCAGACGCCGATTCCGTGCAAGGGCTCTCTGAAGTTGTGGAATGTTCCCTCGAATGTCTTTCGAGCGATTCAACGCCAGCTTCCCAAGTTGCAACTCGACTGATGAGCGAACCTGTAACCCGTGATGACGATCAATCTCACCAAGGTGTCCGATGAAAGCCACAGAAGCCAAGCTGCTCGATTTCCTCAAGAAGTCCCCCCAGTTCGTCATCCCGATCTACCAGCGGACCTACTCCTGGACGGAAAAGGAATGCCGTCAGCTGTGGGATGACGTTGTGCGCTGTGGCAGTAGCGACAAGATCGCTGTGCATTTCGTGGGTTCGATTGTGTACGTGGAGAGCGGGCTGTCTCAAGTCACGCATCAGTCCCCCCTGCTCGTCATTGATGGCCAACAGCGTCTGACCACAGTCACGCTGTTGCTGGCCGCCTTGGCCAAAGCTGTCGCCGACAGCGAACCCTTCGACGGCTTTTCCCAGCGGAAGATCAAGAACTACTTTCTGGTGAACCCGGAAGAGTCCGGCGAGCGGCATTTCAAGTTACTGCTCTCCCAGACCGACAAAGACTCGCTCAAGTCGATCGTGAGTGATGGAGAACAGCCGCAAAACCCGTCGATTCGCGTCAGTTCGAACTTCCAGTCGTTCCACAGTTGGATCAAGGAAGGCAAGGTCGAACTCGCCACGCTCTGCAAGGGGCTGGCGAAGCTGGTGGTGGTGGATATCGCCCTGACCCGCGATCAGGACAACCCCCAGTTGATTTTCGAAAGCATGAACTCGACGGGCAAGGAACTCAGTCAAGCCGATCTGATCCGGAATTTCATCCTGATGGGACTGGAGCCAGTTCTGCAAACCAAGCTCTACGAACAGTTCTGGCGACCAATGGAAGAGGATTTCGGACAGGCAGCCTACGACACACACTTTGACGGCTTCATGCGGCACTACCTGACCGTCAAATCAGGCGAGATCCCCAACATCAACGCCGTTTACGATGCCTTCAAGGAGCATGCCCGGACCTCACGGGCCGATGCCGTCGATGACAAGAGCCATATCGAAAGTCTGGTGCGTGAGATTCGCGACTACGCCCGACATTTCTGCGCGATGGCGCTCAACAGCGAACCCGATCCCGATCTCAAGGCCGCTTTTCACGATCTGCGGGAACTGAAAGTCGATGTGGCCTACCCGTTCTTTTTGGAGCTGTATCACGACTACAAAGCGGGCACATTGTCCAAAGCCCACTTACTGGCGAGTGTCCGACTGGTCGAGGCGTATGTCTTCCGAAGGGCCATCTGTGCCATTCCCACCAACTCGATGAACAAGACGTTCGGAACCTTCACCAAGGCACTGAGAAAAGACAGATATTTCGAGAGCATTCAGGCTCATTTCTTGTCACTGCCGTCCTATCGCCGCTTCCCGAGCGATGAAGAGTTCCGCCGTGATTTGCACACTCGCGACCTCTACAACTTCCGCAGCCGAAGCTACTGGTTACGCCGTCTGGAGAATCACGGACGGAAGGAACGGGTCAATGTGGACGAGTACACCATCGAACACATCCTACCCCAGAACGAGAACCTCTCCCCGAAGTGGCGCGAGGCGCTGGGGGCCGACTGGCAACGGGTTCAGCAGACCTGGCTGCATACGCTCGGCAACTTGACTCTGACTGCATACAACGCGGACTTCAGCGACCGCCCCTTCCTCGACAAGCGAGATATGCCCGACTCTCCCGAGAAGGGGCTGAAGCAAAGCCCGTTGAAGCTCAATCAGGGGCTGGGAGCTTTGGAGATATGGAACGAGGCCGCCATCAAGGTTCGCGCCGGCAAACTCGCCGATCGGGCGGTGAGCGTCTGGACAGCTCCCCAATTGGCGGT
>JAYTCW010000240.1:0-11106 GCA_043736295.1 Planctomycetota bacterium | reverse complement strand
CTCCCACCCCGAAATCAGCCCCCTTCAAGTACCGCCCCACCCCGGCAACTCCAGTCGCTAGTGCGGTTTGAGGGATACTTGGCTTTTCGGATAGCCTCTAACGTCCGCCCGCTCAATGTCCATTCTTGTCCAACTCACGTCGAGTGTCTTCGATCACCTTGAGTGACCGCTCACACATTTGCTTTGTGGATGGAAATCTCACTGCGGATTCTCGAAAAACTATTATTGCTTCTTCAACCTTCCCCATCCGCATCAAACAATCACCCCGCGAAAAGAAGGCTGCTGGCCCTTGCGGATTTTGGATGAGCGATTGGTCGAAGCCAGCCAGTGCCGTCTTGAAGTCCCCCAGTTCCATATATGTGAACGAGCGATTGTCGATGGCCTCAAAGAAGGACGGCGCGAGTTCGATCGCCTTGCCGTATTCTTCAATCCCTTCGAGCTTGCGGTTCTGATCGCAGAGTTCGTTGGCATTCAAATAGTGCTGTTGTGCTGCGTCCAGCAAATCCTCCAGATCGTGGCCGGTGAATTCACAGTACCGCGCTAGGTCCGTGTGTTTGAGATACTCTTCAAATCCCTTCATTTCATCCGAGGTGACGTTGTCATGGCAGAGAACCTCAAAACCATCTTCAAAGCCATTCGCGCTGATGGGGGCATGCCAGATCATGACCGGAAGATTGGCAATCGCTTCAGGAACAGGCTTCGTTGATTGAAATTGGTATGTCAGACAATGAATACCTGAAGCGATATCAGGATACCGATCCACGGCGAGGATCTTGATGATGTTCCACAAACCGTCCTCTCGTTTCTTTACGATCACATCGCCCGGAGTCAACTTCTCGCCAAATGCTGAGGGGTTCTTTGTGAATCTGGGGGGCACTGATGCCATTTCTCCGACTCTCGGAAGCGATGAACCAAAGAGCGCTGATAGTACTCGGCGAATGACGTTCATTTGATGTTCCCACAAGAAATGTGATTATCTCGGCGTAGAGTCAGTGATGGCAGAAGTCTCACGAATTCTGCTACTCCTCTTCCCCCCGCGTCAACCGGTCGAACTCCTCGGGGGGCACGCGGCCACCGGTTTGCAGGACAAGTCCGGTCAGTTCCACGGCCCACGGTTCGACGTTCTGCTTGCGCATCATGGCCAGTGTCTCGTCAATGTCGTAGGCGACCTTGCGGAAGTGAACCTTCCCGTCCACGATGATGGCGTAGCTGGCACGCGGGTCGCCGTCGCGGGGTTGGCCGATGCTGCCGGGGTTGATGACGCGGAGGCCGCCCGCTTCGAGTTCGAACGGGACGTGCGTGTGCCCGACGCAGAGGAAGTCGGCTTCGATCCCCTGCACCCGAGCTTCCCAACCGGCCACATCGGTGGTCAGATACTCATCCATCGGGTCGCGCGGGGTGGCATGCAGCAGGTGAAACTTGTACCCGTCAAGCTCGATACGAGCCGTAATCGGCAGCCGGGCGAGGAACTTGTTCCGCGCCGGGTCGATGAGGTTCCAGTGCAGCGGCCTCATCGCGGCGGCGAGTTTGCGAAATCCGCTGCCGCCCTTGGGAAGAATCCGCTGAGCCACCGCATGATCATGATTGCCTCGTACGGAGGCTTGCACATGGTGCCGCACCCAATCGATGCACGGCACTGGGTCGGGGCCGTAGTCGACGAGGTCACCCAAGAATAAACAGACATCGAACGGCTCCTGAATCGCACGCAGAGCGGGCCAGTTCGAGTGGATGTCGGCGATCAGCAAGATTCTCACGAGCGGCAGAATCCTCATGTCGGGGAATGAATCACGATGTGTGTGCCTCCCAAACGTCGGCGAGAGGCCAACTCCTGCCCCCTCTCCCCCGCGATCAGTCCGGCTTTAGGAACAGGCTCCATTGCGGGGGAGAGGGCTGGGGTGAGGGGGCCTCGTGAAAGCCTTTGCCCCTCACCCCGGCCCTCTCCCCACAGACATGCCCTCTCCGAAAGTCATATCGCCAGTGGGGAGAGGGGGCAGAGTCACCGGCACGGATGTTGGGAACGTACACACGGTTATGGCAATCCTATCGACCGAATTGCGGTTCGGATATTGACCAGCGGCCTGCATCCCCGTCTAATGACCGTGTGAGGTTCTGCAACTGGAGTTCTGAAGTCAAGCGGAGGGGGCGATGGCGGGACCAGAATCGTTGACATTGCGAGATCAACTCAACGGGGCTGACCGTCTCGTGCGCGAGATCATGGACCATCTGGAACGGGCGTTCGTCCCCCAAGCCCACGAGCTGCGCCGTGCGACGCGGATCAGTGGGGAGAGCGACCTCAACCAGTTGGAAGATGTCACTCTTCGCAATCAGATCGACAACCTGCTCAAGAGCGATGCGTACACCAAAGAGATGTCGGAACGTCTCCAGGCGTATCTGGCGTCGATCGGCAAGGAAGTCGGAAAGATTGTGTCGGGGCACTGAGCCTCGACCCGGCCTCGACCCGGCCTCGACCCGGCCTCAACCCGAGATCTGTGGCAAACTTCCGAAGTCTCCGAAGACTTCGGAAGTTTGGAGCAGGGCTGAATCACGAATTTGCCGCTCACTTCACCCGAGCGACGGATCCCCTCTGGATCACGGTAACCACTTAAATCCCCGTTGGAACATCATGTCGACTGGAACCTCCCCCGCCTCGGAACCGAGTTCGGTCCGGACCGCCTATGCGTTCCTGCGTCCGCTCCCCTCGGTCCGCGCCGAGGACGAGGTTGCCGAAGCTCGTCCCCCGGCTGTCCGCGACCGCTGGGATCGGCTCTTCCCCAGTACGACTGGAATTCAGGACACGGGTTCCTCGCTCAATGTCGCGGGTCTCCAGTTGGGCGATTACTTGATCCAGGCCCGGATCGGACGCGGTGGCATGGGAGCGGTCTTCCAAGCCAGCGACTTGCGGCTGGACCGCATTGTGGCCCTCAAAATCCTGGCCCCCGAGTACACGCGCGACCCTGGCTGCGTGCAGCGGTTTCAGAACGAGGCCCGCGCAGCTGCCAAGCTCGATCACGAGAACATCGCCCGCGTCTTCGCCTCGGGTCAGGACGGCGGCCAGCAATACATCGCGTTTGAGTACGTCTCCGGGATCAACGTCCGCGACATGATCAAGTTGCGAGGGACGCTGACCTCGGCGGAGACGGTCAACTACGTGCTGCAAATGGCCGAGGCGCTGCGGCATACGAGCGCCGCGGGAGTGGTTCATCGGGACATCAAGCCCTCGAACATCATCATCACTCCGTCAGGGCGAGCCAAGCTGGTCGATCTGGGACTCGCCCGGCACATGACGCAGGGTGACGACCTCACCGTGCATGGCACGACGCTGGGCACCTTTGACTACATCTCACCCGAGCAGGCCCTCGATCCTCGCAATGTCGATGTGCGGAGCGACCTGTATTCACTGGGCTGCACGGCCTATCACATGCTGACGGGGGAGCCGCCGTATAGCCGGGGATCGGTCTTCCAGAAGGTCCTCGACCATCATCACACGCATGCTCCCGATGCGTCGGCGAAGAATCCGTTGGTGCCGCAGTCGCTGTCCCACATCATTCGCAAAATGATGGACAGCCAGGTGGAGAACCGCTACCAGCGACCGGAAGATCTGGTGCGGGACTTGTTGCCGCTCGCGAGTGCTTTGGGCGTGCCCTCGCGGACCGGGTTGTGGGCCGAGATGGCCCCGCCGCGATTTTCGTGGGCGGAACATCGAGGCTGGATTCTGGCGCTGAGCTTGCTGGCGGTGATTGGTGTCGTCGCCAGTCTGCCTCCGAAAGAGGGAGCCCGGCCCGCCAGTACAACAGTTCCCATCGTTCCGCAACTGGCCAATCTGACCCCAGCGGGGGAGAAGCCAATTCCGGTGTCAGTCATTGGCGTGACACCCGAAATGCCGACGACGATTACTGCCCCTCCGACTTCACCGAAGGCGTCGCGAGTCCAGAGCGGTTTCAAAATTGGCACCCGAATCGGAGCAACCTTAGATCCCGGACTGCTCGTTCCCGACGTGTGGCCGACCAACACAGTGGCCGCGCGGACGCCGGATGCCCAGAAGGGTTCTCCACCGTCTGTGCCGACAGTGGATGAGCATCGATTCTGGACGATCTCCACCGGAATGGACGGCACCAGTAGTGTTCCCAAGTCGTACCCGACCCTCGAGGCGGCGTGTCTGGAGGCTCCCGACAACTCGACGATCGAACTGCGGTTTGACGGCGATTCACCGGTCCAAATGCCGATTCGAATTGAAGGCAAATCGTTGCGGATTCGAGCTCAGGCGGGGCGTCGTCCGGTCTTGCGTTTCGATGCGGCGGGTCCAGTCGGCTTGCCGGTGACCTCCCAGATGATCTCGGTCGTCAATGGAGGACTCGAAGTTTTCGATATCGACATCGTGTTCCGCGTTCCACGCGGTCGTTCGGTCGACCGCTGGAGTATTTTCTCGCTCGAGTACGCGAAGCAGGTCACGCTACGCGGCGTGACCGTAACTCTCGAAAACACTCTGAAGCAACAGCCGTGCACCCTCTTCGAACTCAAGGCTCCGACGGGAACATTGCTGGAACGGATGATGCCCGAAAGCATGATGGCTGGCCCGACCCAGATTCAGATTTCGGAGTCGGTGTTTCGCGGGGAGGCCGACGGATTTCGACTGACCGAAGCCAAAGAGGTCCAGATCGAAATCACTCACAGTGCCTGGGCACTCTCGGGCACACTGCTCGTGATCGATACACGAAACAGCGTTTACATGGCCACCTCGGTCGAGTTGCCTCCCTGCCAGCTGCGATTCGATCATATGACAGCTGTCCTGGACAAGGGGCTGATTAGCGTCGAGGCCGGTGAAGCGGGGGCCGTTCCGACCGTCGATGTGCGGTGCGACAACTCCCTGTTCAGTCTGCTCCGCCCCGAGCAGTCGATGATCACGATGACGGGACCGATCGAGATGGAGGAGTGGCTCGACCGACTCGTCTGGAAGGGGACCGCCAACTACATGGATGTCGCCGGCCCGTGGTGGGAGGTTTCCGCCGTGAGGTCGCTGAATTCTCCACTCCGGAAATTCAACGCCGCCGACTGGAGCCAGCACTGGAAGGTCTCGGGAAATACCTCGATCGACCGGAATGTGTTCGAGTCGCTGGCCGCCTGGGAAAAGCCGGTGTTCCACGCGGTGGATGCGAAGGCATTCCATTTGTTCTCCGAACCCAACGAGTTCTACAAAGCCCCCGAGGCTGCCGATGGACGCAACGCGGGGGTCGATTGGAATCTGCCCCGCCTCCCGAGCGAACTGCCCCGGATGAGGGAGGGGTGAGGAAGATGGTTTATGGTTTATGGTTTATCGACAGAGGGGGAGACACTGTTCATGTCGGAATCTGGTTCGCTCTCAACTCTCAACTCTCATCGATAAACCATAAACCATAAACCATAAACCATAAACCATAAACCATAAACCCTCTTCCTCCCCCTCCGCCCTCCTCTGCGGTACGATGCAGATTCGTTGAAGAGTGAACGGAGTCCGGGAGTCGTTGCATGTCTCGTCGCTGGAGTATTGCCCCGCATGACCGCGGGGTTGTCAGTCGCATCAGCAAGGAGATGCGCTGCTCGCCACTGCTGGCGCAGGTGCTGGCCTCCCGAGGGCTCAATAGTGCTGTGGCTGCGAAGTCGTTCCTCGAATCCAAGATGACCGATCTCCATTCGCCTGACCTGCTGCCGGGCATCCCCGAGGCAGCTGAGCGGATTGTGAAGGCCCTCAAGGACAACCGCCGGATCACGATTTACGGCGATTACGATGTCGACGGCGTGACCTCGACCAGCATTCTCTGGCACTGTTTGAAGCTCGCCGGGGCGAATGTCGACTACTACATCCCCTGCCGCATGGAGGAGGGGTACGGCCTGAACCTCGAAGCGATTCGCAAGCTCTCTGAGGAAGACCCGCAGCGATTACTGGTGACGGTCGACTGCGGCATATGTTCGGTGAAGGAGGCCGACCTCGCCCGCGACCTCGGGCTGGAACTGATCATCACCGACCATCACACGATGCTCGCGGAACTCCCCCGCGCGGCGTGTCTGGTCCACCCGCGACTGCCCGGCGGTAGTTATCCGTTCGGCGATCTATGCGGAGCGGGGGTGGCGTTCAAGCTGGCGTGGGCCATCTGCCAACGGCTCAACGACGGCAAGACCGCCAGCCCGGCGATGCGCGAGTTCCTCAAGGGAGCAGTCGGTCTCGCGGCGATCGGCACAGTCGCGGACGTGGTTCCCCTCGTCGGTGAGAACCGCATCATCGTCCGGTACGGCTTGAGTACCCTCATCCACAGCGACAAGATCAAGGAGAAGTCCACCCCAGATCGCATCAGCCCCGGTCTCGAAATGATGCTCAAGGTCTGCGGACTCGACGGCAAGAAGCAAATCACCGCCGAGGACATCGGCTTCGGCATCGCCCCCCGCATCAATGCAGCTGGTCGCCTCGGACAGGCTCGCCTCGCGGTCGAACTCCTCACGACCACGAATCGCCAGCGCGCAGCCCAGCTGGCCGACTACCTCAATCAGCTCAACGAGAACCGCAAGTCGGTCGAGCGAAAGATGCTGAAAGAGGCCAAGCAGATGGTCGAGGACCACCCCGAGTGGGCCGACCACGCCGCCCTCGTTCTCGCCCATGCCGAGTGGCACCCCGGCGTCATCGGCATCCTCGCCAGCCGCATCGCCGAAGCCTACGAACGCCCGGCCATCATGATCGCCCTCAACGAGGCCGAACGCCTCGGCCAAGGCTCAGCCCGCACTTTCAACGGGATCGATCTGCACTCCTCGCTGACCGACTGTGCCGAGCATCTCGTCACCTACGGCGGTCACAAAGCTGCAGCCGGGCTGCGGGTGCAGATGGATAAGATCGACGCCTTCCGAGAGGACTTCGTGCAGCGGATCGCCACCGTCAAGACCGAAGCCGACGCTGGTGCCGAACTGCGGATCGACGCCGAAGTGGTCCTCAACGACCTCACGTTCACAGCTGTGCGCGAACTCGATGGCCTCGGCCCGTTTGGCAGCGACCACCGCAAACCGATCTTCGCGGCCACTCGTTGTGAGCTGGTCGAGCCGCCGAAAAAGATCGGCGGCGGCGAGCGGCACTTGTCGCTGAAGGTGCGGCAATACAACAAGGTGATGAAGGTCATCGCCTTCGGCAAAGCCGACTGGGCCGACCAGATCTCCGCCGCCAACGGACCGATCTCCCTGTGCTTCTCCCCCGGCCTGAATAGCTTCAACGGGTATGAGAGCGTGGACCTGCATCTGATCGACTGGCAAGCCGAATCCGTCGCCGCGCATTCCCCGATCGCCGTTTAGCCGCGACGCGAAGTCTTCGCAGCGGAGCGCGGAGTCGCTCGGCTACCGCTTCGACCGATGTGCCCGCACTTTGGCCGCAATGCGAGTCAGTATCTGCTGCGCCCGCTGCTCGCCGTCTCGACTGGCGGCCTGCAAGGCATTCTGCATCTGATTCTGGATGTTGGTCACGGTCTTGCGGTGCGATTCGATCTCGTTCTGAGCGGTGGCCATCTGTTGCGGGCTCAGCCGACCGGTCTTGGCGTCCTCGACGAGTTGCTCCATGCGGCGTTTGTTCCCGGCCATGCTGGTGACGCCGGTGTCGGCCTCCTTGATGTACCGAGAGGCCAGCCCTGCACAGTCGCGGAGCCAGCGGCGGGCGTCTTGCCACTCCTTGCGATCGGCGTTGTCCGAGGCCACGTTCTCGTCGGCGTTCAGGTCGCGATTCAGCGACAGCAATCGCCCCTGCACCGTCGCCAGTTGCTTACGCAGCGACATCAGTTGAGTCTCGGCTTGTGTCACAGCTGTCCAGTCGGTTTGAATCGCCATCGCGCTCGCTTGCGATCCCGCCGAGAGCCCTGCCCCGCCTCCCGAAATTGCAACTACGGGCGGCATCGCGGCAGGCATCGAGTAAGCCACGGCGTGCATGCGGATCGAGACCTCAACCCACGGACTGGCGGCGGGGACGGCATGATCGAGCAGCGGGTTCGTGCCGCTCAGGGCGTCGATAAACGTCGCTTGAATGGTCAGGCCGTGAACCTGCCCCATCTCCGCCCCGGACCCGGCGATGATCTGACGGAGCGAGAGCTGCCCGCCGACCGCCTGAAAGGTCTCCACCGGCACGCGCACGATCAGATCGAGCGGTGCGTGGAGCGGCTTACACCACACCCAGATCCCGATGGCAGTGCCGGGGACAAGGGCGAGTGCCTCCCAGCCGGTTGATGCGGGGCGCAGTGTGAAGTCCATGTTGTCAGATTCCCGGCGTCCACTGGCGCGACTCGCTCCGCTTCGAAGACTTCGCGTCGCGGCTAAACATCGCACATGCGCGACACTCACTTCCGCTTACGCAACACGTAGATCACGTCCTCCGTGCGCGGGCCGATGGTGATCGGATCGTTGATCTCACACAGAAAATCATACGTCTCCACCAGCTCCAGTGTGGGCACCGATGCAATCAAAGTCTTCATTTGGGCGGCTGTGTAGGTCCGATAGTGCATCTCGTCTTCGATCTTCAGCCGCTTCGTGGGTGTGTGGACATCGAGCGTCATGCCGAGGTATTCCATGCGTCCCGGAATGTCGATCTTCTTGGTCCACATGAACGAGGAGACCGTCAGCGTCCCACGCTTCGCCAGCCAAGTCTCACTCGGAATCGGCTTCCCCTCCGTCGGCATCAAATGCAGCCCGAGCAAATAAATCCCGCCGGGAGCGAGTGCCTCGGACATACACTTCAAGTGGTCCTTCGCATGCCTTTCCGTCGGAAGATGCCGCACCGTGTTAATGAGATTAAACGCCGCATCGACCGGCTTCTTGAGCTGGAAGTCGGACATATCGCCAACGACGCCCGTCTCGGGGAATCCCGCCTTGGTGAGTTTCTTATTGCAGTAGTCAATCGCCTTGGGATTCAGGTCATTCCCCGCGACCTTGTACCCCCGCTGGGCCAACTTGACCATCAGCCGCCCCGTCCCGCAGGCGGGCTCGAACACCGACTTCACCTTGCGGTCGGCATGCTTCACAAACGCCGCTTCCAAGAAGTCCGTCTCCTTTTTCCAGTCGGCCCCGAAGATCACATCGTAATAGACCGGGTAGTCGTAGATGCTCCCGGAGACCGTTTCGGTCCCGATGGGTTTGGACGCAGCGGACTTGACCTTCGAAGCAGCAGTGGAACGCGGCACGACGAATCCTTCGTGTGGAGTGAAGCAATGTGGAGGAGCATTCTATCCGCCTGCCGGGGTGATGAGCCACCGTCTAAACCATGTCGCTGAAACTACCGAGTGCGTCCGGAAAACCGGTCGGTGGCCAGTTTCTGCTCCCACTCCCCGCGAGCGACCAACGGAGCAGAACTATTAGGCGATTGGTCAGAAATCAAAGACCGTGGCATGGGCGTCTCGCCCATGTGGAGTCTCTGGAAAACACGGGCGGGACGCCCGTGCCACCGATGAAACAAGTCGGACCGTTCGCCTTACGGGGGAGCGGGTGGGGTAAGGGTGACACGCGGTTCGCCCTGATCCCCTCACCCCGGCCCTCTCCCCACAGCGACGCCCACTCTGAAAGTCGCGCCGCCAGTGGGGAGAGGGGGCAGATTGATGCACATGCCCAAAATTACCAACCCATTGATCGAGTCAACGTACACACTCCTCGACACGAATGAGTGATGCCGAACGTGCCACGGGCGGCTCCTCGGGTTAGCATGCTCGTGGGGGTATGACTTGACCCACTGTTGCTGCACATTTCCCGGAGCCTGTCTTCTCATGAGTCTGACTCGTCGCTGGTGGTTGAAGTTCACGGCACTGCTGCTCGGGTCCGCGCGCGGGCCTGCTGTGCTGGCAGGAGAAGTAGTTGCGAAGCCGCTGCCGGTGGGGGCCCCATTTGGGACGGAGTTCCCGAACCTCGATTCGCTGGCGACCGGCGACTGGTGGAAGCATCCGCAGCCGAAGGGACCGAACCCGCCGCCGCTGATGGATGTGCCCCGCAGCGAGGTCGTCGCATTTGCTCTCTACACACAGGATCGCGGCACGTTGAAACTCTCGGCCCAGCTCTACCCGTTGAAACCGGATGAGGAACGGGCGGTACGATTGGAGTTGGAGCGGAATGGCCAGTGGGTTGAAGTCGCCCGCGTCGAGGTCACGCTGCCGGGGTGGAGTGCCCACTTCCGCGTGACCGAGTGGGATGCCACGCAGTCGGTGCCGTATCGCGTCCGGCATGGTGCGGAGGCGCTGTTCGAGGGCCTCATCCGCAAAGACCCGAGCGACAAAGACACCATCGTCATCGCGAACATGTCGTGCAACTCAAGTCGCACGACCGGGGCCAGGCCCGAGATTATCGAGAACCTCAAGCGGCAAGACCCCGACCTGCTGTTCTTCGCCGGGGACCAGACCTACCGCCACACCGAACACACAGCTGGGTGGATCGAGTTCGGGTTGCAGTTCCGCGAGGTGATGAAGGACCGCCCGACGATCTCGATCCCCGATGACCACGATGTCGGGCATCCGAACCTGTGGGGCGAGAACGGCAAGCAATCGTTCGACCGCAAGGGGATGGCCGACGGCGGATACTTCTTCCCCGTCGAGTATGTCAACATGGTGCAGCGGCAACAGACATGGCACCTGCCCGACCCGGTCGACCCCGCTCCCGTCGAGCGCGGGATCACCGTCTACTTCACCCGCATGCGCGTCGGCGGAATCGACTTCGCCATCCTCGAAGACCGCAAGTTCAAGTCGGGACCGCAAGGCAAGATCCCCCAGATGGGACCACGCCCCGATCACATCAACGACCCGAGCTACGACCCCCAGACCATCGACCTGCCGGGGTTGGAGCTACTCGGGGAACGCCAGCTGAAGTTCCTCCGCGAGTGGGGCCAGGACTGGACCGGGGCGGAGATGAAAGCTGTCCTGTCTCAGACAGCCTTCTGCGGAGCGGTCCACATGCACGGCGGGGTGAAAGACCGGTTGCTGGCCGACCTCGACTGTAACGGCTGGCCGCAGACTGGCCGGAACAAGGCTCTCGTCGAGATCCGCAAAGCGCAGGCAGTGCATCTCTGCGGCGACCAGCATTTGGCCGTCGTGGTGAAGCACGGCATCGACGAGTTCGGCGATGCCCCCTACAGCT
>JAYTCW010000239.1:0-5158 GCA_043736295.1 Planctomycetota bacterium | reverse complement strand
ACGTCGTGTGCGAAAAGAGATGTCGGCGGCTGCCAACCACGATGTGCGTCAATTGATCGCCATGATCAACGAACGTCGGGCAGAGGTTGTCTCACGCATCATCGATCCGGGCACAGAGGCCGAACACAGCGATGCACACGAAGTCGCCAATCATGCGGTTCCCCGGGGAGAATCGTCCGCCGCCGCCCGTTGATGGCACGCACGCCAAATTACCCACTTTCTGGCGAAAAGTGGCGACCAGAGAATGTCTTACTTCTGCCCATGTGCTGATTACACCCCGCAATCAGGCGAGCGGCTTGCCGGACTTTTTCCGTACCACATGCACATGCTGAGCCGACTGCACCACTGCGATCGACTCCTCGGTCTCTACCAGCCGTTGCAGCTCTTCCGTCTCATCCAAGGGCAGCATCCCCAGATCTTCGACGAGATCGCCAGGCAGCCCGCTCAGTAAGGAGACTCCGGCCCAGTCGAGGGCTTTGGCAATCTGCGAGGCGGCCAGCATGTCGAGCGGCTGGCTGTCTCGCAATGGCTTGAGGGCGTCGCGCGGGCTGCGGACCTCGCGCAGGAGTTGCATGCCGGGAGTGAGGTCCGACCGCAACTCAGTGAGTGCCACGATGCGGCCCTCCTTAGAAACCAATTGTCTCGCAACATCGAGAGCGGCCCCGAGTTGCGACCACGAGTGCCCGTTGGCATCGTGATCGACGGCCACGATGACCATCCCGGCCCGCGTGCGCGTCGGCAGCGTCCACGATTCGGTGAGGACGGCCCGCGCCTTCTGATAGGCCGCATCGATCTGCCCCGCGATCACCGCACACACACCGTCTCCCACCGAGGGCACGACCTGTACCGCGAACTGCAACCCGAGTAACCAAGACACCTCGTCCATCATCTGCCGCAGCGGACGCGAATCGTCCGGAGCGAGTTCGTCGTGCCCCTGGCCGACGGCTTTGCGAATGGCTTCGACATTCGACAGTCCAGGGTAGAGCGCACTGCCGCCTCCGCGAAACCCCAGAACCGAATCAAACCCGACGCCGCCAATCAAGATCGGCAGATCGGAATCGAGCAGATCCTTGTGCAGATAGACCCGCTCGCCCCCCGCTGTGGTTGCGAGGTAAGCCGTCGAGGTCTCATCCAGCGGGTCATGAATCTTGAGGACCACCTGCTCGCGAACCCCGGCGGGCAGCAGCCTCCGCAAATCGGGATTCACTCCCGGCGTCAGCGTGGCGGGCACGAGAATGGTCACATCCGGGGCACTCACCCCGCACGACTCCAACACCTTCCACAGCCCAAGTATGAGCGTTTCCGCCTGCGGAGTCTGGCGATCAACCGCCAAGGTCACTCGATCCCCGGCCACCACCGCCTGCCGCAAACTCGGGTACTCCAGCGGCGATTCGAGGGCATGCGCCAGCGTCTCCCCGAGTGGAGTCACCGCAGCGGGGGCTACGAAACGGCTCTGGAGCCGTTCAGTCGGAATCTGAATCTGAAAGGCTCCTCGCCGTCCAAATGTCAGAGGGATCACGTTTTCCAAGTGGGGTCTCGCCTCAGTGTCGTCAAATGTCATGGCTTTTGAATATATTGTGTTGAGCAGGTTCCAGCCACTCGCCTCAGTGTCTCGGAGCAGCCAGCTGGAATTCACCACACAGACACAGAGGCACGGAGACCCGAGGAACCACCTCCCGATACGTTTCAGCAGTGGTGTTGTTCAGCCTGTCAACACCTCTGATTTTCTGGATCGCTTCTGGTGCCATGGTCTTTGCCTTCTCCGTGCCTCCGTGTCTCCGTGGTCAACATCTTCCGTGCCGACTGGGCTGAGAGACACTGGCCACTCGCGACGTACTCCATGACCGACGATGACTTGTTGATGATTCGACTTCAAGAGGGCGATAACACCGCCTTCGATGAACTCGTGGATCTGTATCAATCGCCGCTGCTCGGGTTCTTCATCCGCAACACCCGCGATGTCCAGCTGGCCGAAGACCTCGCCCAGGACACGCTCATCAAGCTGTATCAGCAGTCGTGGGATTACCTGCCGGTGGGTCGGTTTCGGGGGTGGCTGTTCCGGATCGCCCGCAATCTGTTGATCGACGACATCCGCCGCAAGACGAACGACGCCCTCGTGCGGGCGGTGAAGCGGCCGCGCGATGAGGACGACGATGTCCTGTACCGCATCGCCGGGGAGCTGACCTCGCCCGAGGACATGGCCGACCAGCGCGAGGTGGCCAAGCTCGTCGAGACGGGCCTGGCCCTCATCCCCGAAGTACAACGCCAGACGTTCACGCTGCACCACTACGGCGGGGTGAGCCTGCCGGAAATCGCCCAGATCATGGACGTGCCGCTGCCCACAGCCAAGAGCCGATTGCGGCTGGCCAGGGAGAAGCTGGCCGAGATCCTGCGGTCGCACGGGATCATGTCGCCTGCCGAGGAGACACTGACGGCGAGTGCGGAGTAGTCCATGTTCAATTGGCAATCGAATGTGGTGCCAAAGCAACAGTGACTTTCCAGCCATGTCATTCCGATTGATCGAACTTCATCGAATGGATGACTCGCATGATCGGCACATGGCCATCGTCGATCACGGCAATGATCGGCTGACAGTTGTGATCGTTGGCCAATACGAACGATTGCAGATGTTGGGACACGACGATTTTTCAGCTGAGATTGAATTGAGTGAAATCGTGAGCGTGGAGATGAACTTGCCTCGAAACGACGATGAGTCTGGACTCTCGGGTGATGATGACATGGTGGTTGTCGACGGAACCGTACATCAGATTCTGAAAATCGATGACCTGAACTCTGTTGTCGATGTGTACATTCGGAATGGTCCTGAGTTCATTGCCGTGACAACGGACGATCTGCAAGGCGCTGTCCCCGTGCTCTACTCTCGTCTCCGCGTGCGAGGGAAAGGTCTTGAAGTCTACCCGACGTTCAACTGACAAAAGTGCTGATTACTCGCTAATTCGTTGCCAACGGGGGTGTGCGTCCCAAACGACGGTGGACCATGAGGTCGCCAAGTCTTCGACCCCCACGGGGTCTCGTCTCGTAGCCCAGGGTCGGCCGCGCAGCGGAAGACCCTGGGTTGACGGACCCGGCATACCCATCAACCCCAACGGGGTTGCGTCCCACGCCTGACGCAACCCCGTTGGGGTTGGAACTCGCGGAATCGTTCGCAAACCCAGGGTTTCCCGCTGCGCGGGCAACCCTGGGCTACGGGGCGTGACCCCCTCGGGGTCGGGCTTCCGACGATTGGGACGCACACACTGTCAAAGGCTCTCATCCCCCATCAGCTTGTCGCCAGCGTGATGAATTGAGAACATGCTGGAGAGTGAACCTCTTTTCTAACAATGAGCCATTCCATGACCCGCATGATTCGGTTGATCGTCTGCTGTCTGTTTCTGGCGTCTCCTTTGCTCGCTGAAGACTCCCTGAAAGTCTTCGAACGCCGCATCCTCCCGATCATGAACTCGAAGAACGCGAGTAGTTGTTCCGAGTGTCATCTGTCGGGGGTCGACCTCAAGGACTACATCCGCCCCAGCCAGAGCGAGACGTTCGCAGCTTTGCGAAACGGCGGGCTGATTGATGTCGAGCATCCCGAAAAGTCGAAACTGCTCGACTTCATCGCCCGCACTCCCGAGAAGCCGGGACTCATTAAGCCCGAGGTGCGGAAGGCCGAACTCGACGCCTTCCGGGCCTGGATCATCGCAGCTGTGGCCGACCCGAAATTGTTGGCGGCAACGACGAAGCTGACCGTGGGTCCAGCGGTGCCGGACGAGGTGATCCGCCACGCGCGGCAGGACCGGGTATTGCAATCGTTCATCGACAACATCTGGCTAGAGTCGGGTCGGTGTGCTGGGTGTCACTCCTCAGACCAGAACGCGGAGCAGGTCAAGAAGCACGGCGATCAGATGTCGTGGATCGTCCCCAACGATCCAGCGGCGACACTGGCCATTCTCCTCGATCACGACCTGATCGATGTCGACTCGCCCGAGAAGAGCCTCGTCATCGCCAAGCCGACGATGCAAATCAAGCACGGCGGCGGCCAGAAGATGGTCATCGGCGACCGCAGCTATCAGCAGTTCATGGCCTTCCTGACCGACTACGCGGCGGCGGCAAACGGGACGTACCAGAAGGCCGATGACATCCCCGCCCCGAGTCCGTATGTGGTCGGGGCGACCGATTCCTGGCTGAAGATCACCGACATCCCGGCGAAGTACGGCAAGCTGGTTCTGCGGGCCGAGGTCTACCCCGCCGAGGGCAAAGGCTGGGCCAAGGCTCCGCTCGTCGTCGGTGACCGGGGGATCGCTGGGGACCGCCAACTGTGGCAGCAGCACATGTCGCTCTCGCTGGAGCGCGGCTCGGACATGGCGACGAAGATGTCGAAAGCCTCAAAGAACGATCGCCGTATCCCCGGCGGGAAGTACCTGCTCAAGATCTGGGTGGCCACCGAAGCCGACTTCGCCGCGAACCGCGTGGCCGAGAAGGGCGAGGCGTTCGAAGTGGCCATCACCACTCAGTGGCCGGGCGGGTATGGGAGCATGACGACGGTGCCGTTTCCGGAGAAGAAGCCGAAGTAAGCGATCAATGCTCTGACAGTCCAGCCTCCGTGAGAGCGGAGTTCGATCCACAGAAGATGAGATATGGCACAGAAGAAGGCCGCCACTCGTGCTGTCCCATCGACCCCCAAGCGGGCTGTGTCGAAGCTCATTCCCATGCCGAAGGTGAGTTCGTTGGCGACGGCGACCCTGCCAACGGGTTATGCCCCTTTGCTGGCCGACCTTAAAACCCGCGTCCGCTCAGCCCAGTTGAAAGCGGCGGTTTCCGTCAACCGAGAGTTAATTCTGCTTTACTGGCATCTCGGGCGAGAGATTCTGCGTTGCCAGCAACAGCAAGGCTGGGGAGCCAAGGTCGTCGACCGCTTGAGTGTCGATCTGCGGGCCGAGTTCCCGGAGATGGGCGGGTTGTCGCGTTCCAATTTGCTGTCCATGCGGTCGTTTGCAGAGGCTTACCCGGATGAACCATTTGTCCAACAGCTTGTTGGACAAATTCCGTGGGGGCATAACGTCTTAGAGGCTATCCGAAAAGCCAAGTATCCCTCAAACCGCACTAGCGACTGGAGTTGCCGGGGTGGGGCGGTACTTGAAGGGGGCTGATTTCGGGGTGG
>JAYTCW010000238.1:0-4899 GCA_043736295.1 Planctomycetota bacterium | reverse complement strand
CTCCCACCCCGAAATCAGCCCCCTTCAAGTACCGCCCCACCCCGGCAACTCCAGTCGCTAGTGCGGTTTGAGGGATACTTGGCTTTTCGGATAGCCTCTCACTGATTCACCCCGACTGAGGCATTCATGCTCGCCGCTCTTCGTCGACATCTCGGCATGCCGCTACTGGCCAAGGAACTGACCGAGCAGGCCGCTCGCTCGCGGACTTACATCATCCGCTTCATTTACACGGCGGTGTTATTCTCTGCCGGGCTGTTCATCATCTATGGTCGCGGAGCCACCGGCGGGGTCGCCCAACTCGGCCAGGGGCAGGAGATGTTCAACCAGATGGTTCGCCTGCAACTGGGGGCGATTCTGCTGGTCTTGCCCGCGACTTGTGCGGGGGCGTTTGCCGGAGAGAAGGAGCGGGAGAGCCTGTCACTGTTGCTGCTGACCACGATCCCGCGCGGCATGATCGTCCTCCAGAAGCTGCTCAGCCGGGTGATCCCGATGCTGGCGTTTGTGGTGCTCTCCTTTCCGCTGATGGCCACGGCTTACAGCTTTGGCGGAGTGCAGACCGCGCAGTTGTATTTCACGCTGGCGTTTCTGGTGCTGCTGACGGTCTATGTCGGCAGCGTGGCGATCATGTGCTCGACCTACTGCCGCACCACGGTGGAGGCGTACGTAGCGACGTATCTTTGCCTGCTGGGGACAGGAATTTTCCTGGGACCGGCGTTGTCCAGTCTGGCTCAAAGTGCGGATATCGTGATCAGTCTGGTAACGATCGGCTGCTTGTTCGCACCGTTCACCATGGGGGCGTATCTCTTCTCGTGTGTGTTCCTGTACGACCGCGCGTTTGTCCCGCCGAAGAACCTCTTGCTCACTCTGTTCAAGGCGGTCGATCAATTTTTCAATCGCATGAATACAGTCACGGGCGGTGTGGTCCTGGTGCGGGACGGCGATCCGTACCCCACTGACGATCCCATCAGCTGGCGGGAAACCGCCAAGCGTTCGTTGGGGACGTTTCGCTACCTGTTCCGGATTTTGGTGGTCATCGAGTTACCGATCCTCTGCGTCTCGCAGATGGTGAATGTCAATCTGGTGCAGACCGAATCGGTCATGTCGGTCTTGCTCTACATCACATGGGTGATCGCGTTGCTTTTGGTGACCGTGCATTCGGCCAGTGTGGTCTCGACGGAGCGTTCGCGACAGACGCTGGACGTACTGCTGGTCTCGCCGATTAGCGGACGACAGATCCTGTCCAGCAAACTGAGCGGGGTGCAGAGGCTGTTCTGGACTCTCATGGTGCCGTTCAGCACGATCTTTCTGTTTCAGCATTGGTTCCACGGATTTGGGAGCGACATTCGGTATCTGCTCCTGAGCTTTGGCAGTGTGTTCGCTGTCTTGCCCCTCGTGATGTGGCTGGGGATGGCGATTGGTATGAGGGCGAAGTCTCAAATGCGGGCTGTGATGACTCTGCTCAGCGTTCTGGTCCTCGTCACGTTGTCGGGACCGATCCTCAATTACACGCTCAATCTGCTTCAAAGAGAGGACAGCCTCCTGCGTCAATTGGCGCTACTGACCCCCGCAAGCTGGGTCACGTTTCTGGAGCAGGTCTACCCGTCACCCGTGAAAGACGAGCAGATCATGCCTCGCTTCTGGGGACTTGCGGGCGTGGTTCTGCTCTATGGGGGCACCGCATTCGGTCTGCGCTGGTGGATCCTGTCGACGGCCGATACTTTTCTCGGGCGAGTCCGAGATGGAGAGCAGAATCCTCCCCAGGCCGAGGAAGAGGAAACACCCGGAGTGATCCTCTCGATTGCTCGGACTCCGTGACCCGAGAACATTCCACGATTGTGTTCGTGCCGAGAAGTCGAACGGACCCCTAGGGCCGTTCCGCCCGGACCTAGGGGTCCAGGCTACGGGACGCTCACCGAATTGTGGAATGCTCTAGATCGCTCAACCCGGCTTACCGCGGGTGATGGCCCGCTGACGCTCCTCGGCGGTGAGCGCGTAAATCGTCCGCAATAGTCGCTCGGCTGCCGGGGTGAACGGGCAGTCGCGGCGGCCCATCGCGGTCCTCGCGGCTACCAGACTCGGGTCGAGTCCCTCGGGAATCTCCTCAATCGCCCCGTGCCAGATCCGGCTGAACGAGGGGATGTGTTTCGGCAAAAGCCGACCGCCGGGCAGAATCATGCTCATCACCCCGACCGAGGAGCCGGTGTTGAACAGACTGCACAGAGCCGTCTTCGAGTGATCCGCGATGAAGCAACCGACCTTCGTCGAGCCGCTCCGAATCGATTCGCCCCACAGCGGAACCGACACCGCGGAGTAATCATTCTTGAGGTCGCTGTTGGTAGTCTGCGCTCCCAAATTCACCCACGAGGCGATGTAGCTGTGGCCGAGGAACCCGTCGTGGTACTTGTTGGAGTAGCCATGGAAGATGCTCTCTTCGATCTCGCCGCCGACGCGACAGACCGGGCCAATCGTGGTGCCCGCTTTTACGTTCGCGCGGAACAGTTGGGAGTTCTGGCCGATGAAGCACGGGCCCTCAATGCGTGTGAAGGGCTGGACCTTGACCCCGGCTTCGATCCAGACCGGACCGCTGCGAGCGTCGACGACGACGAACGGGTCGATCTGGGCGGTGGGGTCGATGTAGACATCCTCATCCGGGCCGAGGATGGCGACCTGCGATCCGAGCGTGACCTTCGAGGGACCATGCGCCCGAGTGCGCGAGTCTTGTTCAATCTGCGATCCGTTGAGGTGGACCAGATCCCACGGGTAGTGAAGTAATGGACCGCGAGCGGGGACTTCGCGGCGCGAGCGGGCCAGAGTCTCAGCACTGGCAGCGATGTCCGCCAGATCGAGATGGGCTACATCGGCGGGCTCCAGCATCAGCGCGACCAGCGTCCCGTCGACCCACACAGCATCTCCAGCGGCCAATTCTCTCAGCTGGGCCAAGTCGGGGAGCCAGCGCCCATTGAGGAGCAGTGTCGGCTCGGCTTGGAGCCACTCCCGCTGATTGAGGTGAGCGGTCGGGTGGTCCTCCTGATACGCCTCGACGAGCCAGGGACGCACGAACGCTCCCCATTGCGACGGGACCAGAAAGCGGTTGACCCGCTCTCGGACGCCCGAGTGTCCACAGACCAGTTCGAACACCGGTCGCAACCACGCGAGCGGGCGAAACTGGTCGACCCCCGAATCCTCAAAGTACGCCACCTGCATGCCGAGTTCCCTTCGAGAAAGCTGTCAGTTATCAGCTGTCAGCCCAAGGAGGGGACACAGGGGCCGAGTCCTCGGGCGAGAGCTTCACCATTCCATGAGTGGAGGACTATAATACGTGAGGTGATCGGGGGGGAACAGCGATTGGCGTCTGTCGGCTCCTTTCGATTATCGGGTGAGTTCGTCTCGGGAGGGCGACGCTCCTGCGGAGCCGCAAGCGAGGGTGGACGATCTCTGGTTAAAGCGGCTCGGCAGGAGCCTTGCCCTCCTTGGAACCTCGCCGATTCTTTGCCCACACTTAATTCCCATCCCCGCGAGTCATCCCATGGCCGGAAGTCTGCCCTCTGTCGAACTGCTGGAAGCGACGCACCAGTTTCCCTGCGCCTTCGCGTTCAAGGCGATCGGCCTGTCGACCGACTGCTTTGTCGGACGGGTCCTCGGGGCCGTCAAGTTGGAACTGAGCGAGGACGCGGAGCCGTCGTTCTCGACCCGCACAACCGCCGGTGGAAAACACACCAGCGTCACAGTCGAGCCCGAGGTCAATTCGGCGGTCCACATCATTGCGATCTACATGCGACTGCATACCCTCGAAGGAATCGTCATGGTCATGTGAACAACCCTTCGCGTCGCAGCGAAACGTGGAAGTGACGAACCTCGCCCTCCTATTTTACCCAGTCCGTTTTATCGGAAAGATTGTTAAGGTCACCGAGCCATTCGGACCGATACCACAAGAGGCGTCCTAATGCGTATGACACGCGCTAGTGCGTCCGACTTGAGCGATCTCCTCTCCCGTTCCCTGCGATTCACCACTCCTTCCGCACTCGCTACCTGTTCGCACTTCCCAGGACTCTCGTTGTGAGACTCTTCCGGTTGTAAGGGCATGTGAGTTGCAACGGCAGGATTGGCCGAGAATCGTTGGGGGGGCTCGGCGTCTTTCGCCGATACCTATTCCAGAGGTGGAATCTCTTAAAGAGAAGTGTCGGTTGGACTTCAAGGAGGAACTCCCATGCATCAGCGATTGCGGCTATTCACCGGCGACGATGAAGATCAAGATCTCGAACAGCTGAAGGTGAAAATCTCCTTCGGGGAGTTGTCGACCATCCTGCTGGAAGCGACACGCAAGCAGCGTTCGTTCCTGCGAGACTTCGAAGACGACGAGATTCAATTGACCGACGATCTGTATCAGGTTCTCACGGCGTATTGCCGCCTGCGTCCGGGTGCATGACCGGTGCCAAGCACCATGATATTTACGCTCACGGCTGTCTTCGGACAGCCGTTTTCGTTGCACAAACCGTAAATATCGTTCTGCTTTTTATGCGATCGCTGATCGGTCATGTGGAATCATACGCAGAGTTTGAACAGGTCTTGGACAAGGGTTTGGAATTTGATGAATTCGGGGGTAGAGTGGCCAGGTGTCAGAAAAGAGTTTCGCAGTATTATCGAGACGATGGAACCAGCGTGCGGCGTTGTCTCAGACCGTGGGATAGGCTTCCAGCCTGTCGTGAGTCATGGCAGGCTGGAAACCTATCCCACGACCACTTAGGCGAGCGGCCAGACTTCGCGTCCCCACAGACTTACGAAGTCTCCGAAGACTTCGGAAGTCTGGCGGTCAGTTTCCATTGGCCGCTCACCTAACGAACCGTGAACCCGAGCGTCTGAGTTGCGAACCGACCGCTCAGCTTGTCCTCGATGGTTAAT
>JAYTCW010000237.1:0-4593 GCA_043736295.1 Planctomycetota bacterium | reverse complement strand
GTGGGTCGAAACAAAAGTCGCCTTTCGCTCCGCGAAAGGACGTTCTTTCGCGGAGCGAAAGACGACGAATCGGGAAGTTGTTTTGGACCATGTGCTAAGACAGCGGCCAATGACACCTAGATTGGCCAATCCCCGGCCTGGCTCAGCTTATCGGGTCGCCAGGGATCGTCGGCAGACCCGTGGGCGGGGGAGTCACAATCGCCTGGTGAGTCTGCCCACTTGCAAATCGTCGCGCTGATTCAGATACTTCGCACGTTCCGTGTCAGGTTCCATTCAGACGCCGAAGAAAATCGCCTTTTTGCGAACTTTCTTGCAAAACTGCCTCAGGGCATGTGGCGAATGTGTGAGCCATGGATGAGGTTTCATGGGTTGGGCGGTCGTGCCACATGGCATACCTTGCAGTTCCTTGAAGTGGTGGTTGTCGTGATTCTGCAACACAAATCGAGGAATTGCACGATGTGAGGTGAAAACCAAGTACCGAAGGCGTAGCTCAGTCGGTAGAGCAACGGACTTTTAATCCGTAGGTCCTGGGTTCGAGTCCCAGCGCCTTCACTGTTTTCGTTTTTCGAACTCCCAGTGCCCCACGGGTTCACTCAGCGGGACGTTTTGGCGTCGATTCAGTGTGGCGTCTTATCCGCTATACCCGCCAGCTGTTGCGATGAAGGGCTCTCTGGCCGAGACCTCTCTGCTGTCCCTCGAAACGCCCCGATTTCGATATTTCAAACCGCTCGTGCGAGTTTCGGCCCTCGAACTCTCTCTGTCTCTCCAAAAACGCCCCCAAGATTTAAAACACCGTTTGGGACCGCGAACCGAACCCAACCCTGATTTCGAACTTTTGGTTCGCATGAGGGGCGATCTGTAGGCGGAGTTTTCTTGCACCGAAATAGAGCAAAGGCACGTCTCTTCCATACAGCACGAGCGGATTGAGTGTTCATTCACCGGAGGCTACCGACCAGCCAAAGATACCCGCATACTGGCTGACAACGCAGAGGTGGAGGATCAGACAGAACTGGAGCCGCGAATGGTTGACTCCTGACTGTCGAAACTGAAGAATCATTACGCTGGTACAGTTCATTCCACTCGAACGGCCGTTCGATGAGTACTTCTGCCGCTGCCGGAAACCTATTCCCGGAAATTCATCCGGAGATCGTTGCCGAGGAAAACGTGACTGGCCCGGAGGAAGGGATTGCCCTGTGTCTCTCCGGCGGTGGTTATCGGGCGATGTTGTTTCATGTCGGAGCGATCATCCGGCTGAATGAATTGGGCATGCTGGCGGGCAAGGCCGAGAAGCGGCTGTGCCGGGTTTCCAGCGTTTCGGGAGGATCGATCACAGCGGGTATGCTGGCAGTGAACTGGGGCAAGCTAGCGTTTGACGCGAACGGTCGGACCGCGAAGCTGAACGAACTGCTGGTCGAGCCGCTTCGCCGCATGGCAGATGTCACGATCGATCGGGGCGCGATTCTGGGTGGGATCTTTTTGCCAGGGACAATCAGCGATCGGGTCTCGGCTCAGTACCGTGAGATCCTGTTTGGGAAGGCGACTCTTCAGAATCTCCCCACCGATGATGAAGGGCCGCGTTTTATTTTCAATGCCACCAGCGTGCAGACCGGCTCACTTGTGCGTATGTCGCGGCCTTATTTGGCCGACTATCGCGTCGGGATGATCAAGAATCCGAAGATCGGTCTGGCCGAAGTCGTGGCAGCCTCGTCCGCCTTCCCTCCGGTATTGTCCCCTGCGGAGATTGATGTCAATCCGTCCGACTTCGTCTCTGATCCCAAGGGGCCACTGCATCAGCGTCCCTACACCGACACGCTGATCCTGTCGGACGGCGGCGTGTATGACAACTTGGGACTGGAGACTGCCTGGAAACGTTATAAGACGATTCTAGTCAGCGATGGCGGTGGCCAGATGTCTCCTGAAGAGTCACCCGCCGGTGACTGGGTTCAGCACTCGAAGCGGATTCTGGATATCGTCGACAACCAGGTTCGCAGCCTGCGAAAGCGGCAGCTGATGGACTCGTATAAGTCCAAGGCCGAGGACGCCAATCACCGGACCGGGACGTATTGGGGACTTCGTTCGGACATTCTGCACTATCAGTTGCCGGACTCACTGAGTGCGGACCATGAAGTCACAATGAAGTTGGCGGAAATCGAAACGCGGCTGAAGCGATTGCCCGTTGAGACGCAGAACCATCTGATGAACTGGGGCTATGCCGTATGCGACGCGGCGGTTCGCAAGCACGCGCCGCAGTTCATCGCGCCCGGATCACCCGCCGCAAAGTTTCCATTCTCCGGAGGAGTCGGCTAGACAGCGGCCAGCCACCCCGTCAATCTAATCACAACGTCCTATGCTCGAGAGAATGATCATGCGGCCCACAGTCCCAGTCCCGGCATTCCGCCGCTTGCGCGGATATGCCAGCGATCCCAGCTTGAGTCTTTCGTTGTCGACCATGCTGGTCAACGACCTGATCTATCAGGTTCCCTGGGAGGACTTGACTCCCCGGACTGATGAGACCGGCACTTCGTGGCCGCGAGGCGAGTACCTGGAGATCGTGGACTACGACCCAGCTTCCGAAAGGTTCTACGAACCGGTCGATCTCGATCACCCGCACCTGTTGGCACAGGATGGGCTGCAACCCAGTGTCAGCAACCCGCAGTTCCATCAGCAGATGGTCTACGCGGTGATGATGACCACGATCAAGAACTTCGAACGGGCTCTGGGGAGAAAAGTGCAGTGGTCGGAGCACATTCACGACCCGAATCCATAGAATCCGAAAGGACCTCGCAAGAAGGTCCAATTTCAGTTTGTCGAGCGACTGAGGGTCTATCCCCACGCTCTCCGGCAGGCCAACGCGTACTACGATCCCAATCGAAAGGCACTCTTGTTTGGCTACTTCACAGCTGCCCCTGCAAACGTGCAGTTACAGCTTCCCGGAGCGACCGTCTTTACGTGCCTGAGCCATGACATCATCGCTCACGAAACGACGCACGCGATTCTGGATGGACTCCACCGGCGTTACATCGATGCGACTCACCCGGATACCCGCGCGTTCCACGAGGCGTTCGCGGACATTGTCGCCCTGTTCCAGCACTTCACGTTCCCCGAGGTCCTCAAGCATCAGATTGCCCAGACACGCGGCGACTTGACTCGGCAGAACCTTCTGGGCCAATTGGCACAGCAATTCGGCAAGGCCACTGGCAGCTATGGCAGCCTGCGCGATGCGATTGGCGGTTTCGACAAGGACGGTATCTGGAAGCCACATGTTCCCGACCCGAAAGATTACTCGACCAAGATGGAGTTCCATGAGCGAGGTTCGATTCTCGTGGGAGCTGTGTTTGATGCTTTCCTGAACATCTATAAGAAGCGGGTCGAGCGAACCCTGCGGATCGCGACGGGCGGGACCGGAATTCTGCCCGAGGGGGCGCTGCACCCTGATCTTGTGGACCAGATGGCAGGAACGGCGGCGAAGGTGGCTGGCGATGTGCTGCGGATCTGCATCCGGGCACTGGATTACAGCCCGCCGATGGATCTGACGTTCGGCGATTACCTGCGGGCGTTGATCACAGCCGATTTCGATATGGAGTCGGAAGATACTTTCGGGTATCGAGTGGCGTTTGTGGAAGCCTTTCAGAAGAGAGGGATCAGTTCTTCTGCGGTGAAGAGCATGGCCATCGAGGACTTGTTGTATGAAATGGTCCCAGTCGGTACGGATGATCCGCTCGTGAAAGAAGTGAGTGACTTTCTCAGAGAAGTAAATGAATCGGTGGGTTATCTCACCAATCGAGAAGAAATCAGTCAGCAGACGAAGGAATTCATCAAGGGAGCAGATGGACTCCATCGGCTGATTCAAACGAAATTCCTGATTTCCAAACAGGATTTTCATAGGATTACAGGTTTGATGATGCCCGGAGACAAGGCCGCCTGCGAATCGCTCGGACTCGAATACGCATATCTGACCAACAAGGATGCCTCGTACGCCATCGACAACGTCTGGTTGGCCAATCGTGTCACTCCCAGCGGATACATCGTGAAACAGGTGGTCGTGACACTAGCTCAGAAGCGAGGAGTTCGATTCAAAGTCGTCGATGATGAGGTCACGGTCGACGAGAAGGGATTCTTCGTCCCAGAAAATGGACTGCCTCCAGATGCGAAAGATGCGCCTCACCTCATCTTTCGTGGAGGCTGCACGCTGGTCTTCGATCTGGACAGCCGAACGCTGCGATACGCCATCAAGAAAGATATCGATGATCGGGAGCGAATGGTGCGTCAGTACCGTTACCAAACCGGGATGTCGCTCGATGACAGCGAAACGTTCTTCGACCGTCGTTCCATGAATGCCATGTCCGGTCCGTTTGCGATGATGCACTCGCACTCCTGCCAGTCGGAGAATTCCCATGTCCACTAAAAATCAAGTCGATGCGATCAAGGTCCGTATGTACCGGCATGGTTTCGGCGACTGCTTCCTGCTGTCCTTTATGCACGGGGAAGACCGCATTGGACTTCCCCACGCTTCGTGGGCGCGGGAAATGGAGAGTATCCTATCCCGTGAGGAGATCGTCGCATGTCTGTGAAGTCCAAGAAGTCAGTGGTCCC
>JAYTCW010000236.1:0-20293 GCA_043736295.1 Planctomycetota bacterium | reverse complement strand
CTCCCACCCCGAAATCAGCCCCCTTCAAGTACCGCCCCACCCCGGCAACTCCAG
This sequence comes from Planctomycetota bacterium, assembly GCA_043736295.1. Classification (GTDB taxonomy): domain Bacteria; phylum Planctomycetota; class Planctomycetia; order Planctomycetales; family Planctomycetaceae; genus TH-plancto1. Next base: position 20,239 of record JAYTCW010000236.1, on the reverse strand, counting down.
TCGCTAGTGCGGTTTGAGGGATACTTGGCTTTTCGGATAGCCTCTTACTTCAATTCCTCGATCACGCGGTGAGCCAACAGCTGCTGAAGCCGGTGCATCGAGCGGTACTGAGTGTCTCGACTGGTCCAGCGGAGATGCTGAGAGTGCTTCGTCAGGCATCGCCGGTGTGGGTGCCGAAGTGGATCGACTCCTCGCAAACGTGATGAGTCGGGGATCGGGAGTCGAGGGCCAGAGTAAGGCGTCAGTCTCCCGACCCCCCAGGTGTGTGCGTCAGAAAAATGGGCCGGTGGCCAACTTCTGCTCCCTCTCCCCCGCAATCGATGTGACTTTCGGAGCATGTGTCTCTGCGGGGGAGAGGGCTGGGGTGAGGGGGCCTCGCGGGAACTTTTCGCCCCTCACCCCGACCCTCTCCCCACAGTCAAGTCCTCCCCGAAAGCGGTCCCGCCAGTGGGGAGAGTGGGCAGAGGGAACTCCACCGACTTTTCCGACGCACACCTGCCTCCAGACTCCCGACTGATTGCATCCTTCTCCAATGCCCGTCATCCTATCCGGGCACGGAGTTCCGTGAACGATCCCCGGGAGAGGTCCATGATGCGTCGCAGCCTACTTGTCTTGTTGTGTGCCCTCGGTCTGTGTTCGCTGGGACACGCTCAGGAGACTTGGACTCGTTTTCGGGGTGAGAACGGGGCCGGGGTCAGCGACCTCAAGGGGGTTCCGACCCACTGGACCGAGCAGGACTACGAGTGGAAGATCGAGCTGCCGGGAGTCGGGCACTCGTCACCGGTGATCTGGAAGGACGCTCTGTTTCTGGCGACCTCGGACACCCAAGGCGAACGGACGCTGCGCTGCCTCGACGCTGTAACGGGGAAGCAGCGCTGGGCGCAGTCGGTGAAGCTCGGTGCGAATAAGACGCACAACAAGAACAACTATGCCTCAGCGACTCCGGCGGTGGATGAAGAACGAGTTTACATCACCTTTGGCGATAACGATCACCATCTGATCCAAGCCTTCACTCACGCCGGGAAGTCGGTGTGGGAATACGATCTGGGAGCGATCGACACCCAGCAAAATCCGCAGCATGGTCAAGGCATGTCGCCGATCGTGCATGGCGAGTTGGTGATCCTGTGCAGCGACCAGACTGGCCCGAGCATGGTCGTGGCTGTGGATCGAAGGACCGGAAAGGAAGTCTGGAAGAACATTCGCGAAGTGCGCGAAGCGAGCTACTCAACGCCGTTGATCTACGAGTCCGCCGGACATCCAGCGGTCCTGATCTGCGAGGCCGGAGCCTCTGGGCACACGGCGCTGGATCTCAACACCGGCAAACAGCTGTGGACCACTGGACCGGTGGAGAAGCGGACCTGTAGCTCGGTGATTCAGGCCGGGAAGCTGGTGATTGGCGTGTGTGGGCAAGGCGGACGTGGGATGTTTATGTGGGCGACCGACCCGTGGGGCGACGACGGCAAGGCGGGGAAGATCGTCTACAATCGCACCCGGTATTTGCCGTACGTGCCGACTCCGCTGTACGTGAACGGTCGACTCTTTTTCTGGACCGACGACGGGATGGTCGCTTGCGTGAATGCGGAGACAGGCGAAGACATCTGGGTCGAACGCCTCGGCAACAACTTCACCGGTTCTCCGATCGCCGTCGATGGCAAGATCTATTGCATGTCCGAGGACGGGATGGTCGGCGTGGTGGACGCCAGCGACACCTTCAAGTTTCATGGGTTCAGCCCACTGGGCGACAAGTCGTACTCGACCCCAGCTGTGGCCAACGGGCGGTTGTACCTGCGAGGGTTTCATTCGCTGGCGAGCCTAAAGGCGAAGACGGCTCCGTAGAGGCTGCGACCCGGTTCTCGCAACAAGAGGGTTGGCCTCGCCCTCTCCGCTGGTAGAACTGCGGAAGAAATGGTGGCCGACAACTCTGCCGCTAGCTGTTGACTGAAAACGAGTTACAGCTACCGGAAACTTTGGAAGACCAGCCTGCCAGATTACGTTGACGGACTGTCGGGGGTGCAGCTCTCAGACTCGAAGCACGTCGAGTTGGCAACTCCGCTTGCCCCGGATACACTACTTGGCTTCCCGAATTCCCGGATGCCCATCGGACTGCTGACCATGCCCAAGCGAACGTTTGTCGATGTGAAGACCGCCTTGGCGGATAAGTATGACCGTTTGGCCCGCTTGACATCGAGCGTGCCCAAGAAGTCGACTTTTGCCCATTTGGCGTTGAAGTATCATCGCCAAGCTGAGCAGGCTCGCCGCGACGGGATTACCTGATTCAGCTGCGGTTCAGATGGAATTGATAACCCCCATGGGGGTGGCACTGAGGTTTCGCGCGATCGACTCGCAAATCGGTCTCGCGTGATTTTTCATTTTGTCACTCGCGTATTCTCTTCGCCCCGTGCTGGCGAACGATCGCAGGTCGAGGTTCGCTGGTCTCCGTCTAGCCTGGCGACCCAGCGTCGTTCCCTACTGCTCAGCGGGCTGTCACGGTATCTTGGTTCTGCGTGGAAACATCACCTCACGAACCCTGATGGAGTGAATCGCATGACAGACCTCATTCGCAAGTTGGCCCTCGGTCTATTACTCTCGGGCATCACCTCCGTCGGCAGTGCAGAAGACACCCCAAAGCCCAACGCGACCGCCAAAGCGGAAACGCTGACAGCTGAGGAACACGCCTTCGCGACCTTGTTGACCGGGGCGGACCTCGTGGGGTCGTTCACGGTGGATGGCCAGACCGGAACGCCCAAGCAGGATCGCTACTCGATCACCAAGGCCACCAAGCTCAAGGGGAACCAGTGGGCCATCTTTGCCCGCATCAAGTACAACGAGGTCGACATCACGGTCCCGGTGGGCGTGAACGTCGACTGGGCCGGGAAGACGCCGGTGCTGTCGGTGACGGACCTCAAGATCCCCGGCCTGGGCAGCGAGTTCGGCTCCAGCATCCTGTTCGAGGGGGATCGCTACGCCGGAACTTGGCAGCACGGCAAAGTCGGTGGCCACATGTGGGGTCGGGTCGAACGGACGCCGGAGGAGAAACCGGTTGAGGCGAAGCCGGTGAAGTAGTGATGCCGAAGGCCCGATCATCGCAGCGTGATGTTCCCCGGTTTGACATCCGCCAGGTGAACGCCGTAGCTGGACAGGGTCGCCATGATCGACTGCACGAGAGGCCAGTCGTCCTCGAACTGCTCCTCCTTGGCGTCGAGCCAGTCCTGCATGACATCCTCCGGGAAGTCCGGCAGCTGGTCGAGATAGGCCCCCGCAAAGTCCAGCACGAAGGGTGGCTCCACGATTTCCATCTCAACGATGGCCAGTGTGTCGTCCATGTCGACCAATTGGGGAATTCGACAACCACAGACTTCAAACACATCGTGTTCCAGCAATCGGAGGTAGACATCGCGTTCCCGGCGATAGAGATTTTCATAGCGAAACACTTTGATCGCAGTATTGGTATTCGTGGAGAACACTTGGCCGTCATACCCGGACCCGAGCGAAGCCAGCACGATTCGCCCTCGAGCAGCGGTGTACTGCTGCATGCGTTGTTCTGTATTCCCTGACGGCCCTGTCATGCAGTAAACTCCACTCACTGTGTCTGGGATGTCCACAGGCAGTCCCAGAGGTTTGCTGAGGAGTTCGCGAATCATGAGCATTGCGTCGGTTGCTGACAAGACACACTTCTCTTCCGAAGTTCGATTGACCCTCGAATTCCAGGACCAGTCGCTGTCCGTGTGTGCCGTCGGACCAGAGCGGTTTGTTTTACGCAAACCCCAGTTGCTGGAAGTTACTGAGGCGGAATTGGTCGTCACGATCAACGGCCAGCCGCGCCGGAGTCCGATTCGCATTGAGGCTCAATCGGAAGCCGTGCGTGAGTATCAATATACGCGAAAGTAAAATGTCTTGGTGGCGCTGTCGAAGGATGGTGCAGGAACACGATCCCGTCCGTGGTTTCGAGTTCCGGAACCATGTCGCGAAACTCGACCTCGGCAACGACCAGACCCTTCATCGGGGTCTGATCCCAGAGGTCAAGGTCATCTGGCATTCTATGCGCCGAACGACAGAGGTAACCGGGCGGAGGCCACCGGCTGGGAATCCAGAAACTCGCTAACCGTCATGCCGGTTGACCGCCTTGTTCGCCGCTCTTTGGAATCGTTGGTCAGAATTGCCTGTATTTATGGGCCAATTGGGATCGTGACCGATTTGATTGTGCCTGTATTCTCATTGAGCTTTCGTGTCTGGATGTCATGGTAAACAATGCGAATGAAGAAGCGATCAGTTTCAAGACTACACTCGTAGAATTGCTTGCCCAATCGTGCAGTCCAATCGTCTGCGACTGGGGAAGAGTCAAAAATTGACAATCCCGGATACGCGTTAGACCAGTTTGTGCCCCAGACATACCCGTCTGGTTCACCAGATGCCTTCCAACGTTCGAAGTCAATGAAGTCATCGGTCCATGATTTTGGCCAGACGTTGTCTCTTACCCTGGTCTCGCAGTCAGCACGAACGCAGTGCGTGAATCGCCATTCATGTTCTCCGGGATCAGCTCCAAGGCAGTCTTGAATGTGAAACAGATAATCACGCCCGTACGGAGCCCAACCGTGGCCTAACAATGCGAAATCGTACGCGAGGAACGATTGCAGAAGTATGTGAGCTGGATTTCTCATGGGGTGCCTGAGCGATCACTTGTTGCGGCGAACTCGGGTTAGACAGAATCGGCTTCTGCCTATCTCCATCGACATTTCTGCGTATCCCCGGAATGCTTGATCGGAAGGCGTCTCCCGAAGGTTCGAAGCACTCTTGGGCTACATTGATTCTGGCGAGAGCGGTCCGGGTGTCAATGGGGATCTGATGCAGGATCACCGAGAACAAATATCCTCCGTCCCCAGCCCTGCTTCAATGCCTGCCAAATCACTTGGACATCGTAGGATCGTTCGTTCGATCAAGGCCCCTCGGCTGGAGAGAAATAGGGCTGGCACGCGGGCGAAGCGGAGCTTCGAGGAGATGCGGTTCCAAGCGGAGCTGGGGACCGAGTTCAAAATCTGGGGGTTCGTCTCGCTCGGGAGGGCGAGGCTCCTGCCGAGCCGCAGCCACCAGACAGCGCGTCCCTTGGCTCGCGGCTCAGCAGGAGCTTCGCCCTCCCGGGTGGGCCGGGCTCAACCCCAAGTCTTAGGGTGGACCAGGCAGTAGTTCAACCCAGAGCGTTCAACACCTGCTGCAACAGCCCCAGGGCCGCCTGCATCGCGGGCTGAGGGATGGCGTGTCCGCCGGAGAATTCGACGAACTGGACGCTGGCCCCCTGCCCCTCCAGCAGCTTCTTTAACTCCAATGACAGCGAGTACGGAAGGATCACATCGCTCCGCCCGTGGGACTGCATCACGGGCAGCCCGCGCAGGTTTTTGGAGGGCTGCTTCCACTCCGACTCGTTGATGAGTGTGCCCGAGAACAGGATGGCTCCGCCGAGTGGTGCCGGGAGATGCCGCAGCGCCTCCACGGTGATCATGGCTCCCTGCGAGAACCCGCCGAGGACGAACTTCGACCACGGGAGGCCGGTCTCCGCTTGCAGTTCGATCAACAGCTGGACCAGTTGATCGCGGGCCTCGGGCATGCCGACGGGACGTTCGGAGCGGAGGTCTCGCAGCTGACCGGTCTGCTGGGCCAGTTGGAGTTTGGCCATGTCAATCATCCACCACGCGCGAGCGTCACCATAGCCCAAGGACTCGAGCGAGAGTGGGCCTTGCGGGAAGACGAAGCGGGCAGACTGGCCGAGGCTCGGGACCGCTCGCGCGATCTCGGCCCCGAGCGGGACGAGGTCATCGCCCGGTGCCCCGAAGCCGTGGCAGATGACGATGACCACCTCTGTCTCCCCGCGCGGGGCGAGTTCACAGCAGTCGAGTCCGGCACGTTGGGTGTAGAACATGGGAATGGCGGAATCGGGAATGGGGAAATCGGGGATCACACAGCCAAACGAGGAGCCTTGTGCGTCGTCTCTCATCCCGGCAGGGATGCCAGAGATTAGCCGGTGATGGAGAGCAGCGACACCCGCCCGCGAACGGTTTCTCATGGCCCAAGTGTCACACCTCCTCAGCAGGCACTGGCGGTCCCAAGCAATCGCCAGTGTTACCCCGCCTGCCAGATGACTCGGTCGCGAGTATTCGGAAATGCTCCGCTGCGAAGACTTCGCGTCGCAACTAAACACCGGTGGTCAGCGTCGCGCGGATGCGGTGGAAGCCGGTCGCCATTTTCCAGAGCAATAGAATGTTGAACAGCCATAGCACGGAATTGATGGACTGCGGCCACCAGTACACTTCGACCACGATCCATCCGTAGACGAAGAAACGAGGTCGGACGAGCCATGAGTACGGCACCCCCATCGCGTTCCGCACCATCGCATACGCCACGACCATCGTGTACACGAAGATGTAAACGCCGCCCGTTAAGGGATCGATCAACGCCGGATTCGCCCGCATCAGCGTGATTGTCGTCGAGGCCACGACAATCTGATCGGACGTGGAGTCGACGAACGAACCGGCCCGCGAATCAACCCCATAGTGACGAGCCAGCGGCCCGTCCAACCCGTCCAGTATCACGTGCAGTGCCAACACCACAAAAGCCCAACCCTTCGACCAATAGAACAGCCCGCTGAACGACAGGCCAGTGGCCAACGACAGCAGCGTCAGATGATCGGCTCGGACGTGGCAACGCACCAACATGTCCAACAGTGGACCACACCACCGAGATCGCAGCTGCTGCGACCACACCATGGCCTCTCGTTCGTTGTCCGAATAGCAGTCGGCCTTTGGTTCGGTCACGTGGTTCTCGGTTTTTCGTGTGGCGGGCTGGCTTTGCCTCTGCGTTGAGCGTCGGTGTGGCGAGGGTTATTCAGAGGTTACAGAGGACAGCTGTCCCCGGCAATCTGATTTGTTCCTGCCTCACCCAGGCATGTTGGGCCAGCGTTCCCCAGCGAGGTGGCTCCTGACGACGACTCTCGATGTGGTGATTGAAAACGTAGGTTCTTGTGGGCGCAGCAGTTGACTAGTGCGAAGTCAACGCTCCCTTGGGGTTGTGAGATGTCCGGTGCGGGGTGAGGCATCTTGCTGAGCCACGGGACACATCGATTCGAGTGAGCGGCTCGATAGGGTGCATTCGCACATTGGCGGTACTCCTCCGGCTCCCTCTCCCACGCGCGCGCGACGTGTCTTTCCTGGTGTGCGTATTGCTGGGGAGAGGGGGGAAGAGAGAGCGGAGTACCTCGCTTTGGCGAATGCACCCGGCGCGACAGGAGCCTCTCCCACCCGATGGGGACCTCTACTGAGTCAAGCACTGGCATGGCACCGGTTGGGGCGGGTGCCAACGCATTTTTCTCTCGTCCTTGAGTCTCCAGCGGCGAGAACCGACAATGCCTCCGTGGATTGTCCGCCCCTTCCGGCGCGATGAGATACGGAGATCAAGACCATGAGCGACACCCGCCCGTTTGCCCACCTGCACTGCCACACCCACTACTCGTTGCTCGACGGGGCGAGCAAGATTCCGGACCTGCTCAAGAAGGTCAAGGAACTGGGGATGAACTCCTGCGCGATTACCGACCACGGCAATCTGTACGGGGCATTGGAGTTCTACCAGAAGGCCAAGGAGGCCGGGGTCAACCCGATCCTGGGCTACGAGGCGTACATCGCGCCGGGGCACCGCACCGACCGCACCGCCTCCAAGATGAGGGACGCCTCGTACCATTTGACTCTGCTGGCCATGAACCGCAAGGGGTTTCAGAACCTCATCAAGATGTCCTCCGCAGCTTATCTGGAGGGGTATTACTACCGTCCGCGTATCGATAAGGAACTGCTGGCTGCCCATCATGAGGGGATCATTTGTCTGTCAGGTTGTGCATCGAGTGAGCTATCCCGGCTCTTACTGGCGGATGACAAGGAGAAGGCTGAGAGTCTGGTCCACTGGTTCGACAAGCTGTTCGGCGATCGGTTCTATCTGGAGATCCAGGACGGCGGGGTCGAAATCCAGCAGTCGTGTGCCGAGGCGACGATCGATCTGGCCAATCGGAAAGGGTTTCCGCTCGTCGCCACGAACGATGCGCACTACTTGTGCCAGACCGATTCGGCCATGCACGACGTGCTGCTGTGCGTGAACACGAAGTCGCTCCGCAGCGATGAGAAGCGGATGAAGATCGATACCGATCAATTGTTTATCCGGTCGCCAGAGCAGATGTACGCCGCCTTTCCGAAGCAGGCGGAAGCGGTGGCGCGGTCGCAGGAGATTGCGAACCGGGTGGACATTGACCTCGACCTGAAGACGCGGCACTTTCCCGTCTTCGCTCCGCCGCCGGGGCTGACCGACGTGCAGCATCTGCGAAATGTGGCCTTGGAAGGACTGAAGTGGCGGTACGGCGAAGAGCCCGAGCAAAAGTACCACGATCGGCTGAACTTCGAACTCGGCGTGATCGAGAAGATGGGGTTCGCGAGTTACTTCCTGATCGTGTGGGACTTCGCGCGGTTCGCCCGCGACAAGGGGATTCCCTGCTCCGCCAGAGGGTCGGCCTGTGGAGCGATTGTGGCGTTCGTCCTCGGGCTGTCCGATGTCTGTCCGATTAAGTACGACTTGCTGTTCGAACGCTTCCTCGACCCGAACCGGACCGAAGCCCCCGATATCGATATCGACTTCTGCCAGGAACGCCGCGAACTGGTGATCCAGTACGTGAAGGAGAAGTACGGGTACGCCAACGTCGCCCAGATTGGGACGTTTGGCACCCTCAAGGCGAAGGCCGCTGTGCGCGATGTGTGCCGCGCACTGGGGGTCGATCTCAAGCGGGCCGATGTGATTGCCAAGATGGTCCCGGAAGAGCTGAACATCAAGCTCAAGGATGCCCTGACCAAGAGTCCTGAACTCAAGGCTGAGTACGACAACGACCCGCAGATTAAAGAGGTGATCGACTTCTCCATGGCCCTCGAAGGTCTGGCCAAGAGCGCGGGCACGCATGCCGCCGGGGTGGTAATCGCGGACCGGCCGCTGGTCGAGTACGTGCCGTTGCAGAAGATCACGGGTCGAGAAGATATCCTCACGCAGTGGACCGATGTCGAGAAGGCCGGTCTGCTCAAGATGGACTTCCTGGGGCTGCGGAATCTGACCATTCTGGACCGCGCCGTGAAGAACGTGAAGCGGCATCGCGGGGTCGACATCGTGCCGAAAGACTTGCCGCTCGATGACAAGGCGACGTTCGCCTTGCTGCAGCGCGGCGAGACGAAAGGGATCTTCCAGCTGGAATCGGGCGGGATGCGCGACCTGCTGACGAAGATGCGGCCCGACAAATTCGAGGACATCATCGCGACCTCGGCTCTGTATCGTCCCGGACCGCTGGAAGGGGGGATGGTCACGACCTATGTCGAATGCAAAAACGGTCGACTCGCCGTGGCCAAGATCCACCCCATCGTCGACCCCGTGCTGGCCGAGACGTACGGCGTGATGGTGTACCAGGAGCAGGTGATGCGCATCCTGAACCGCCTGGGCGGGATCGAACTGGCCAGTTCTTATAAGTGCATTAAGGCGATCTCGAAGAAGAAGCTGGATGATATTGCGAAGTATAAGGGCGAATTTATCGCGGGATCACAGAAGAATGGGATGTCCGAGGAGCAGGCGACCGAACTATTTGGGCTGATCGACAAGTTCGCGGGCTACGGATTTAATAAAAGTCACTCGACAGCTTATGGAGCCATCGCCTATCAGACGGCGTACCTCAAGGCTCACTACCCCGGCGAGTTCATGGCGGCTCTGCTCTCCTGCGAAATGGAGAGCAGTGAGCGCATCGCCGAACACGCCGACGATGCCCGCCGGATGCAGCTGGACCTGCTGCCGCCGAATGTGAATATCAGCGATGTCGAGTTCACGGTGGTGGAGGAGATGGAGGAGGCCCAGAGCCTAGAGCCGAAAACCAAGGGGAAGAAGAAGGCCGCTCCGGGCGCTGACGCTTCCGGCTCTCAACCCTCAACCCTCAACCCTCAACGTTCTTTCCGTAAAATCGCCTTCGGCATGGGGGCCATTCGCGGCGTCGGCGATGCCCCAGTGCGGGCGATCATGGAAGAGCGGCAGAAGAACGGGCCGTATCGAAACATCTTCGACCTCTGCGAGCGCATCGACCCCAAGGTCCTCCAGAAGGGCTCACTCGAAATGCTCATCAAGGCCGGGGCACTCGACTGCTTCGGTGCGAACCGCGCTCAGCATCTGGCCGCTGTCGACCGCGCGACGCAGGCGGCTGCCAATCGCTTTCGTGACAAGGCCAAGGGCCAGCGCAACCTGTTCGATGCCGCTCCCAAGGCCGGGGCCGAAAAGGTCGTCGAACCTGATGTGGCCCTGCCTCCGCTCGAAGACATCCCGCATAGCCAGAAGCTCAACCTCGAAAAGGAAGTCCTCGGGTTCTATCTCACGTCGCACCCGCTGACCGAGTTCGCCCCGCAACTTACGGCCTATTCTCAAAATCAGATTCGCGACCTCCGCGAGATGGGAGATGGTAAGGATGTCGTCATCGGCGGGCTGATCGGAGCCATCAAACCCGCTGCGACGAAGAAGCCGAGCCGCAACGGGAATAGCCGGTATGTGAACTTCGACCTCGAAGATGCGACCGGTGTGGTCCGCTGCATCATGTGGCCCGACGACTTCGCGACACACGGCGAGAAGATTAAGAAGGACGCCATCGTCCTGATTCGCGGTCGCATTGACTCCAAGGGTCGCGAACCGAACATCATCATCAACAAGCTGATGACGCTGGAGCAGGCCGAGAAGGAGTTCACCAAACGCCTGCTCGTGAAGTTCCGCCGAGGCTTCCACACCGAGGCCGACATGAAGCGGGTCCGCGATGCGCTGCTGCGGTTCCCCGGCAAGACGCCGGTGGTGGTGGTGATCGACACTTGGCAAGAAGCCGAGACCAATGGGCACACATTAAACGGAAATGGCCACGCCGAGAATGGTCACGCCAACGGGGCAGCGACGGCGATCGCAACTGGGCCACGTACCGCACTGAAGTGTTACCTCACGGTTCCCAACGCGGTTGCGGCGGGGAACGACCTCCGAAGTGAGTTGACCATACTGCTGGGCAGCGACGGCTTCCGGTTCGAATCCGGTTCGGCGTCGCCCGCTGGGAATGGATCGAATTCACAAGACAATGGATGACGGGGTATTGGCCCCACGATTAACCTCACCTTGGAAAGGCGACTGCGATGCGATCATGGCTCTTCGGTTCTCTGTGTCTCCTCACGATGCAGGCCGCTGTCTGGGCAGACGACCCAGCGAAGGCGCGCGTCGAACAAGTCATCACCGCAGCGGGCGGAGAGGACAAGCTGCTCAAGCTATTCCGCTATCGAGAGCGAATCTTGGTCTCGGGTATCGGGGCTCCGGCGGTGACACCCGAGGAGCAGGGGAACCGGACCTCGGTGGTCCAAATCGGAGGCGATGTCTGGTTGGGGACGACCAAGCGGGGCAAGGACAAAGTGCGGGTGTTGATGTGGGGGTGGAGCCTGCGGCTGTTGCTCGATCCGAAGTCCAAGATTGAAGCCCTGCCCGAGACGACCATCGCTGGTCAGATGGTGACGGGCTTGCGTGTGACCGAGTCGCTCGCTGAGCAGGTCACGCTCTACTTTGACACCGAGAAACATAAGCTGATCGCGATTGACTACGACGATACGCGGCACATGTTCACGGACTGGAAGACTACGACCGAGGGGCACTCCTACGCCGCCCACGTCGTCGGGTATAAGTTCACGGATCGCGACAAAGGGACCGTCAGCGACACGCAGTGGTATCAGACCGACATCCTCGAACTGACCCCGCTGGCGGAACTGCCTGCGGAGCTGAAATAGGCTTTCTCCCACGGGTGCATTCGCCCACTCATCATACGGAGCAGTTGACTGGGAACGTGCTGCGGGTCGTCCCTTCGCTCGAATCCGGCTCCGGAACCAGCAATCCGGCGAGACAGCGAGGTGCTGTACTTCCCCCGATCTCGGACGCGGATTGGACGTAGTCCTCGCCCTCGCTTCGGGTTGCCAACGTACAACCGACGGTAAAGGATGACGGAATCCCTGCGGCAGATGGTCAGGAAGTGCAGGCCGCGACCGCAGTAACCGTCTGATTCGCTCGCTACCGAATTCTCTCCCCAAACACGCAACTTGACTGTAGTATCAGTCGATGATACTATTGAAGACGACATGGGACCAAAGCACCGACAGACGCTTCAGGCGATTTTCGAGGACCCGGTCAGGTCGAACATTGCCTGGCGGGAGATTGAAGGCCTGCTCGGAGCGGCGGGAGCCGAAATCACCGAGGGGGCTGGTTCGCGGGTGCGGATGGCTTTGAACGGCGTCCGGGCTGTGTTTCACCGGCCGCACCCTCAAAAGGAAACAGACAAGGGAGCCGTCAAATCGATGCGGCGGTTCCTGACAGAGGCGGGAGTGATGCCATGATGGAATACAAAGGCTACATTGGCAAAGTCGAATTCGACGACGAGGCGGGCCTGATTCATGGCGAGGTCATCAACACTCGCGACATCATCACCTTCCAGGGCGACAGTGTCGCCGAACTGAAGAAGGCCTTCCACGAGTCTGTCGACGATTACCTTGAGTTTTGCAAAAAACGGAACGAGACTCCCGACAAGCCCTTCTCCGGTCAGTTTGTGACCCGTGTGCCGCCGGATCTTCATCGACAGGTCAATGTGGCCGCGATTCTTTCCGGCAAGAGCCTGAATGCGTGGGTCACGGAGCAACTCCAAGGAGCGGTCCTTCGTATTGGAGCCATTAAGACCGCCGGCGGTCAGAAGCTTGCAGCCAAGACTGCGAAACGGAAGGTGGTTCCCCGGAAAGTCGTGTCTCGAAAGCGAAAGGGAAGTGAGCAGCACACCTGATTCGTGCCAGAGGACTACTGAGCATTGGACTTGCCATCATCCAGCCGCTGCCGGATCATGTTGTCCCCACTGGACAAGCCCTAGACGAAAAGTTCTATTGGTGTCTTCTTGCCTCCTGTCTGGAAACACAATCATGAGACGACTTCGTGCTCGGCCCTGGACGCTGTTGATCGGTGGGGGACTGCTGCTGTGCGTGAGCTTAGCCACGGTCGCGGCCCCCAGTCGTTCGAAAGCGAAGGCCAAAAAAGCGGCTCCAAAGTTTGCCGACATCAAGTCGACCGACGACCGGATGGCCGTCCTCGAACGTATCCGCCGTTCGTTCCCGGCTCTCAGTGGGAACGCCCGGTTCACGTCCGAAGACCTCGACCAAGCGGTCGAGATGCACGTCCCACGCGTCACGAAAACCCCCTTCGCAGCTGTGGTCGATGACATCACGTTTCTGCGGCGTGTGAGCCTCGACCTGACCGGGGTGTCGCCTCAGCCGGAGAAGATCAAGGCCTTTCTGGACGACAAAGACCCCAAGAAGCGGGCGAAAGTCATCGACCAGTTGCTCGCATCCGATGAGTATTCTCGCAAGTGGGCAAGGTACTGGCGGGGTGTGGTGTTTCATGACTCCTCGGCTCAGAAGAATACCGTCAATCCGAGTGCCTTTGAGGAGTGGCTCTATACCGAGTTCAAGGCCGGGACCAGCTGGGATCGCGTGGTCGGCGAGATGCTCTCCGCATCGCCGCAACGTCAGAAGGGAGCCAAGGCCAAGGACAATGGCTGGCAGCAGGACACCGGGGCGAATAACTTTGTGCTGGCTTGCGAGAATAAGCCGGAGATCATCGCCGCCCAATCAGCTCGCATCTTTATGGGGATCAGTGTCGGTTGTGCGGAGTGCCACGACCACCCGTTTGATGATTGGAAGCGTGAGGAGTTCCACGAGATGGCCGCGTTCTTCTCGCCCGGCAAGTATTACATGAGCGACGCTGATGACCCCGACAAGAAGAGCGAGGTTCAGGCCGCCTTCCTGCTGGGAGAAACGCCGCCACCGAATCTGCCGGCTGGCCAGCGACGTGTCGTCGTGGCCGCTTACATGGTCTACAACCCGGACAACTACTGGTTCGCCCGGGCCTATGTGAATCGCATTTGGAACGAACTGCTCGGTGACGGATTCTACGCGGTCGATAGCCTCGGCCCCGACAAGGAAGTGGTCCATCAGTTGATCGTCAACCGGCTGGCCTACACCTTCCGCGCGGGCGGCTTCGACACCAAGTCACTGTTCCGCACAATCACCAACAGCCAGACCTACCAGCGCGAGATCCGCACGATTACGGACGATGCCGATCTGTTCACCTCGGTTCGTCCGACTCGTCTGCGACCGTTCGAAGTCGCTGACGAATTGGAGCGGGTTCTGGGAGCTGACATGAAGCCGATCCGCAACGGGGTCGAGAAGGCGTTCGAGTTCAACCCCTCGATCCCCCAGCGTGATCTGGAAGGCTCGATGCAGCAGGCTCTGCTGCTGATGAACCAGCCGCAGATTCAGAACAAGCTGGCCAAAGGAGAACTCAAGCAGAAGCTGGTCGGGATCAAGGACAACCCGGCGATGATCGAGGCCGCCTTCCTTGGCATCCTGGCTCGCAAGCCGACTCCTGCCGAGACCGAGCGCTACACGAAGTTCATCCAGTCCACCAGCGACCGCCCAGCAGCGATCGACGACCTGCTGTGGGTGCTGGTGAACAGTGCCGAGTTCACCACCAAGCGGTAAACTGAAGCGAAGCTGGGGCGTTTTACGGAAGGCAGGAGTCATGACCATCGAACAATTGCGTGCGGAGCTGCTGGAACTCCCGTTGGCCCAGAGAGAACTCTTGGCGATTGACCTCTTCGAGAGCTTGTCGCTGGAGGATCAAGCGGAAATCGATACCGCATGGAATCGTGAGATTGCGGCCAGGTCAGATCGCTACCATGAAGGGGCGGCGGTCACGTCCGATGCCCAAGAGTCTCTGGAACGAATTCGTGAGAGATTGGCGGCGAGGAATCGGTGATGAATCTCCGAATTCTGGCTGAAGCCGAAATGGACCTCTGGCAATCAGCCATCTGGTATGACGACCGAGAGTCGGGCGTAGGAGCGAAGCTCCTGATGGCCTATGAGGCTGCTCTTGATGTGATTCGCGAAAGATTTGAGACGTTGCCTGTGGTGGGAGGGATCGATTCCGCGAGAGACGTTCGGAGAAGTAAGCTTCTGAGGTTTCCATTCGACGTGATCGTTGAAAGAGCCAGCCATGAATTGGTCGTTCTGGCAGTGGCCCACTCCAGCCGCCGCCCCGCGTATTGGTTCAGTCGAACACTCCGTCCCTCCGATCAGTAGTTCTCGACTCGTCAGCCCAAGAACAACACACACAGGTCATATCCATGTTCATTCAACTTCATCAATCCGGTCATGTCACTCGTCGTTCTTTCCTGAACACGGCGGGTGCCAGTGTCGCCAGCGCGGGGGCGATGAGTCTGCTTGCCCCCCTCGGATTGCGGGCCGCCGAGATTAAGAAGCAGGGCAAAGCCTGCATTCTGGTGTTTCTCAACGGAGCCCCCAGTCAGATGGAGACTTGGGATCCCAAGCCCGGCACCGGTAACGGCGGGCCGACAAAGGGGATCGGCACCTCCATTGCCGGGGTGCAGTTCGCCGAGTTCTGGCCCAAGCTGGCCGCCTCGATGAAGGACTTGTCGGTGATCCGTTCACTCGTCGGCAAAGAGGCGGCTCACGAACGCGGGCAGTACCATCTGCACACCGGCCACCGCTTGGCGGGAACGACCAAGTTCCCGCACTTCGGGTCGATCGTGGCTCAGAAGCTGGGCGACCCCGAATCCGACATGCCCAACTTCGTGAGTATCGGCAATACCCTGAGTTCCGGTTTCCTGGGCGTGAAGGTCGCCCCGTTCATCGTCAACAAGCCGGGTCTGTTACCCGACAACGTTTCGAACGGGGCGGGGAACTCGCGGATGGAACGGCGGCTCGCCTTGCTTAAGGAACAAGACGCTGGCCTCGCAGCTGCGGGGGCGACCGCCTTAGCGAAGGAGCATGAGGAGATTTACAACCGGGCCGCGCGGCTGATGACCTCCGTTCGTTTGAAGGCGTTTGAGACGACGAGCGAGCCGGAGGCGATGAAAGCCGCCTACGGTGCGAGCCAGTTCGGGCAGGGGTGCCTCGTCGCCCGGCAGCTGGTCGAAGCGGGCGTCCCCTTCGTCGAAGTCCAGCGCGGCGGCTGGGACATGCACGAGAGCCTGTGGGACAAAATGGGGAAAACTGCCCCCGAGGTCGACCAAGGCGTCTCGCAGCTGATTGCCGACCTCAAGCAGCGAGGCCTCTACGAGAAGACGCTGGTGATCGTGATGGGCGAGTTCGGTCGCACGCCGAAGATCAACCAGCGGAATCCCGAGGTGGGCCGCGACCACTGGGCCCGGAACTTCAGCCTGCTGATCGGTGGCGGGGGCATCAAGGGCGGTGTCTGCGTCGGCAAAACGAGCGACGACGGCAGCAGCATCACCGACCGCCCCGTCGAAGTCGACGACCTGTTCCAGACGATGGCAAAAGCCCTCGGCATCGACGGGACCGAGGAACTCATCACCCCCGAAGGCCGACCGATCCGCATCGTGGATAAGGGGACGGTGATCTCCGAACTGGTGTGACTCCAGACCGTATGACGGACATCTTTGTCCGTCGTGTCATGAGATACGAAAAGGGTGGCCCCGGCGAGGAGTTACCAAGTGATGAAACGCATCCTCTGGTTCATTCTGCTGATCGCTGTCGTGGCATGTGTGACGCCGATTCTGATTCAGGAGAGCCGTCGCCATATGTATATCAATGAAACGGAGAATGTCCGTCAGCTCTTGCAGCAAATGCGAACACGCCGTCCGGATGAAGTCCCCGAGAAGCAATGGAATCAGGCCGTGGAATGGGCGGAAATTGTGACCTCTAATGTCGCATGCGTGGACTACTTTTTTCCCTTGGAGGATTTGAAGCCGTTTCGTGTTGAACTGGAGCAGAAAATGAAAGGCCCCGTGGACCTGAACACGATCGACTGGATCTGGACCGACCTCAAGTCGGGAAATTCTCGTGGTGCCAAGTATGCGGAAACATGGGAAGCGAAGTACCGAGAAGAGGTTTACGGAGAGCCGATCCCAAAGTCGTCGCTGCTTTTCTACTGAGGTCCGGCATTTGACCGACCCCAGAGTGACCGTTTGTGTTCGATTCGCCTCGCCCGTCGACACCCTCTCCTCGGCATTCGACGATCCCGCCGAGTTGCTCAGCCCCAGTCGAGGTGTTGGGCTTCACGCCGCACTTGAACGTGAACTGGTCGCAGTCCTCGCTAACGCGTCGGGTTGCTGTTCTTGCAGAACTTCGAGAGGTGAAAGCCCCCCGCAATCACATCTGCACCGCTTGTTGCTCGCATCGAACTAGGGCCATGCGTTAGCCTGCGAGTCTACCCTTGTGTTCGACAAATGATCGAGGCTAGGGTCCGCGTCTCCTCCAGGCTGGTCGCCGTATGGAACACTCACAAGCTCCGAACTGTCTCCCGGCGTGGGAGATCGCTGAACTGCCCGAACCCAAGCCGCTGAAGTGGGAACACTGGGCGCGGTTTATTGGTCCCGGCATTGTCATGATGGGGATTCAGATTGGCGGAGGAGAATGGCTCTATGGGCCGGACATCACCGCCAGGTATGGTGGTGGGCTGATGTGGATCGCGACCATCGCGATCATCTGCCAGGTGTTCTACAATCTGGAATGCGGGCGGTACGCGCTCTACTGCGGCGAGCCGATCTTCACCGGGTTCATGCGGACCCGTCCGGGGCCGAGGTTCTGGATGGGGTTCTTCCTCTTTCTGAACTTCAGTGCATTGATCCCCGCGCTGGCGACCAATGGGGCAGCTATGGCAGCCTCCCTGTACCTCGACCGACCTCCCGGTGTCGAAGACAAATCTCTTGTGGCTGGGTTGACCTACCTGTTCACCTTCCTCGTGGCATTGCCCGTGCTGATCGGCGGTAAGGTGTACAACATGCTGCAGGCCATTATGACCGCCAAGGTCATCATCGTACTGGGCTTTTGTCTGCTCCTGGGGGTCAGCTTTGTCAGTGCAGAAAACTGGCTGAATGTCTTCAGTGGTTTTCTGAAATTCGGCACGGTCCCGACGAATGTCGACGGACACGAAACCACCGTCAACATCTTCCAGAGTCTCTGGAGTGGGCAGGGATGGCCGCTGATCGCTCTGACCAATATCGCCACGCTGGGAGCATTCGCGGGGTATGCGGGAGGAGGCGGAATGTCGAACTCCACATACAGCAACTTTGTCCGCGACAAGGGTTGGGGGATGGGCAGCGTCGTCGGAGCGATCCCGAGTGTGGTGGGCGGGAAGCAGGTCGTCCTCAGCCACCTCGGCAAGACGTTCGTTCTCAATGCGGACAACCTCCGCAGGTGGAAGGCGTGGTGGAAGTACATCATCGTCGATCAGATCTTTGTCTGGGGACCAGGCTGTTTCATGGGGATGGCACTGCCCGCCTTGTTGTCTCTGGAGTTCTCACAGCATTCGCTGTTACGAGGTTCGAAGCTGGATTGGGCACAGTCGCTGATCTCCGCCGATGGGATTCGTCATGATCCACGGTTTGGAGTGGCGATGGCCAACATGCTGTGGATCGTGACGGTTCTCGTCGGAATGCTCGTCATGCTCCCCAGTCAGATGTCGATCGTGGATGACTTCAGCCGCCGCTGGACCGATATCCTCTGGTCGGGCAGCCGCCGAGTGCGAGCGGGCCTTAGCGGAAATTCCGTCAAGTGGGTGTACTACGCGATCCTGGTATTCTACGTGACCTGGACGCTCGCCTTCGCCTATCTCTTCAACACGTACAGTACAATCAAGCAGATGACGCTAGTGATCGCGAACTTGAATAATCTCGCGCTCGGTGCAACCTCGTTTCACCTGCTGTGGATCAACTGCACACTGTTGCCAAGCGAACTGCGTCCGCGCTGGTATCATCGTCTGGGAGTGATCGCCTGCGGGGTGTTCTATCTCGGAATGTTCGGACTGGTGTTGAAGACAACACAGTGGCCGACTCTCGTGAAATTGTGGCAGCAGGGGTGGCCGAGTCTCAAGGTATACTTCGGGATTTGAGACTCGCGTCGCAGTGACAGAATTCAATGGAACAACAAGCATGCCGGATCGATTGTTTGACCTGACGGGGCGAGTGACGGTGATCTCGGGAGCGGCCAGTGGGATGGGGCGGGCCTCGGCTCTGGCTCTCGCCGAGCAGGGGGCCGACCTGTTGATCGCGGACCTCAACGAAGCCGGACTTCAGCAGACGGCGCGTGACATTGAGGCTCTCGGTCGTCGGGCAGTGCCGTTCTGTGGGAGTGTCTCGGATCTCGGGCACATCGCCGCGTTGTATGGTGTGCTGGATCGCGAGTTCGATGGACGGGTCGACTTCCTCGCCAACATCGCTGGCGAAGGATTCCTCGCCCCACCCGAGGAGATTACTCTCGAACAGGTCCAGATGGTGTTCCAAAACCTCGTCTTCGGTCGCTTCAAGATGTGCCAGGATGCGGGGCGACGTATGCTGAAGGCCGGTCGCGGCAGCATCGTCAACATCGGCTCGCTCGCCAGCATGACTGCTCTTGGGCGCGGGCATATCGCCTACAGTATGGCGATGGGCGCAGTCGTCCAAATGACTCGCGAACTCAGTACCGAATGGGCCAGCCGAGGCGTCCGCGTGAACGCTATTCTCCCCGCCCAGGTCCTGAACCCCAGTCTCGAAAAACGCATTGCAGCTGACCCGGCGATCGAGCAGCGCTGGCTGAGCGGGATTCCGCGCGGAAGGCTGGGACAGCCGACCGATATTCAGGGGCTGGCGGTGTTGCTGGCGTCGGATGCCTCATCGTGGATTACCGGGGCCTTGATCCCGATGGACGGTGGGAATATGGCGATGAATGCCGGGGGGACGATCGGACGGTAGAACCATGAAAAGGTGTTCAGATACTTCGGCCCCGTTCAAGACATACTCACCCAGACAGAGTCCGATTCCATTTTCAACTGAGGCAGGACACGAGAACATTCTCCCCGATGCAGACTGAGCGTTGCTATCGGACTCATCGACTCACGAAAAATCTACTGCAAACCAACACTCCGAACATACAGAAGAGTCACAAGCTGATCCCCTCACATTCGGAGGCTGCTTACAAAAAAAACACCTCGCGGGGATTGCTCCACGCGAGGTGTTTTAAAAGTTCCCGGCAATGACCTATTTTCACGCCTTGCGGCACTATCGTGGGCCCCAGCAGCTTAACGGTCGTGTTCGGAATGGGAACGTGTGTTTCCTGCAGGGTAAAGT
>JAYTCW010000235.1:0-4548 GCA_043736295.1 Planctomycetota bacterium | reverse complement strand
CATCACGGGAGAGCGGGCCTTGGAAATCGCCCCGCCAGACTTCCGAAGTCTCGGAAGACTTCGAAAGTCTTTTGGTAGGCCAAGTCTGGCCGCTCGCCGTTCACCTTCACACCATTGGCCAGGGGGCTACCTTGCCTCACGGACCGCATGTTGAGTTTTCGCACCTTGCGATGGCTGGCCTCACTTCCCGACCTATTGAGGAGCTGACAGAGCCAGCGACATTCCATCTGGCAAACCGTGCCTGATATGCCACTTGCAGCGGTTGGTCTGTGTCGTGACCGGCTCGGAATCCAGAACCGCCCACACGCCAGTGGAATCGCGAACCGGACACGGATACCATTCCGCGTCTGGCCCAGCGGATGACTGGGTGTTGTTTGCACGCTGGCACGGATGTTTGATGTCAGGATGACCGTGCGATGATTTCCCACCGGGGAATTTGAGTCTGTTGAACGCTGTGAATTGATCTCTTTCAGAAACGCCACCCTGCTCGTCAGGGTGGTTCCCGCGATTCCGCTCTCCCCGAAACGTTCGGACGAGTCGTCGCACAAGCTCGGGAACCACTGGGGCAAGCCCGGTGGCGTTGGGAGTCACAGCCAGATCACATGCCCATATTTCCCCTCTGCTGATCTGCCCACCGATATGGTCGACAAGACTTTTGAATCCGAAGATCAACTCATCACCCGTGCCCAGCTGGCGATGTCCAGCTGTAATTGGACGCTGGGGGAGTGTGCCGCACTATGGACGAAGCGTTACGCGAAAGGTCGCACGGATGCGGCGTTTGGCGAGATGATTGGTCTGAGCGCGGACCAGATTTATCAGCGACGGCGCGTGTGGGAAACCTTCGGCGATGTCCACTCGCAATACACGTGTCTGAAGTGGTCGCACTTCTACGCGGGCCTGAACTGGGACGACGCATCTGCGTGTTTCAGCTGGGCTGAGGAGATGGAGTCGACCGTGGCCGAGATGCGGGCGTGGCGTCGGGCTCAGCATGGGGAAGACTTATCGCTGTCGGCGGATGAGCAAGAGATCCCGTTCGATCCGACCGGTGACTTCCTGACCGTGGAAACCGGTGTTGTTCGCGACCCGGCTGAGATGGGTTACGAGGCGGCTCAACGGCGAGCGGGCAGCGGAGCGGTGATGGATGAGCGCGAGCGGTCGGCCACGGCGTCATCGGTGGCACGTGAGACGAAGGACGATTACGCCCCGTTCGGGAAGGGGGCTCGCGGACCGGCACCCGGTGAGGATTCCGACCGGGTGAGTACCGCTCCCCCCGTCGAGCAGATCGCCAAGCGCGTGGTCTCGACTTTGGAAAAGTGCAACCAGGCCCTGAGTCCCGATCTCCTGGAAGACCTGTCGACACTGCCGATCGCCATCCAGCAGCGGTTGCTGAATGCGGTGGACAATCTGATGTCGAAGGTGGCTGGGCTGCGGTAGAAGATCGATGAGTCGTGTTCCTCGACTCGACTCGGGGCAGGTCTGCTCAGTGCGATGTCAAAAGCCGCATCCCCTGCAAAAGAACAGTCAGGACAGTTGATACTAGGCTAACACTGGTGGCTCGCCTCCCTCGGGAGGGCGAGGCTCCTGCCGAGCCGCTCTCGCGAGACAACGTCGCTCCTGGCTCGCGGCTCAGCAGGAGCTTCGCCCTCCGGAACTGGCAGGCCGCAACCCCAAGACCCCGCGTTGACGGGGCACTCGCATGAGCTTCGTCGGGAATTCAGCTTCACAACCATATATTGACGAGGCACTCGTGCCCGATGACCTCACTTCACTACCCGCTACGGACTGGATCCAGACGGTCGACTTCTTCGACGAATTGGGGTCGACGAATGATCATGCCATCCGAACCGCCGGCGATCCTCGGCCTCATCCGCGCCTCGTGATTTGCAACCGGCAGATGTCCGGGCGTGGGCGGGGGGCCAACCGCTGGTGGGCGAGTGAGGGGGCGCTCACGTTCTCCGTGGTAATTGAGCCGCTGGTTCTGCGTATTTCGGCTGATCGCTGGCCGACGCTTTCGGTGGCTGTCGGAGGGGCGATTTGCGAGGCGCTGGCCGCGTGCATTCCGTCGTCAGATGTACGATTGAAGTGGCCGAATGATGTTTTCGCGGATGGGCGAAAGCTGGGCGGCATCCTCGTCGAGGTGCCCCAAGTAACGCCTGCGCGGCTGGTGATCGGGATCGGGATCAACGTCGGGAATTCGGCCCGCGAGGCTCCGCCCGAAGTGCAGGCCCGGATGACCTCCTTGGCAGATTTGACGGCTCACCCACCGAGCCGTCGAGAGGTTCTGGAGTTGGTGCTGGCCCAGCTGGAAGCAGACCTGGGACACTTGGTCAGCGAACCGTTGTCATTGGCCCGAAAGTGGCGACAGAGGTGCCTGCTGGCGGGGCGGACTGTCACATTGAACGACGGAATACACACACTGTCCGGGGCCTGTCAGGGAATTGACGACGACGGGGCGCTGCGGGTTTACACCGAATTTGGACCTCAACGGTGCTTCGGCGGGTCGGTGGAAGCGTTCGAGTGACTTGACAATCCGCCGTCCAAGTGTCCAGTCAATGTTAAAATGGTGAAACAAAAGGGAATTTCCGGGGTCACTCGTGGTCTTTAAGCATGAAATTTGTGTAATGTCAAGAGATTCTCTCCAGAAGGCGGATTGACGGTGGATCAAGTCCGTCTAACATTGCAAGAGTGTTTTGGGCAGATTGTGGCTCTCCGCCGAACGTCAAGGAAACCGTTGAGGAGATTTCGCCAGATTGGTGGCCCCGTTTGGTGGCCCGGCTGACCCATGAAGGGGGTGTCGCATGTTGGTTCTTTCTCGCCGTCCGAATGAAAGCATTGTGATCAACGACAAGATCGTGATCACTGTCATCGAAATCCGTGGAGACAAAGTTCGCCTCGGAATCGAAGCCCCGCGCGATGTGCCCGTGCATCGGAGCGAGGTCTACACCGCCATCCAAAACGCGGCGGAGACAGTGGTTCCCGCCCAGGACAACTCCGTGCCCCAATAACCCTTCACGTCCAATGTCAGCCCGTACTTCGAGTCGCCAGATTCCGGAGTTGCGGGCTTTTTTTGTTCGCATGACATCAAATACGACATGGGGCCGAGTCGGCTATTTGCCGAATGCCCAGCCATTCTGCGAACAGTCAGGCTCGATGTCACTCGAACGCGACCCCCTAGCTGGTTCTGCGGGCTGGAGTTTGGTTCGGCTTGTGGCATCGCTCCCTCTTCGACAACATACACTCCCGCTCGAACCCCCAGTCTCCTCACCCAAGCCACCCACCCATGAAACAAACAGCTGTGGTCAACTTCGCCCCGGAAAAGGGCTCCGTCGAACTGCGCCAAGTCGAGCGTCCGACCATTGGGGATGAGGATGTCCTGCTCAAAGTCGGGGCGGTCGGCGTTTGTGGCAGCGATCTGCACCAGTGGACCTCGGCTCACAGCTGGCCGGTCAATTATCCGGTGATTCTGGGGCATGAGTTCGCCGGGACCATCGAGCAGGTTGGCTCGCGCGTGGTCGGCTGGAAGACGGGCGACCGGGCGTGTAGTGAGACAGCTGCGGTGATCGACCCGAACAATCCGATGTCGCGGGCGGGGCTGTACAACCTCGACCCGACGCGGAAGGGTTATGGCTACGGCGTCGATGGGGCGATGACGGAGTATGTGAAGGTGCCGTCGCGCTGTCTGCACCGGGTGCCCGACGGACTGGCTTTTGACCGCGCGTGTCTGACCGAGCCGTGCTGTGTGGCGTACAACGCGGTGGTGATGAACGGGTCGGTGAAGCCGGGGGACCGAATTGTGGTCCTCGGACCCGGACCAATCGGGCTGCTCTGTGCGGCGATGGCGCGGCTGCAAGGTGGGATTGTGGCGGTCGTCGGCATCGAGCGGGACAAGGTCCGGCTCGACATCGCCAAGCAGTATGGTTGCGAAGTCATTATCGGCGACCCGCGCGAGTGGGCAATGGCGAGCGACGGTCTGGGTGTCGACGGCGTGGTCGACGCCGCGGGGATCTCGGTCACGTTGAAGACCGCCATCGACATCGTGCGACCCGCTGGATGGATCTCGAAGGTCGGCTGGGGCCGCGACCCGATCAATTTCTCGCTCGACCCGATGGTGCAGAAGAATATCACGCTCAAGGGGAGCTTCAGCCACAACTGGGCCATGTGGGAGCGGGTACTGCGACTGCTGGCGACCGGTCTGCTGAACATCGACCCGGTGGTCGGCGGAACGTGGACGCTGGAACACTGGCACGAAGCGTTCGAGGCGATGCACAGCGGGCAGATTGCCAAGGCAATTCTGACGCCGAAGTAAAGATCGCAGTCTCGAACCACTGGCTCCCTGGCTGCCAGTGGGAGGGCGATGTCGGCGGAGCCCGACCTGACCTGTGCAAAAGTGTGGGAACTGGGGTCGGAGAGGGGCGATTCCAGTGGAGAGGGGATTATGAAGTGCGAGACCTTAGCACATGGTCCAAAACAACTTCCCGATTCGTCGTCTTTCGCTCCGCGAAAGAACGTCCTTTCGCGGAGCGAAAGGCGACTTTTGTTTCGACCCAC
>JAYTCW010000234.1:0-2505 GCA_043736295.1 Planctomycetota bacterium | reverse complement strand
GCATGATCCACCGCATGGTCCGCCACCTGAAGCCCGATGAGCTGGCCCAGGACTGGGGAAAGTAGCTTTTCAAACACGCTCTGAGGTATTGATCGCCCGCGAGCGACGCGAATGGGAGTTGGCTGACATCATCCTCTGCGGGTCGGAGTATGTCGCTAACACCCTAGCCAAGGTCGGCGTCCCAATCACCAAATGCCACGTCGTCCGCTGGGGTTACTCAGGACCAAGTGTCGAGACCCAACGAGCCGATCGAACGGGTCCCCTCACTGTCTTGATCGCTGGAACTTTCGAACTGCGCAAGGGAGTTCCGTACATCCTGCAAGCGGCCCAACAGTTGCCCTCGGGCCAGTTCCGCTTTCGATTCGTCGGGCCTTGTCGAATCGAAAGGCAACGGCTTAGTGAGTGGGGACTCCTCCGGCAGTTGAAGGAGCAAGGCTTCCAGATCGAGTTCACCGGGGCCATCCCCCGTTCGGAAATGACCCGCGAGTATCAGCATGCCGATGTGCTGCTGCATCCGTCACTCGCGGAAGGTTCGGCCAACGTCTGCTACGAAGCGATGGCCCACGGCCTGCCAGCCATTGCCACTCCGAATGCCGGGGCAGCGATCACGGATGGAGTCGAGGGTCTCCTCATCCCGATCCGCGATCCCGAAGCAATCGCTTCGGCATTACGCACCCTGCGGGACGATCCCGCGAAACGCCTCGCGATGGGACAAGCCGCCCGCGAGCGGGCCAGTCGATTGACTCTCCGCGAGTACGTACAAGAGTTGACTCTCGCCGTGGGACAGGCACATCTGCCCGTCCGTGCTGAGTTATGATAGCCCCTCATCGAGTCACCGCATCGTCATTCGATTCTTGACTTTGTCAGCGTCGATCCAGCGACTTCGGAGAAGTCGCCGACAAGACCCGGACGGGCAAATGTGCCCGTCCTACGAAACGCACCCCATGAAACAAGTCCTCCAAAATCGTAAGACCGGCCAGGTCCGCGTCATTGATGTGCCGACACCACAGCTGCGGCCAGATGGGCTGCTGGTGCGGAATGCGGTCTCACTGATCTCGGCAGGGACGGAGCGGGCGTCGATTGAGTTGAGCCAGAAGAGCCTCGTCGGGATGGCCCGCGATCGGCCCGATCTGGTCCAGCGCGTCATGGAGAAACTGAGGAAGGATGGGTTCCTGGCCACGATGAATGCCGTGCGCGAGCAGTTCGACCGCGAGTTGCCGCTGGGGTACAGCGCGGCAGGATCTGTCTCGAGGATCGGTGCCCACGTCACGGGCTACCAGCCAGGGCAGCTGGTGTCGTGCTGTGGAGCTGGGTTCGCCTGTCACGCCGAGGTCAACGCTATCCCGCGGCTGCTGACCGCCGCCGCTCCGTCCGGCGTGACGGCGGAGCAAGCGGCGTATGCGACTGTCGGCTCGATTGCCTTGCAGGGGATTCGGAACACCGATGCTCGCGTGGGTGAAACGGTGGCGGTCATCGGTCTGGGACTGATCGGTCAACTCGCCGTCATGCTGTTGCGAGCGAGCGGGTGCCGCGTGATCGGACTGGATGTCTCGCCCCTGCGTGTGGAGCAAGCGATCGCTCATGGTGCGGTCGCCGCATTGGCGGGGGAAGGCTCGGCAATCGAGGAAGCCGTGATGAAGGCCACGCGCGGACGCGGGGCCGACTCTGTTCTCATCACCGCAGCCACCAAGAGTAACACCCCCGTTGAACTCGCCGCCCGCATCGCCCGCGACCGAGCCAAAGTGGTGATGGTCGGCGTAACCGGCATGGATATCCCCCGCAACGACTACTACCACAAGGAGCTGACGTTCATCGTCTCGCGGTCTTACGGGCCGGGACGGTATGACACGCAGTTCGAGGAGCAGGGGCACGACTATCCGATCGGGTATGTTCGCTGGACCGAGCAACGGAACTTAGAAGCGTTCCTCGATCTGTGCGCTCTCGGAGCGATCCACCCCGAGACGCTGACCTCGCATCGCTTTCCCATCGCCGGTGCGGTGCAAGCGTACGAGATGATCATGGAGGGGATGGAGCCGTACCTCGGTGTGCTGCTGGAGTATCCGGCCACGAGCGAGCTGCTGACCTCGCGGGTGGTCCTTCGCCAAGCGTCCCCTCCTCCCACAACGAAGCCGAAGGGCACGGTCGGCGTTTCGTTCATCGGAGCCGGGAACTTCGCGCGCGGGGTGCTGCTGAAGAACTTGCAGAAGCAAACTGGTGTCGCCTATCGCGGCATCCTCACCGCCTCAGGGCAGTCGGCAGTCTCGGCGGGGAACAAGTACGGGTTTGAGTTCTGCACCTCCGAGGTGAGCGAGATTCTGAACGACCCGGGGATGGATGCGGTGTTCATTGCGACTCGCCACTCGCTGCATGCCGACCTTGTTGTCCAAGCGCTCAACGCGGGCAAGGCGGTGTTCGTCGAGAAGCCGATGGCGCTCGACAAGGCGCAGTGCGACAAGATGATCGCGGCGTGCGCGGCGGCGCGGGTTCCGTTGTGGGTTGCGTATT
>JAYTCW010000233.1:0-18374 GCA_043736295.1 Planctomycetota bacterium | reverse complement strand
CGCCGATCAGGCTGTTCGACGAGGCGGGGGCAGACGACGAGTTGTCAGAGTCCGCGTGCGGCAGATCACTTGCGTTGCGGCGATGCCGCGCTGCGTATTCCGGTTCATCCGCCCCCTTTCCTCCGACCTCTCGCAGACACATTCGAATCACCACTTCGGTGCCACATCTCCCGCATCAATCGTCAACAACGGAGCCAAGGTCTCGCTGGTGAGTCCATACCTCACACTCCCATCCGCCATCAGCACATAGAGTGGCTGAGAGGGATCGAGCGGGCGGCCTCCGATTGTCAGTGTCTGACCATCGAACTCTGCATCGCGTGGCTCATTCCACCCGAGACCCGTGCCGCGAACTCCGATCACGAGGATGGTGTCTGATAACCCGTCCTGGAAATCGGACATCTTCCGAGTGCCCTCGTTGCTCCACGCCGCCTGCGGGCCGACCACAGCCAAAAACTGATACCAATGATCTCCGAAACGATGTCGATGAACCGCATCGGAGTTAGTCGCGCTGTCCCATCTCTGTTTAAAGTCATAGGCTTGGAAGTTGTCCGAAGTCTGGACTTCGGCGGCGAGATGTGGCTGGATAATGGCCCGCCAGGAGTGCATCGCTGTGCCGCTGCTATCCAGTTCCACCACCGGCGGAAAGTGACGGTGTTGATCGTGGTAGCGATGCAGTGCGTTCCCGATCCAGTACAAGTCTTGATGAGTCTGCTCAAGTCTCAGAGCCTGGCGGGCTTCCTGAATCCCAGAGGCGATCAAGGCCACGACGCCCATGAGGAAGAGCGCGATTACCACGCCCACCAGCCGGTTCTTGAGAGGCGACTCCTCCAGCTTGGTTATCATCGCGGTCATGGTTGCTTCGCATCCAAATCCAGCGGCACTGGGAACTTGACCGTAATCAGCTCGCTCCCCCGCCCTTCGAAGACTCAGAGCGTGCCACCCGATCCACCAGCCCTCCAATGCTACGGACTCGAGCAGGTCGTATTATATTAGATGGCGTCCCTGATTGTCCGTGCCCCCGATTTCAGTGCCACAAGTGCCGAACAGATTCCGGCAACCTCTTCAGGTCCGCAGTGGCCACGAGAGACGCATGTTGCAAGTGCGAGAACAGCACCAGTCACTTCCAGTCCTCCGAAAACAATCGCCGACCAATTCCGACTCTCGATGGGGACGAGCATTCCCCATTTCCTATCGAACTCCCTTTCATTCTCTGGAGTATTGTTCGGGAGATTGCTGTCCCTCCCTTCCGTTGCAGCAGCATACCTCAGCAGAAAATTGTGCTGAGAGGCAAGGATCTCATTGAGTCCCGAAGATTCAATCCGACGGTAAGTGTCCTCTACAGCTTGTTTCAGGGAGAACTGCTCTTCCAGGGTGAAGGTTCCTCGTTTCTCGGCAGCCGATCCGAACGTCAGGCGATGTCGAAAGACTGCATTCAAATCTACTCCCGAAACTGAATTGAGGACGCTGTCATAGACTTGCGTTGCGGTCGCTGGAGGTAACTCAACCAAGGCTGCGTCAATACGTTGTTTTGCTTTGCTGAGTTTGTCTTTCATCTTATGAATCTCCAGGGTGATCAAACAGTCTGCTTTTTCCCGAATCTCGTCTGAGAAGTTCTTCACGAGCATCTCCTGAAATTCTCGAAGCCTTCGCTCCAGTGCGTCTCGGTCGCAATTCGCGGGAAACCTCCACGGATCGTCTGGATCAACACTCTCCCAGAAATGGTTCCCGCAACCCAGCACTTCCACTAGAAGCCGATAGGTATGTACCACCAGCGAAGGGATACCATCTGTGGCAGTCACTCGCGGCACCGTGTTCTCCCAAGAATGTGGATCGGCCAATGCCGAACATGAGAACCACTGATTGTCTCTTTAGGCCACCAGTGTCTTGTGGACGGTGGGTTGTGCAACAACGAGAGGTTACTGGGGACATGCTTACCTTTCAATACCTCTTGTTCCTTCGTCACCCAGACATCCAAATCGATGTCCGGGCCATCCCGCCTGAAGCAAGCGACGGGCTCGGGCCTGGAGAATCGTCACGAAGTGAAAAGCCGCCAACAGGCGGTCGTAGTCCGACTGCTCCTCGGGGGACAGAGTCCCTCGATTCGCCTTCTCGGCCAATTCGTCGAGCCGTTGCTGGTCCACAACATCAGCCCTCAGTGAAGCAACCTTTGTTGCCGCTTCAATTGTCAGGCATTCCGCAATCGGCTCGATCAGCCGGTCAAGAACCGTAGTGGCCATAAGAAGATCCTATCACATCGACTGAACAAGTTGCGAACCGATTTCGAGGCGTCATGAGACCAGACAGAAGACCACGAACTGGCGCTCACTTTTTCTTCTCCTCCAAATCGAGCGGCACCGGGAACTTCACCGTAATCAACTCGCTCCCTCGGCGGATGACGAACTCGGCATCCTGGCCGGGTTGCAGGAGATTGAGTTCGGCTTGCAGGGTGCGGACCGAGTTCACGACCTTGCCGTTGAGGAACACAATTAAATCGTCCGGCTGAAGCTTGAACTTCTCCGCATCGGTGCCAGGGAGGATCTCATCAATATAGGCCGGGGTGCGGAAGACAATATCCGGAACGAGGATTATCCCGAACGTGCGCGGCGGGATCTTGCGGGCCACCGCCAGCGGGTCGACGACGGCGGAGCGGGTGTACTCGCCCTGCATCATGGCTTTGAGTGTCGGGGCCAGTTCACCAATGGGCACCACGTAATTCACCCACACCTGCGACTGCGAATCCCGCAGCTCGCGCCCCAGCATCCCGAGTAACTTGCCATCGCGGTTCGTCAGCACGCCGCCAGCTGCTCCGGGGTTATTGGTGATCGCATCGACGACATAGACCGGCCCGGCGTAGTTCGAGGCGAATCGACCGCGTCTTGCGCTCAGTTGTGTACGAGCGGAGATGATGCCGTGCTGAACCGACAGCGGCTCGTCCCCGGCGGCGACCTTGAACATGTTGCTGAAGGCGTAGATCCGCGTCCCCGGCCCGGCTGTGGCGATGGTGGAGAGGTTGAAGTGGTCCAGCCCCTCGGCCTCAATCTTGATGACCGCGAGGTCGAGCTTCGGCTCAGCGGCGAGTACCTTGCCCGTCATTCGTTTGCCATTGGAGAGGACCACCGAAACCGTGTCGCCATCGAGCAAATGGCTCCACACCGTGGCGATGTGCCCATTCGGCGAGATCACAAACCCGGTGCCGTAGCCTTGCAACCCCGCCAGACCGCCCGCTCCAAAGAGCTTAACGACCTTCGATTGGACCTCGGCTTCAACGGCGTTGCGATCGGCGGCGAGGAGCGATGTTGCGAAGAGGCAGAGAATGAGTGTCACTGCCGATAAGCGGCGGATCATTTCACCCCGGAGGCACGGAGGCACGGAGAGTCGTACCCCAACGGGGTTCCGTCGTGTAGCCCAGGGTTGCTCGCGCAGCGAGCTACCCTGGGTGAAGTGTGTCCTCCGCTGTTCCAACCCCAACGGGGTTGCGTCCTGTCGAGGGAACACCTCAAAAGAAAGAGACTTGGTGAGACTCGTCATGGCTGGCCACCTGCTGCCGCAACCCCTTTGGGGTTGTTGACTCTGCGGCGGATTACCCAGGGTAGCTCGCTGCGCGATCAACCCTGGGCTACGAGACGTGACCCCGTTGGGGTCCAGGAGAAACTCGCGATCTGGCATCTGGCTGATTGCTGACTGCTGACCGCTGACCGCTCGACTCATGGCTTCGCTCCCTGCAACGTGGCGGTTTCCAGCGTGAACTCACCAATGAGCGTCTCGGCCCTGCGGATGGTCAGCTTCTTCGGCAGCTTGCGGCCCTCGAAGTCGGCGAGTTCGCTGAACCGGATCTCGCACTCATCGGTATCTTCCTCGATGGCGGTGTCCCAGCCCACGAGGGCCACCGGCTCGCGCTGGAAGTACCAGCGGCTGATGGCGGTGCCCTGCAGCGCGACGAGGACATCGACCTTTGGCCCCGTCCCGTCGAGCGGCTCCGACCCCACGTAGTAGAACTCGGAGAACCTCGCGCTCGGGTTGATGAGCATCCGCCGCAGATGGTCAAACGCCACCAACAGTCCCCCGCTCCCCGGCGGCTTGTCGAGCAGCGGGTCCGAGAGCTCCTGGATGTACGGCGTCTCGCCGATCTTGGCCGCCACCGTTGTATCGGTCAGCTTGACCTGCATCACCGCCCCGCGCTGGTCCTTGAGGTTCAAACTCCACGGCCCCTGCGCTTTCGCAAAGCTGCCCCAGGAAACCATCGACTCGACTGCCCGCTCGACTGCGACCTTGTTGAAGTGGTAGTTCGCGAATCCGGACTTGTCCTCATACAGGTAGGCGTGCGGGTTGTCTGGCTTGGTGAGCAGTTCGAGGCCGGGGATGGGGATGGGAATCGGGAGCTTCGGGAGCGGCTGCGGCTCTCGTGGCTCCTCCTGCTCAGGATTGAGTTCCGAAGCCCGGTGCAGGGTCCGCAGCCGTACGATCACCGACTTCTGCTCCCCCTCATGCTTGTAGGTCAGCGGGAGCTTCCAGCCATTCGGGTAGATGCCGAGGATGTTCTTGAACTGGTTCACGCTGCGAATCGGTCGGCCCGCGAACTCGACGAGTTCATCGCCGGAGCGCAGCCCGCGACGGTAGGCTTCCGACTGTTCGAGGATCTGCCCGATGACCACCCGTCCCTCGGAATCGGTCGTCACCGTGGCCCCCAAGGTCGCATGGTCGACGACGCGCCCGCTCATGAGATGTTCGCGGAAGTTCATGACCTGGTTGATCGAGATCGCGTATCCGGCCCCAATGTTCACGCGGCCTCGCTTCTCGACCGAGATGCGTCCGTTGATCCCGATCAACTGGCCGCGTGCGTTGAACAGTGGGCCGCCCGAGTTGCCGGGGTTGATCGAGGCATCGACTTGCAGGCAGTCGGTGTACTCCAGAAACGTCCCGGCCGGGAACTGGTAGCGATGCGTCCCGGCCACCGTGCCATAGGTCACGGTCGGCTGATAATCGGTCGCCAGCAGGAACGGATTCCCCATCGCGTAGCACCAGTCCCCCATCTGCACTTCGTCGCTATCCCCGATCTCGGCGATGGGGAAATCGGTCCGCCCCAACATCTGGATGATCGCCACATCGCCGGTTGGGTCGATTCCGACCAGGACCGCGTCATACAGCTTCCCATCGCTCAGCCCGCACTTCATAAACGGCCCACCCATCCCCTCGACGACATGGAAGTTGGTGATGGTGTACCCGTCCGCAGTGATGAGGACCCCCGACCCGCCGCCCTTGCCCTCGGGGTCGAAGATGGCCACGACGGCGGGCATCGCCTTCTGGATCGTGGCGATGCGAGCCTGCTGAGCCTCAACGACAGGAGTCGGAACTTCGGCGGCCACGAGAGGGCCGAGGAGCAGGCTCATGCCGCACAGCAGCCCGGCGATCAGGGATCGCGGCATTGAGTGTCGTCTTTCGCTCCGCGAAAGAACGCCCTTTCGCGGAGCGAAAGGCGACACTCCCCGCCGATCTGTCCGAAGTTGCAACAATTCATCCATCACCGATCTGCTCCCGATCGAGGTTGAGAGGCCCACCGCCGTCTGATCGTGACCACCAGCCACTCTCCAGATACATCGTAGGCAGTCGAGCCACTTCACGCGACTCGAGCTTCTCTGAAACCGCACAATCTGGCTCTTTCACAAAGTGCAATCCGTCATTTGGATTCGAGAGGCGGCTCGAGTGATCTATCGCCCCATGAAACTCGACCAGTAAAATCCTCTCGCTTGCACATCATCACGGGAGCTTCTCATGTCTGGTGACTTGAAACTAAATGCGGAACGAGCCGGAACCGTGATCGCTGGCGTTGCGTTTCTAACCGCGTCCGATGAGAACTCTCCTGACAGACCGACTCGAATGGGGAGAATTATGTTACGCCGAGTATTCGCAGGCTGTATTGTCTTGGCCATACTGCCATTTTTTTGGATATTGTGGGACGAAGTCCGCCCATTGAGTGCCCATGAAAGGATGCTTGTTGGTACATGGGCTGTGGGTAACGCACACGAGATTGATCGTTGGGACGAAGATCGGGCAGGGATTCCCTGCGGAGTACCATGCCTCGAATACCAATTTCACTCTGATCGAACGTATCATGCCCGAAGGATTTGCTATTTTATGGGGTGCGGCGTTTTCAATGCTGGTGATCCAGGGCCGATGTGTCTCGACGTTCTTGGGAAATGGGAAGTTCGAGGCAATGACATCATTCTTCTCCCGACGCAGCCGACACCTTCATACTTGAACCGATTCAAGTCGGCAGCCCGAGAACTCTGTCGAGGTCGGAACCCGTTGACCAGTTTTAGCGATGATTGGAAACATGAAATTCATATCACTGAGTGGCGGAGCGATGGGCCGCTGTTCTCATCTGGCCCGATGGGAGGTCTCAGCCTCACCCCAGATTTTGCAAAGTTGCATCCATCGAATGGGCAGCTCATTGAGCTGGAACAATCCTTGTTCTCCGAAGGCCTTCCGCTGATGTTGGGGGTAGATTGAGGTCATGGCGGATCGAGGCATCACTCGGCGGGGTGGTCTTGGCAGACGCCATGTTTTCAAATCAGACATTCGGCCTGATGCGAGTGGCTCGGTCGAACCAGTCGCCAATCGAGAGACGAAAGCTGGGCAGGATGTGTTCGCCGTCCAGTGCCGTAGGCCCACCATGTTCGACGTTGAATGGCGGGGCGATGGTGGGCCTGCGCCCCAAGCGGCTGGTCCCACCCTACGTCTCCTCGACCGTACCACAAGCGAGCCCCGCCAACGGAACCACTTGGAAGCAGCCCTCGCTCCACTTCGGGTGACTGGACTAAAACTGCGCTATCGCTTACCGGAAACCGTTCGCAACTGTCGGCCCTGATTGTGGAACCATGTGACGGGAGGGCCGGGGTCTTCCTGCCAGCCAAAATTGGTGGCCACGAGGTCCAGGTCTCCATCGGTGTCGACATCCCGCAGATCACAGGCGGGGTGTGATGCCGCATCGATCTCCACCACATGTGTGGCAAATGTCCCCGGCGCGGTCTGTTCGACCCACACGACCGAAGGCAACCCGGTGTACTGTTGCAGGACAGCGGGGGGGAGCAAGCTGACCGCCGCCAGATCCAGATCGCCGTCCTGGTCAATGTCGCCGGCGATGGCCTGATGCACGCCCGCCAGGCGTGCCACTTCGTGAACCACAAAGGGAAAGCTGCCACGATTTTCCAGCCAGCGGATGCCATGAAACGGCTTGACGTGGCTGCTGTCAAAGCTATCTCCGTTGGTGTGGATGAGATCGACATCCCCATCCTGGTCAAAGTCCACGACGTGGATTCCGCTGGACCCGAACGAGGGATCGCCCGCCTCGTAAATGGATTGTGGCTCAAATTTCCCTTCCCCCCGATTCAGGTAGACCTGCACGGTCTCGAACTCCTGACTCAACAGCACCACAATGTCCAGGCGTCCATCCTGATTCAGATCAATCACGGGAACATCGATCGCCCCGTGCCGGGCATCGAGGACCTGAGTGCGCCAGGGTTCGGCGGACTGGTCCCCCTGGTTCCAGAGGATCAGCACTCGGCCCGTTCTTCTCCAGCCAAACTCGGCTACCACTAAATCCAAATCGCCGTCTCCATCAAGGTCGCCCGGTTGAACGTCGCAGACGCGGGAGACTCCTTGCAGGAGATTTGTGGCCTCCCAGTTCGACTGGGGGTCAAGTTTCCAGACAGCCCCATTTTGGTGATCCTGCGGAAAGAAGCTCCCCAGATCACTCACTAGGATTTCCGTCTGGCCGTCGTGATCGAGGTCGACAGTGGTCAATCGACTCGGATTGGAAAGTTCCAGTGGTCGGGCCATTTCCGAGAGGACTCCCTGCGCATCCGCCTCCAGGATTGCCCCGGTCCGCATGTCACAGCCCCACATCCGCTTTGATTCGGGATCGGAGACCAGGTCCGAAACAGACACAGCCAGCGATTGAGTCGCGGGGGACTGGCGCTGAAAAAGAGAGTTCGCTTCGACGAGGCATTGTGCGGGTGGGGCAATCGATTCCGGGGCCAATGCCACATAGTAGGCCACCACGTCAGCCTCGGGCGGCACAGCCAAGTGCAGGTTTTCGGCCCCTTCGTAGAAACGAAATCCTTGGGACACCTCTGCGGGCCAATCTCGGCGCGCGTAGGACTCCGGACGCGGGGGCGCATGGCAGTGGCCACAAAACGCCTCAATCTGGCGAGTCCGAGAGTCATCCTTCAGCGCGGTGACGGCTTTCGCCGGGTGCGGTGGATGGGAGTTCTCACATCCACTGGACACCACGATTCCCACGACGACGAGCAGCAGCGCACTTCGCCGGGCCGAGGAGATGTTTCGCATCGAGATCACCTGCTGAAACCGGAATGAATACCCCAGTGAATCGTATCATGTCGAGAGGCTGCGTCGGAGTCTTGAGGGGCAGGAGCGGGGGGCATGGTGTGTGCATCCGAATTGTCGGCAGTGACGAGATTCTGCCCCCTCTCCCCACTGACGGTGTGACTTTCGGGAGGGAGGTGACTGTGGGGAGGGCGGGGAGCGAGCGATGTGGCCCCCCACTCCAGCCCTGGCCTGATGAAACGGCGTTTGCCGCACGGCCAGTTTCGTGAATCGCCAGTGCCTCTCGCTACATTTCACGAGGCCTGTGTTCCGGTGGTGTCGCTGCGCTCCACCACCGGCTCATGGCTGACATTCCTTCGGGATGGAAGAGATCGAGTGGCACCTCCCCTGTGGTTTCGGCTGCGCCGCGCCGTACGACTCACGTCAAGAATGTTTGCACGCTGCGCAAGTTTCCGGTGGCCTGAAATCCTCTGTACCCCGAAGGGGTTGCACATCACAGCCCAGGGTCGCGACGCAAGAGCGCACCCTAGGAAAATGGCTGCCCCACAACCGAACCCTGAAGGGCAACGCCGTGAAGGATTTCTCAGGGATCACGTTCGCCAGGCAGCCCACACGTTTCCGGCCCCCTCTCCCCCGCGATCGACGTGTCTTGGGCCCTGGGCGTGTTGCGGGGGAGAGGGCTGGGGTGAGGGGGCGATATCGCTCGCTCAGGCCCCCTCACCCCGTCCCTCTCCCCCCAGTGGAGTCCACTCCGCAAGCGGCATCGAATGTGGGGGAGAGGGGGCAGAGCCTTGGGAAACGCCTCGCGGGAATCCTTCACGGCGTGGCCTGAAGGGGTAGTCCACCCGCGTGACCTGTGTCGAACCCTTCGGGGTGCAGAGATTGCTTCGTCGAGTGTGGCTTTCGGGTTGACAGCTGACCGCTGATGGCTGACGGCTTCCCATTGGTTGCGGCTATGCCGCGCTGTGTCATCTCAGTAATCTGTGGATCATTGATCTTCTCCCGTTGAGTGGCTTGGAACAGAGGTGGCCAGCAATGTCTCGACGCCAAAAGTGGATGATTGGATTCGCCTTGGGTGTCCTCGCCACCTGGGCCGGAATGTCCTACTACTTCCCCACCAAGGGCGTGGAGATCGGCCACGGCTGGCGGATGGAGTTCGTTGCCGCGAGCGTGGACCGGATGGTCTACAATTCCGAATCAACACTCGGGACTCGCGTCAAGAATGCGATTCCCATGGGCCTGCATATCCTGCTGGAAATGCAGCCGCTCGTCTCGGTCAATGGTGGATCTGACGGTACGTTGTTCCTGTTGTTTATGGAGTACTCACCGGCACATTTGAAGCCGACACCGGAGAGTCTTCCACACCCGCGACTGGAGATCGTGGATGAGGACGGCGTCGTCTATCCTGTTGCTCATCGGGAAGGAATATCCAGTAGTGGCAATGCCCGCCAGCATGGAATGCTCTACATGAGCGAGGCATTTCCCCGTCGCCAGCCCACACTCCATTTTCGGTTGCTGAGCGACGATGGAACAGAGACATTGATGGAGCAGACCATCCCCAATCCCGGATACCAGCCCACGTTTCCTGAATGGGTCGCTCCGCCGTGTCCCGTGACGCAGACGGTCGGGCCGTTGACCGTTACCTTGACGGACATCCAGGTCGACAACGTGGCCCGGCAGCTGAAGCCACAGTTCTCGCTGCGGTCCAACTCGCCGGGATGGGATGTCTTACACGTCGATCGAGAGTTCGACGAGTTCGACCAGTTCTCGGATGCGACGGGCAATCGAGGCTCGTGGCTGCCACTCCGCGAGCCCGCCTGGAAACTCAAGACTCAATTCCGCCGCCGCATCGATGCTCAATTTGCCCCCGAGGAAACATGGAACTTGGGGAGCTTCCCGATTCCAGCGTCTGCCACCAGTGCATCACTCCAGACGATCACCGCCCGTACGATCAACTCGGTCCTGATTCAACCACAGCATCTCATGGGGCCCGGGTGCTATCGGTTTGAAAAGGGCCAATTGGTCTCAGCCACTGTCAACATCACTTCCAGTGGTGGTCCTAAATCGTATGTGTATGGCGATGCCAATTTCATGGACATCCAGACGGACTTTCCTGCGCTCTATATTGAGCCTGGATCATTGCCCCCCCTGACTCATCTCGAGGTGCGAATCTCTGACCAAAATGGAAACAACCTGAGTCCCGTTCGCAATCTCGTCGATTATGGTTGGGTGGGATGGTATTCCTTTCAACCCCGTTCCGATTCGATCTCCATTCAGGTTGAGGTTCTGGTACATCAGTGCCTGGAGTTTGAGTTCGTCGTGAAACCGCCAGTGGTCGCTTCCAATGATCGTGAGTGAACAGGCTGGCCCCCTTTTCCTGTACTCAGCAGCAAGTGCGACATCTAGCTGTCAGCCGTCAGGGTCTAATGTTGACAGTAGAGACTCTGCGGGCCATCGCGGAGGACTCAATGACATCCTGAACCTCGCTGATGAATGGGGAGTTCTCCAATGGTTGCTGCTCAAATTTTCTGTCCGCACTGCGGAAATCCTGTCTCGATTGCAGCCGCGTGCGGTGTCACTCGATTGCGTGAGGCGATTCGCCTGCAATCCGAACGATTTGGAGTGGAAGCAGTTTGTACCCGTTGTCAGGAGGGATTTCTCTATTCGAAGTTTCGACCGACTCTCCGCACGGAGCCCGTGCGGTTGGGACGAGACGATTGAGTGAGGGGAATGAGGTGTCAGGCGGGCGGGCGAATAGAGAGTCCTGGTAAGACGGCCTGGAAAGGCCGTCCTACCGGGGACTTGAATTCCCGCCACTGGCCGGAGAGCATTCCACGATTGCATGATTGCCGAGAGGACCTCCAAGTCCGTTCCGCCCGGACCTCGGGGGCTGGGCTGTTCGGGCACTCACCGAATTGGGGACTGCTCTCAGGCTCCGGCAAGTCTGGGATCTCAGAGCAATGCCTCAGAAAATCCACACAGTCACGGGCTAGAGCATGTTCAGTCCAAGCCGTCAGCGGTCAGCCATCAGCAGTCAGCCAGAAGCCGAAACAAAACCTTCTGGCTGACTGCTGAAAGCTGACCGCTCGTAAGTTCACTGAAGAGAGATTGTGAAAGTGCTCTTGGCCCCCGAATAGTCGGATGAACCCCACTTCTGAAACTGCGTTAGTCTGCGTGAACGACGATGCAGGTGATGTTGTCGCGGGAGCCACCTTGCTGAGCCGCTTCGACAATTTTCTGCGCGGTCAGTAGTGGGTCTTTGGAAGAGAGCAGGAGATCGCGGATCACGACCGTGGAGGCCCCGTCGGTGACACCATCGGAGCAGAGCATGTAGCGGTCCCCCGCTTCGGGGACGATCTGCTTGGGCTCGGAGCCGCCGCTGCCTTCTTTGGTCCCGAGGTATTTATAGAGCACGTTTTTGTAGCGGTGAGTCAACGCCTCTTCGGCAGAGATGGTCCCGGCGTCGACCAGAGCCTGGGTCAGTGAGTGGTCTTTAGTGATCTGTTCCAGCTTCCCCGCGCGAAGCCGATAGACGCGGCTATCGCCGACGCCGCCGATGAAGAGGTTGTTCGCGACGTTCACGATAAATGTGACCGTCGTGCCCATATTGTGATAGCGACTGTCGAGGCCACCCAGGGCCATGATTTCGCTGTTGGCATGAGTCACGGAGCGTTCAATGGCGTCCGTCGTCGCCTGAGCATCGGACTTCTGGAAGTCGACCCATTGCTGGAGCTTCTCGGAGATCAGATCAATCGCGAGCTCGCTGGCCTTCTCGCCAGCGCTCTGTCCCCCCATCCCATCCGCAACCAGGAAAAACCTGGCCTGGGGATCGATGTGGCAGTTGTCCTCGTTGTTGTCGCGAAAGTTGCCCGTGATGCTCACGTGGCCCGACTTCAGCGAAACCTGACCAGCCATGAGGCTCTGGCTCCATTGGATGACACGAACGCGATGAGATAAGGGCGATCCCCCTCCACCAACACTTATCTTAACACGCGGGGGATTGGATGTGCAGCCGAGTCCCCCATGGGGACGGAGTTGTGTGAGATGTCGATCAATCTGCCAATGAGACAAGCTGTAACGGGAGGGATCGTGAGGGGGATGCCGGTTGTGCCTGCGAGGGGAGTTGTCAATTGTCAGTCAGACCGATGCGAGGGCGAACGCTTCCCTGATGACTGACAACTGAACACTGAAAACTTTCCCCTACCAATGCATCACAAACCCGCCATCGACGTTGATCGTCTGGCCGGTGATGTTGCGGGCTCGTTCCGAGGTGAGGAAAACGACCATCGCGGCCACATCTTCCGGGGTTTGCCAGCGACCGAGCGGGACCATGGAGCGGACTTTGGTCCCCGCCCAATCTTCGTAGCTGAGGCGGCCTTCGAGCGGCTGTTGGTCGTGCCACGCCTGCCAGACTGAACGATTGAGCGGGGTCTGGACCATGCCGGGGCAGATGGTGTTGACGCGCACATTGTGCGGGGCGAGGTCTTTCGCCATGCACTGAGCGAAGTTGATGTTTGCCGCCTTGGCCGCACTGTAGGGCGGGTCGGTTTGCGAGCCGATCTGTCCGGCGATGCTCGACAGGAAGACAAACATCCCGGTCTGGCGCTCGCGCATCCTCGGGGCGAAGGCATGCGCCACATGCACCATTCCCATAATGTCGACTTGCAGGGTCTGCCCCCAGTCGGACGGCTCCAAGTTCGTGAACGGGAATCCGAATTTTCCGGAACCGATGGCCGCACAGTGGATGACGCCATCCACCGGACCGAAGTCAGCGACCGCCTGCTTTTCGGCAGCCTTCACCGCCTCGAAGTCGGTAATGTCAACGCGGAGGTGGCGAACTTGATGCGAGTCCGTCTCAGTGGCGAGTTCATGAGAAGCATCTCCACGATCCAGAACGGTCACTCGTGCGTTCTCTCGCAAGAACTCCCGCGCAGTGGCCAGACCAATTCCACTGGTCCCG
The DNA here is from genome assembly GCA_043736295.1 of Planctomycetota bacterium. GTDB lineage: Bacteria > Planctomycetota > Planctomycetia > Planctomycetales > Planctomycetaceae > TH-plancto1. The sequence continues at coordinate 5,071 of JAYTCW010000233.1, read as the reverse complement.
CCGGTAATTACGATGTGTTTGTCGACGAGTTGCAGATCCATCGGGCACCTTGTGGAATGATCGGCTGGGTTGAAGACCGCCGGTGAGTGTCGATCGCTCAGTCTTCAAGGGTGTTGAAACCTCACCAATGCAAAACGGCTTGCAATCCAAAGGATCACAAGCCGTTGAGTGTTCCCGAGGAGGGACAAAACTACTTAGGAACTGGTGGAGCTGCAGCTGGTTGCTCAGGAGCACTGACAGCGGCAGCGGCTGTTGCAGCCGTTGCACAGCTGCTGCAAGGAGCAGCAGCTGCGGCGCATCCGCCGCAAGCAGGTGCTTGGCAGCTTGGGGCACATCCGCCGCATGCTGGTGCTGCACAGCTAGGAGCTGCACAAGAAGGCTGAGCACAGCACGAACCGCGGTGACCTCTGCCCCTTCGACCGGCTTGTGCATCATCAACCACCAGAACGATTGCCAACAGAGCAGCAAACGCGAACATCATCTTGCGGACCATATCAAACTCCTCAATCGACTCGGAATTTCCTGTGAGCTGCATGGGATGGCTCCGAGACGGCCTGAACTTCCCGACAGCGCTTCTCTGGATCGATGTTTGGGTGTCTACGTAGACATTCCAGAGGAAGCAACACGCTTAAAGTAGCGATTGAGCCGCATCTGTCAAATGAGCAGGCTTTGCCAGATTGGCGATTTAGGCAATTTTCCGAATGCAGAGACTTGCCGGACAAAGAGGGAAATTGCCAGAATTTCGTGCAGAACTGCTTGACTCTTGTGCGAAAACACATATATAAGTGATCGCTGAAGTTGCCTGGGGAAGGCAACCGGATGGGGAGAGATCTCGATCTGGATGGTGTGGGGCCATATCTCTTTCCCGTGGAGCGTCAATGACGTTGCCTTTTGATTGCCTTCAATTCGACTCGATTTCCGAGTACGGACACTACGAAGCGTGTAAGCATAAGTACCTCCTGTCCAAGGCTGCGGGGCGTGATCTCGGAGCCAAGGCGTACCGCGCGTGGTTCGTCGAACACTGGGTGCCGTTCTACCACCACCGTTGGATTCAGCATCTCTACGGGATGCAGAAATTCCCCGAGTTCGACCAGCCGGGCCATTTCGGTCGGATTCAGTTTCTGCCGGATGGACGTGTCTTGGCGGGCAGTGTGGAACTGTGTCCTGTGGCGGTGGGTTTCGTGCAGCGGCAGTTCCTTCGCGAACATCATCCGTGGGAAATCTTGACCTTCACCAACAATAGTCAGGAAATCGGCCAACTGGGGTTCAACTACGAAGAGGTCCGCAAGGTGCTGATCGAGTTCGGAATCAACGAGTGCCGCATCAGTTGGGACCGGCTCTTTGCCGTTGACGAATGTCGCTGCAGCAAGGACGGCGATCGCCACAACTCTCACATTTGCCGCATGTCGCAATCCGCTTGACCGGTTGAACTGTCTGCCCGTACGATCGCCACCCGATCTCGATGCGATCTCCGGCGGAACATGTCTTGAGTATCAACCCCCGTTGGTCGGTCTTGGTCTTGTTCGCAGTGGCGTTGAGCTTGCGGATCGGAGCTGTCTTCGCGGTTCAGTATTACCTGGATCATCTCGCCCAGCCCGCTCGTCAGTTTGTGATCGAAGGCGATGCCGCCGGGTACTGGGATCTCGCCCATCGTATATCTCTGGGCAAACCCTACCAGATCTACACCCCGCCCCGGCAAGTGTTGCGGATGCCCGGTTTTCCGCTCTTGCTGGCAGTCTCACTGCGATTGTTTGGTGAAAATCTTTTGGCCGCCCGCCTCGTCTTGGCGACCGTCGGCGCGCTCGGCTGCCTCGGTGTTTATCAGCTGGGACACAGGCTGAGCGGTCATCGGGTCGGTTTAATTGCCGGGTGGCTGGCAGGAGTCTCACCGATTTTTGTGGGATTCAGTGCTATCGAGTTGACCGAGACGGCGTTTGCGGTGTCTCTGGTCTTCGGTCTGGGTCCGCTGTCTCGCTGGGGAGATCAGACAACTCGGACTGCTGATTCCAAGTCCTCCTTTTCGACCGAAGCCACAAGTTCTCCGACCCTCATCGCAGCTGTTCTCTCCGGCACGATTGTAGGACTGTGGGGTGGTGTGGGGTGTTACCTGCGTCCCAGTTGGTTGCTTTTCCCGCCGTGTTTGGTGCTGTGGTTGTGGTTGTTGAAGCGAGATCGGGCGAGTGCGGTGATGGCCATCTGCGCCATCTTGCTGATGGTGGCCAGCCTGGTTCCCTGGGGACTTCGCAACCAACGGGTGACGGGGCATTTCGTGCTGACCACACTCTGGATGGGGCCGAGTCTGTACGACGGGTGGAATCCCGGAAACACCACCGGCGATAGCGACATGGCATTCTTCGATGAGGAAAACCTGCTCTCGCGGATGACAGAGTACGAGATGGACCGCGAGTACCGGAAGCGGGCCTGGGCGTTTGCCTTCGACAACCCTGGTCAAGTTGCGGTCCTCGCCTGGAAGAAGACACTCCGCTACTGGAACCCCTTTCCCAATGCCGACCAGTTCCAGAAGTTCCCCGCACTCCAGTTCGTGTCGCTCGTCTGGTTTGTCGTGGTGTTCATACCCGCACTGGTCGGAGCCTGGCAACTCCGGCGCTCGCTCGGCAGCCTGGCCATCACAGCTGGGCCGATCCTCTATTTTGCCGCCTTGCACCTCGTGTTCGTCAGTTCAGTCCGCTACCGACTCCCGGGAGAATACCCGTTGCTGGTACTCTCCGCGGTTGGGATTGAGTCATTGGTCACAAGTTGGCGATCTCGAACGAACCTGAAACGGGGTTCGTGACACCTCGGGCGAATCGATCCATCTGTGGGAAATACGAGTCAACTGACAGGGAAAAACGAGTAGCCGGTCGTCAATTCACGCGGGCGAGATTAACGACTACGGGGATCTTCCGCTGAGTAGCGATTCTCGCCCAGAGGGGGCTGGTCATCCGCGAGGGAGAGTGGCCAACCCGCGTTTCCATTGGATTTCGGGCGTCGTTCTCGTTATCCTTTTCCCTTGGCTCCGGCTTTGCTGGTGTTCATTTTTGATCGGGATGTCTCAGACTCATTGATGAGGTCTGACGAGGAGGCAACAGCTCCACTGGCAGGGAATGCCAGGGGCAGTGGTCGCGCGGGAGCGCTGCTGAGATGGATGTGTTGCTTCGAGGATATTCGGTCAACGCGGCGACATGGTTCTACCTGTCAACTCTGTTGATTTTGGCTGTCTTCTACCGCTTCAACCGCATTTGGTCACTCCGCAACGTTGATCTGGTGCTGCTGCTTCTCGCTGCACCGGGGCTGATCTTTGTCCGGAATGAGGGCACGCAACAGTTCGGCTACATCTGGCTCTTCTCTTTGTCGGGGCTGTATCTGGCCAGATTGCTGGCAGACCCCATTCTGCAGCGTCGTCCCCAACTGGGGCAAAACCTGAACAATGGCGGGCTGATTTTCCTGTGTGCAGCGGCGTTTGTCTTTCTGTCAACCAAAGCGATTACTGACTCGCTGCCCCGCTCGACCACAATGACGGTGGAACATGCGGAAGCATTGCTCAACCGTACGAGTCTCCCCCATGCTCCTCAGATGCAAGGGGAACCCGCTCCGGGACCGGCAGCCACTCTGTTGGCTGCTCCCGTGGAGTTCGTGTTTGTCGAGGATCTCGCCGCCCGCATCCTGTCGATTCTGACACACGGAGCCGTCGTGGCGGGCCTGATCGTTGCGGGCAAGAAGCTGTTCGGGGATGTCCAATTGGGGCTGGCCGCTGCCACGCTCTACATGCTGCTGCCGGGAACAGCATACGATGTGGGTAAGTTCAATCATGTGTTGCCCGCCGCACTGATCGTGTGGGCCATCGTCTTTTATCGCAAGCCCGTGGTGTCCGGAATCTTTTTGGGACTGGCTTGTGGGGCGATGTTCTTCCCAGTCTTTCTGCTGCCGCTGTGGTTCGCCTTCTATGGGCGACGCGGCAGCTTGAAATTCGGTATCGCACTCGGTGCAGTGGCCCTCGTTCTGGTCGGTAGCTTGGCACTCACTTCGCTGGATGGTCCGACGTTTGTGAACAAGATTTTGGGATCGATCGACCTGGAGGTACTCGCCTTCCGCTCGGATGCCCAGATGGAAGGGTTCTGGAAAGAGGCCGAGTATCTCTCCGTTTATCGCCTGCCAGTCATCGCCCTCTACTGCATCCAACTAATTGTGCTGACGGTCTTCCCTCGGCAAAAGAACGTGGAACACCTGTTGGCCCATTCGGCGGCCATCATCATCAGCACGCAGTTCTGGTACACACAGCAGGGCGGCGTCTATGTCCTCTGGTATCTGCCGCTGTTTCTGATGGTGGTCTTCCGTCCCCGGTTGCTCCACTTGCTTCCGCCAGACTCACAAATCGATGCGAATGCCGCTTCGATCCGTGATCGGAAATCTCCCGATGTCGCATCCACCAGTGGCGGTGTCCGATCTCAACTCTATCGATAGCAATGATCGTTCTCGAACACAAATGTGTCCCCGTAGCGTGGCTTTAGCCCACGCGCGAGTTTTATCTTCAGGCAGGCGGGCAGACCATTCACGACTGCCTGCCCCTATCATGAAAAACAGCTCGAAGCAGTGACTGCTTCGAGCTGAGGATTCGAGTCGTGTTCAGGGGGTCGCTTTACGCGGCGTCGAACTCCGAGATCCGGTTCTGGGGAGCGAATGGCGACAGAGCGTCCTCAGAAGCATCGAGCCGGAACTGCATGATGTAGGCGTCTTCGCCCGTCTCATCGTAATGGTTTCGCACGACGCTGATCGCCCGGAATGCCTGGTCCCGGAAGAACAGCTGGCCTTCCAGATTCCGTTCGCGGCATTCGAGCATGATCTCGTTGCGACGCTGCTGCGAGAGCTTGTCGATCAGGCGGAGGACCATCTGCGATCCGATCCCGCTCCGACGCACTTCGGGAGCGACGGCGAAGTTCAAGATCTGCAGTCGCGACTTGTGTAGTTCATAGATCATGAAGCCGACGATCTTGTGATCGTGTTCGGCCACCATGCCGATACAGTTTCGTTGCCGCAGACAGCAGAGGAAATCCTCGTCGGTCCAAGGGAACTC
>JAYTCW010000232.1:0-6989 GCA_043736295.1 Planctomycetota bacterium | reverse complement strand
GCTCGTGGCAGACGAGCTTCCCGTGTAGCAGGATCGCCACGCGGTCGGCGACGCGCTCGACCTCTTGGACTTGGTGGCTGGAGATGATGACCGTCCGGCCTTCCGCAGCCACATCGACCATGCTTTCGAGGAACTCGCGCCGCACGAGTGGGTCGAGTCCCGAGGTCGGTTCATCCAGGATCAGGACGCTCGGTTGATGGGCGAGGGCCAGAGCGAGTGCCACCTTCGACCGGTTCCCCTTCGAGAGATCCTTGATCTTCTGCTTCGCATTCAGGGCGTAGCGATCGAGCAGCTTTTGGTACTCCCGCTGGTAGTCGCTGGGGTAGAGCGGGGCCACGAACCAGCCGATCTCCTCGACGGTCATCCACTCGTAAAGGGCCGGTCGCTCGGGGACGTACCCCACGGTGCGGCGGATATCGAGAGCGTCGAGACGACTATCGAGACCGCCGACTTTGGCGGTGCCGGAGTCCTGTGAGATGAGGCCCAGCAGGATCTTGAGTGCGGTCGACTTGCCCGCTCCGTTGGCTCCGAGCAGAGCGCACACGCTGCCCGCCGGAACCTCGAACGACACATTGTCGAGGGCCACAATCGAGCCGTACCGCTTCGACACATTTTGCAGAGAAATGGCTGGAGTCATGTTAGAGGGCCTCCTCGGTCAGACGGGTCAGTTCGGTGTCGCAGAGCGTCCGCAGCTCGGCCATTGAGATTCGGTTACGCCAGGCTTCCTCCAAAACGGAGCGCAAACTTTCGCGAATGAGCGAGAGCCGCTGGTCGCGACATTTCGCGAGAGCCTCGGGGGCGATGGCCAGTCCGGTGCCGCGAACCTGAACCAGGATGCCCTGCCCCTGGAGGTCGCGGTACGACCGGACCACCGTGTTCGGGTTGACCGCGAGCCGGGCAGCGAGTTCGCGGACTGAGGGGACATGCTCCCCCGGTATCAGCGACCCGTCGGCAACGGCGATGGTCACCTGCCGAATGATCTGCTCGTAAATGGGGATGCCATTCTGGGCATCGATATGCCGAAGCATGGGAACCTCCGCAAAGGGAGAGGAGGATCTGGTCAGTGCGAAATGCGACTGGCGAGATCAGTGAACCACTGTGTCACCTGACTAGTACAGTAACATTGCAATCGCGAATGTCAACAGGAATTCCATAGTTTTTTAGGCGATCGGTTTTAGCCACTCGGTCGGTGGCCACGCATGTTTTCCCCGCCATCCAGGCTGGTCTCGGTGTTTCCGTGCCTGTGCTCGCCCGCTCCAGTCTCGAACCATCGCGAGAACCACTCCGACTCAGGCGAACGGCCCGATTTATCTCACCGGTGGCACGGGCGTCCCGCCCGTGTTTTCCAGAGACTCCCCATGAGCGAGACTCCACAGGGGCGAGACGCCCATGCCACGGTCGATGATTTCTGGCTGCACGACTTACGAGGAGATGAGGTAGCGTATTCTCGCCGCATGACTCAGTGAACATAATTGTAAGGAGGATTCTCAATAGTCCCTCAGAATTTGTATCACGAGCATTCCGCCGATGAATCCCTTGAAAACAAGAACATACACGAGAATGCTGCCAATGTCTGTTCGTTCATGAGACTGCCGAGAAGCGATAGGGCGATCTCTGGCAGAGGACATCTGGCGCACGCCGGAGTTGGCTTATCGAATTGCGATCAGAGAAGTCTCCGCCTCCAGCGGACTGGCGACGATCGGGAACGAGATCGTGAATTCCGTGCCCTGTCCCGGCGTGGAGTGCATCTGAACCTGGCCATGCTGGGCTTCGACGAGGCGTTTCACCAGATCGAGTCCCAGACCATTCCCGAGTTTCCCCTTCGTGGAAAAAAACGGCTCCCAGACTTTCTCCTGGATCGCATACGGAATCCCGGTCCCGTTGTCGGCGACACTCAGGTCGACCGTGTCGAGGCCAGTCGACAGATGGATGGCCACCAAGCCATCCGGCTGGCCAGCAATCGCATCCATCGCATTTTTAATCAGATTCATCAACACCTGATGCAGCTTCAGCTTATTCCCCAGAATGACCGGATCGCCACGCAGGTCAGCCACGATCGACGACGAGGGGATCGAACGGTTGAAACGCAAGAACGACAACAGCTCCCGGATGACATCCGCCAGGCTGACCAATTGCAAACTGACCTGCGTGCCTTCCTGGCGGACGATGTCCTTGATTTCATGGACCAGCGTATTCAATCGCTCGTGCGAGTCCCGAGCCAACTGAGCCAGCAGAGTCAGGTTGACATCGTGAGAATACTCATCTTCAATCAGCTCAATGAGTGGCAGCAAATGCAACTGGTTCCCCATTTCGTGGGCGATTTCTGCGGTCGCACGTCCGAGGATCGCACACTGTTCGCTCACCAGCAGTCGCTCCATCAGGCTCGTATTCTCCAGGGCCATGTCATGCGCTTCCATCGCGCGGCGGATGACCGACAGCAGTTCAGCCCGTTGCCAAGGCTTGCGGACGAACTGAAACACCTGCCCCTGATTAATGGCGTCGATGATCGAATCGGACTCGGAATATCCGGACAGGATGACGCGCTGGATGTGCGGATGCTTTCTCCGAATCAGCGAAAACATCTCCACACCGGTCATGTCCGGCATTCGCTGATCCGCGATCACAACCGGAATCGGCAACTCTTCAATCAGCTGTAACGCTTCGGCCGCGCTATGGGCGATATGTATCCGAAAGTCGTCTTCGAAAGTGGCCTCGAAAACCACTAAGTTTGAATTCTCGTCATCAACGTACAGAATGTCACGTTGTTCCGACATGCGAGGCCACCCTTCGCAGCCCGCGAGAGGTACGTGCTGCAGAACAGCACACATTCCACGACATCCCCGAGACGCCGTGTTGTTTATTCATTCATCGGCGATGGAGTGTCGGAATTCCAAAGCATTCTCAAAGAGTTATGCGACCAGTACAACAGTTACGAATGTGCCGGAAGACACTCGCGGGATTGTGGAGTGGTCGCGAGAGGCCAGAACTTGGGGGAATTCTCATAGGTGGACTGAGGAAAAGGCCGTGGAATCTGACCCGCCAGACATCCGAAGTCTTCGGAGACTTCGGATGTCTTCGGAGTGCGCGATTTCTGGCCGGTCACCCAAACAGCCGTGGCGAAGGCTTCCGACTTGAGAGGCCCGGATTTCTCCACAGAGACCCCGTCACGGCTTCAACGAGTTGTGGGAACAGTAACCGCATCTGGAACAGGGTTCTGCGGCTCTTCCGGGGTGCTCGCGGTGACTCGAACGTCATCCAACCAGACATTTCCGAGGGCCTTGAGTTCAAACATCAGCCGCATCTCGCCCGAGCGAGCCACCTGGCGAAAGAATTCGAATTCCTGCCAGTCCCCTCCTCGGGTCGGATCATGGAACCGGAGCGCTCCGACCGTTCCGACGAGTGAGTCATAGATCATCAGGCCGTCGGTGGCAGCATCCAGGGGCTGCCGAATGCGAATGCGACCCTGCACGCGGATGATCTGCCCTGCCAGGACCGGAATCGTCGGGCTAGTCATCGAGACGGGAGTCTGTTCCAGGAGAGGCAACGGGGACTTGTCGCTGGCCATAACAGCGGCCCCCATGTGCAGGCAGGATGCCCCTGCTGGCCCCTCAAGTGCGGCGGTTGTCACAATGGGAGAGTCGCTGGGCAGTTCCGAGAATCTCAGCCAATTCACCAGCACGGTGTCGCTGTCATCGAACCCGCCGGACTTGAGCAGGTTCTCACCTTCCGGACCGGAGAGCTTCAGGGTCTCTTTCATGCGGTAGTGGTCGGGCAGCGTCTGAAAGCAGATCGTGTGCGGACTGGATGCGGGGGAGTTCTCGGGCCGAACGGCATTCTTCCAATGGTTCTGTTGTAAGTCACGCAGGTTGGCCAAGGCCATACGGGCGGGCTTTTCGACTTCCGTATAGCGTCCCGCAGCGTGGAGTTTCTCCGCCTGGTCCACGAGTTGACTCGCATCGCGCAGTACCCCTTCTCCCCGATTGACCGCCGGTGCCTGAGCTTGCAACAGCTGGTGGTGAACCTCGCGCACGCGCGTGAGTTTGGCTCGGGCCAGACTCGCCCACGCCTCGGAGGCCAGCGGACGCACCTGAGTCAGCTGGGAGACCAGAGTTCCCTTCGCCTGTTGATCGGTGGTCACGAGCAGAACCGCCGACTGGTTGAACTCTTTCAGGCGGATCTCGGTGCCGCCGGGGACGGGATTTAACTCCAGCGTGTGATCGTGAAGACTGGTCGTCGTCAGTTCATAGGCTTGCAGCAGGTCTCGATTGACCAGCAGACGGACATCCTTGGAAATCATCCATCCGGGTTGGTATTGGGCCGTGTCTTCCAGCCAGTTCAGCAGGATCAGCAACCCCTGATCGCACTCCAGGACCGTGGCTTGAATTTGCCGCGCGGCGATCCCTGCGGGCGAGTCATCGACCACTCCGGGGCGGACATCCCAACTCGAGATCAAGGGGGAAATGCGACTCACCGTGGCTCCTGAGCCGACCTGCACCCGAGCTTGCTGCAACACCTTCGAGGTCGCCAGCCACGGCTCCAGTAGTCGAATCTGGTAGTTCTGGAGTTGGATCGCTCGCAGGCATTCTTCCCCACCCGGCCGTTTGGATTCCAGAGAATCAAACGTCAGGTAACCAATCCCCTTGAAACCCGCCGCCAGAGCGATGTGGGCCTGCATCCAAATTTGCTCTGGCTCGACGACTGGAACAATGGACCGAGCCGGGCGCGAGGCCATCAGTTCTTCTGCGGGCGCTGTCGGGATCAGAGTGAACGTCGGCTTCCCCGGCAAGGCCAGCCGTCGTCGTTGAGTGAGCGAATCGGCGTAGTGCTGGGGGGTCTTGCTGGTGTGCAAAATCGAGCGGCTCGCACCGACGAGTGACAATTGACGAGTAAATTCGCGCTCCTTCCCCATGACATCTGCCATGATGGGACGGGCACGCTGGCGATCGGCATCGCGCACCATTTCGGCCCAGGCAGAGGCCTGTTGCAAGCGGGACGAGGGGATCTGCACATCGAGCATCCAGAATCGGATGGGGTCGGTTTGTTCTGTAAATGGGAGCAATCCGGCCTGGCCAGGCGTGTCGCTCTCCAGGTCTGGCTGCGGAGGCGTCGCCATCACTCCCAATCCGGCCTCGGACAGCTGTTGCAGGAGGTCGCGATCCTCATAGTCGGGAACCCAAACGACGTTGCACAGTGATTTCTGGAGCGTCTGTGTCGATTCCCCGTGGTACGGAACAAACATCGGAAAGTGGGGAAGCCCATCCAAGAGGACACGATCATGGACCAGTCGTACGCGGGGGACGATTCGTTCCATTTTTTCGGGGAGGGCCCCCAACTTCTGAGGCACCACTACGGGCGTAAGTTCCAAGTCATCGATCGCCAAGCCCCAGGTGACCTTCTCTTCGGTCAAACGCAAAGAGATCTGGTCGACATAGGCCCCTTGCACGTTCGCGTTCCTGGTTCCAACCTGAAGGGCGAGGTTGCTGCGGACACGGCGCATCGTCTCTTCAAACTGTCGATCGGAAAGATCCACCGAGAGCTTTTGCCACTGCCCCCCCCCTTGGTGAAGATCCCCTTTGACATCCACGACCAGCATCTGGCCGGACCGCGGATCTTGCTGATTGGGCAGCTTCACTCGCACCCAGACCTGCACCCCAGGATGGTCGGCCCACACCCAAACCGAGGCCTTGAGTTCGTCAAATCGCACCGCAGGCGGCAGCTTGTGAATCAGTGAGGCCCAGCCATCGTTGGCTAATGTCTCGACCAGAAAGGCTTCCGACTGCTTGCCGGTTCGAACGATGTCTGTCGTGCGCTCATGTCGCAAGGACTTGGCACGAGAGGCCCCACGCACGAACTGCCAGGACGCAGCTTCCCCCTCGAACTCTTCCGTGTAACCCTCTGCCCCGACCGACGAAATTAGACAACTGAGCAACACGCAAAGAGCCAGCAGAGAGACCTTTCGGCCCCGGACTCGAACGATTGAACTGTACATCGCATCAGCCAATTTGTGCATTCCATCGCCAGAAAGCAATCACCATCGACACCACGCAGAGGTCAGGCGCAGGCGAGTTCCGTCAACGACATCACATCCCGGAGGCCGCATTGTCGGAACAGCCGCCACAACCGGCCCCCCATTCGCCGGATTTTTGCAAATGACCTGAGCCAGACTCAAGTTCCATTTCCCCACTCCTCATTCGTGACCTATCGACCCCGTTCGATGCTCAACCCGTGTTTTTACAACAAGTTACAACATGAGCCAAGAGGAATGTGACCTCCCCGCTGATCGTCGGTGATTCCTCCCAAAAACAGATATTCACTCTAAAGTCCTACCTATTTGTGAGTTACGTAGGGTGTTGCATTTTGGGAACACGCGTTGCAGAATCGATATCTTCCATTGAACCCGGCATTTCGGTTCTGAGGTCAGGCATGTCCACTGGATCACGTTTTCCATCCGATCAAGACGACCTTCCCCGCGAACTCCTCGAGCTCGGCCGGCGGGTGGCCACCTTGCCTGACCCTCACTACGACCGTCTGGTCGACCCGTATGCGCAAGTCGTCGACTGCTTCAAGCGACGTAAACGCATTCTGGTTCTGGTTCAGGAAGCTCTGTCCCAACTGCGACTCGATATCAAATATCTGATGTTCGATCTCGACGCCACGCGCCAAGAGCGGGATGAACTGAAAGCTCAGTTGGAACAAAGCGATCGCGACGACCTTTAGTCGTCCCCCGTGAGACAGGCTTTCAGCCTGTCGTTTGTGATCCGTAACCCCATGCGTCAGCGAGTCGGCGTGGGCTGGAGACCGAGTCAAATGCTCCGCTGCGCAAAGCCTTCGCGTCGCAGCTAAACGAGATGTGATGTGACGCCCCGGGTCCCAAGCTCTGAGAAACGGCCTAAGAGGCTATCCGAATACCAAACGCTTTACAGGCAACGACTTGCAACCAAGTCCCCCAAACTGCCATATCCTTCATGCACTGTGATTCTCAGATGTCG
>JAYTCW010000231.1:0-7871 GCA_043736295.1 Planctomycetota bacterium | reverse complement strand
CGCCGATCAGGCTGTTCGACGAGGCGGGGGCAGACGACGAGTTGTCAGAGTCCGCGTGCGGCAGATCACTTGCGTTGCGGCGATGCCGCGCTGCGTATTTCGTTCTTCGAATTTCCAATTCATCCCCCAGCCAGGCGAGCCGCCAGACTTGACGCAGTGAAGACTTCCGCAGACTTGTGGGTCAATTTTTACTGGCCACTCGCCTCAGCGCACAGCGTCGGATGGATCCTGTTCATCGACACTCCGTGCTGAGCCCAACAGCCTCTTACCGAATTCGAGGCATGCCGAGTGAAACCCTATCGCCCCTTCACGACAATGCCTCGTCCGGAGTGGAGGGTTCGGACACAGATTTCCCAGCGAGGCGCAGAGACAGAGTCGCAGGAGCCCACATCTCTGTGCGGTCAGGCGAGCGGCCAGTGAAAACCTACCCGCCAGACATCCGAAGTCTCGCAAGACTTCGGATGTCTTTTGGGACGCGAAGTCTGGCCGCTCGCCTGAATACAAGCTCCTGGACTGGTCCCGCTGAGTGTCGGCCATTACTCCGAAATCGCAGGAGCGACGCTGGCCGTCGAGAGCCAGTCACGAAGTGTACGCAGACAGCGAGTTCAGAGAAATCGCCGACTCCCCAGACGCACCTCACCGTTCCGCCATTCCCGTCGCATCAGTTGCGGCTCATTGATTGCGCTCCCATAATGGATCGCGAAGTCTCTCGACTGGCCCCTTGATGATCGGAACCTCGATGCGGATCAACCACCTGTTTGCTGTCGCCGTAATGAGTGGGGCACTGTGCGGCGTGGCTCATGCCGGGGACAACTGGCCTTGTTTCCGTGGCCCGACCGCCGATGGGAAGTCCGATTCCACCGGGCTCCCAACCACTTGGAGCGAGACCGAGAATATCACCTGGAAGACGCCGCTGCCCGGTCGGGCGTGGTCATCGCCGGTCATCTGGGGTAAACAAATCTGGCTGACCAATGCCACCGAAGATGGCAAGGCCCTCTCGGCATACGCCCTCGATCGCGACACCGGCAAGATCCTCCACGATTTCCTCGTCTTCAACGTCGAGAAATCGCAGGTGATGCACAAGTTCAACAGCTATGCCTCGCCGACCCCCGTGATCGAAGAGGGGCGGGTCTACCTGAGTTGGGGGAGCTACGGGATCGCCTGTGTCGATACGGCAACGGCCAAGGTGCTATGGGAGCGGCGTGACCTGTTGTGCGAGCATTTTCGCGGCCCAGGGTCGTCGCCGATTCTGCATGGCGATCTGCTGATCCAGCACTACGACGGGTTCGATTTCCAGTACGTCGTGGCCCTCAACAAGCTGACCGGCAAGACCGTCTGGAAGACCGACCGGCCCACTGACTTTGGCACCACCGACGGGGACGTGAAGAAGGCATTTGCCACGCCGATCGTGATCACCGTCAACGGTCGCGAGCAGCTCATCAGCCCGGCCTCGAAGGGGATCTTTGGTTATGACGTGAAGACCGGCGAGGAGATCTGGCGGGTGACGTACGACCCGTTTTCGACCCCCGCTCGACCGCTGTACCACGACGGGGTGTTGATCTTCAGCGCGGGATTCAGCAAGGGCGTGATGATGGCTGTGAAAGCCGACGGGCAGGGGGACGTGACCAAGTCTCACATCGTGTGGAGTGTCGACAAGGCGATGCCGTCGAAGCCCTCACCGCTGCTGGTCGACGGACTGGTCTATGCGGTTCAGGACCAGGGTGTCGCGACCTGCCTGGATGAAAAAACCGGCGAGGTGGTCTGGACCGGTCGGCTGGGCGGCAACTACTCAGCGTCACCGATTTACGCCGATGGGAAGCTCTATTTCTTCAGCGAAGAGGGCAAGACCTCCGTGGTCGCCCCCGGTCGGGAGTACAAGCTGCTGGCCGAGAACAACCTGCCCGACGGGTTCATGGCCTCGCCGGCTGTGGCCGGGAAGGCGCTGTACCTGCGCACAAGGACGGCGCTGTACCGGGTCGAGGCGAAGTAGCCACGTTCGCCAGAACGTGGGCGAGTTGACACGTCGAAGTGTCCCCAACACAGATCACCACAGCGCGCCATCAACGCAACCAAAGCAAGTAGCCTTGAGCACATCTTCATCCCGGAGGGATGCCAGAAGGCGTCGCTTTCCGGAGGAATTCGCCTCGCTCCGGGGGAGTTTCTGCCATCCCTCCGGGATGGAGGACCGGTGGGCGATTGCTTCCGGTGGTGTCGATCCGCTCAACCACCGGCTAATCGCTGTGACCCCTGCCGGGGTCGATTGGTGTTCGAGGCCACTTCGCATATTTGCGCAGCGTGCGCACATTTTCGAGGTGAGTCATCTGGGAATCGCAATGAAGATCGAACTCGGAATGGTCATTGCGGAACGGATTCTCGAAGTTCCGGGGCACCCGAACTTGGACATCCGAGTCAAGATTGGTCAGCCTCGCCCCTTTCCAGACGACCCGGAGGAAAAAGACTTCTATTGTCCTTACCAAATTACGGGGATTGGCAGCGAGAAGGTCCGGTACATGGGGGGGATGGACTCCATGCAAGCGTTGATGCTGGCCATCAAAATCCTCCCCGTCCATCTTGATCTCATCAGGCGAGATTACCTCGGTCTGCGATGGTTAGAACTACCAGCAGGACAATATGGCATCGATTCAATGCGACCCTCAATTGACGAATCAGATGAAGTGACTGAGTAGCCGCACGACTACCTTTGCCGAACGCCGATTGGCGGCTCCCCTCACTACGCTCGGCCCTCGCGGGTGCATTCGCCCACTGTCGGTATCTTGCCCCCTCTCCCCCGCGAGCGACGCGGCTTTCACCTTGTACCTGATTCGGGGGAGAGGGTGGGGGTGAGGGGGCCATATCGCTCGTTTTGGCCCCCTCACTCTGCTCCCTCTCCCTCACAGCGGAGTCCACTCCGAAAGCCTTGCCGACTGTGGGGGAGAGGGAGCAGAGATGGCAGAGTACCGCCAACTGGGGAATGCACCCCGCTCGCCAGAACTTCACCCGTAGTGTGGAATCCGCCTCCCCAGAACGCTATTCTCCGCCCGGATTCTGAGACATTGGACGGGTTCGTGGATCAACTCTTGTGCATGTGTGCGTCGCCACATCGGAGCTTGGCCGCGTGGCGTTGTGGCCGTATGCCGCACCGGGTTTGCCGCTCCTGCTCTCGCACACACGTTTGAGGACTCTCTCATGAGCATGGCGATTGCCTACGTCAAGGCCCGGCAGATTCTGGACAGCCGCGGCAACCCCACCGTCGAGGTCGATGTCGAACTCGAAGACGGCACGCTCGGCCGCGCAGCTGTCCCCAGCGGCGCGAGTACCGGTGCCCACGAAGCTTGCGAGCTGCGCGATGGCGACAACAGCAAGTACCTCGGCAAGGGGGTGTTGAAGGCTGTCCACAACGTCAACGAAGAACTCGCTGATCTGCTCGAAGGGATGGACTCATTCGATCAAGCCGCCGTCGACCAGGCGATGATCGAGTGCGATGGCACTCCCAACAAATCTCGCCTCGGTGCCAACGCTCTCCTCGGCGTCTCGATGGCCACCGCCCACGCCGCAGCCCAGGTCAGCGGCCAGCCGCTGTTCCGCTATGTCGGCGGTGTCGGGGCGAATCGCCTGCCCGCTCCCATGATGAACATCATCAACGGCGGGGCGCATGCCAACAACGGCATCGATCTGCAAGAGTTCATGATCATGCCGCTGGGGTTTGACACCTTCAGCGACGCCCTCCGCGCGGGCTGTGAGGTGTTCCATTCGCTCAAGAAGGTGCTGCACGACAAGCACCTCTCCACAGCTGTCGGCGATGAGGGGGGCTTTGCTCCGGACATCAAGAACAGCGAAGAGGCGATCCAAATCGTTCTGACCGCCATTGAAAAGGCCGGTTACAAGCCGGGCGAGCAGATCAAGCTGGCTCTCGACTGTGCCTGCACCGAGCTGTTCGATCCAAAGACCAAGACCTACACCGTGGAAGGTCGCAAGCTGGACCAGGGCGGCATGGTCGACCTGCTGGCCGGATGGGCGGCGAAGTACCCGATCTGCTCAATCGAGGACGGCTGCTCCGAAGACGATTGGGAAGGCTGGAAGATGCTGACCGATCGTCTGAAGGGGAAGTGCCAGATCGTGGGTGACGACCTGTTCGTGACAAACACCAAGCGGCTGCAACGGGGCATCGACGAGGGGATCGCCAACAGCATCCTGGTCAAGGTGAACCAGATCGGCACCCTGACCGAAACGATTCAGTCGGTGAACCTCGCCCTCCGCAATGGCTACACCGCCGTCATGAGCCATCGCTCGGGCGAAACCGAAGACACGACGATCGCCGACTTGGCGGTGGCTCTGGGCACTGGCCAGATCAAGACCGGTTCGGCCAGCCGCTCCGATCGCATTGCCAAGTACAACCAGTTGCTCCGGATCGAAGAGATCCTGGGAGCTAGCGCGGTGTACGGCGGGACGATCAAGTAGCGATTCTTGCTTGTGACCGTTTAGCTGCAACGCGAAGTCTTCGAAGCGGAGCATCTCAACACGTCCTCCAAACAGCCACCTCGCCCCCACGGGCGGGGTGGCTGTTTCTCATCCGGGACCGGCGGTTTTGAAGGATGAAGTAATGAAATAAAGTGATACTATGAAGGACGGTGGCGGTCGAGCCGGGATTGGAATTCAAATGGCGTGGCCTGTTGCTCGACGTTCTCACTGTGCCAACTGAAAGTTTCTCCCGTTGAATTGGTACTTCCAGGCTCGGGATTTGTTGACTGCCTCATCATCCGGGTTCTCGACGGGTGTCAGGTCCGGAGGACCAACGATGGCTCCATTTTCAAAACAGAACAGCAGTCGAAACTGCCCGTTTCGCCCGGACGGCTCGTTGACGTTGAACTTGAATCCACCGTCTTCATCAATCTTCGATACATAGCTCTTGCGCCAGTAATCGCTCTGCCCCGGTTCTGCGTCATCCGCCAGAATCACACTGTGTGCGGGGAGTGAGGTCTTCGCCCGACCGCTGACGACAATCAGGGTGTTGCCTCGGTTCGACTTCGCTTCGAACTCTGGAAGTTCAATGGTGGGCACGATCCCGCGATCCTTCGTCGTGCCCGAAAAGGCGAAGTGTTTCCAAAGGATCGCCGCACTCGCATGTGACAAGTACACGTTCTTGATGGGTGTCCGCAGTTGCTGTTGGAAAGGCCCCATATTTGGCCCCATAAGTGAATTGCCAGCATTATCACGAGCCATCGGGCCGAGGTGGGGCATCCCCATCGCGTGTCCCAATTCGTGAATACACCCCTTCAACGTGAACTCCTCATTAAAGCCCCCGCCGAGAGGCCCTTTGGCGTTGAGTTCTCCTCGTCGATTCTCGTAGTTGACGAGCGCCCAGCCCCCGCGCCGCAGGCTGCCAGATCCCCGGTAGTCGCTGAATCGAATCGGTGGGTCGCCTAGGTAGACCCACACCCACCACACGGGAAAGTTGCTCTGCAGACCGTATTTCGCGGTGGCTTTGGGCCACATTTCATCGAGCAGACCGGGAGTCTGATACGTCTTGGAGTCCGCCGTCTCGCTCCCCTGAATCGTCAGCACTCTGATCTTGCCGGACTCTTCGCGGGAGAAAATCTGCTCGCGAGCTGGCACATACTTCCAACGCTTCATGCCTGTCACGAAGAATCGCTCCGCAATCTCTGCGGCCTGGCCGATCCGCTCGACAGCTCCGTCTGGTGCCGTAATGTCACTGGGGGTGAACAGCACAATATGAATTTCCGGAACAGGTGCATTCTCAGCGGGCGTGTCATCGGCTCGGCATTGACTTAGGCCAATCAGAAAGGCGAGTGCCACCACGAACGCACACCTGATGTTTCGCATTGAAATCTCAGAGATTGGAGGTTTGCGGGAAACCGACGAGAACTGAGCGTAAGGTGTAAGCGGTTTCCAATGGCTCTGCAACCAGACCCTCAGTACGGAGTGTCAGACGCACTGTGCGCCGTCTCTCTACCCCGAAGGGGTTGTCCATCACGGCCCAAGGGCGCATGTCCTATTCCCATGGAAAACAGTGACGATGCCCGTGACCAGCTGTCAAGACAGTGGGAGACGTTCATTGGTACACTCAACTCCGACCTTCATTTGCTCAATTCGCATCGCTGGAGACTTCTGTGAACGCTTGGCTCTCTCACTCCGCTCGCGTCATCGCGGGCCTTGTCGCATGTGGGTGTGCAGTCTCAACGCTCCTCGCCGCTGATAAGAAGCCGAACGTCCTGTTCATCGCCGTGGATGACATGAACAACAACCTGGGTTGCTATGGGCATCCCTTGATCCAGTCGCCGCACATTGATCGCCTGGCGAAGCGGGGGACGAAGTTTGAGCGGGCGTACTGCCAGTTTCCGCTCTGCTCGCCAAGCCGCTCTTCGCTGATGACGGGGCTCAAGCCCGACACCACGCGGGTATTCGACTTGCAGTACCACTTCCGTGATGGGCTGCCAGAAGTGGTCACGCTGCCGCAACTGTTTAAGAACAACGGGTACTACGCGGCCCGCGTCGGGAAGATCTATCACTACGGCAACCCCGGCCAGATCGGGACCAGCGGCCTGGATGACCCGACCTCGTGGAATGAGTTCTTCAATCCCAGTGGCCGCGATAAACAGGAAGAAAAGCAGCTGACGAATCACACTCCCAAACGAGGACTCGGCAGCTCGCTGAGTTTTATGAAAGCCGAGGGAACCGACGAGGAGCAGACTGACGGGCTGGTGGCGACGAAGGTAATCGAGCTGATGGAGTCGCACCGGGACAAGCCCTTCTTCGTGGCGGCTGGGTTCTACCGTCCCCACTGCCCGTTCATCGCGCCGAAGAAATACTTCGATCTGTACCCGCTCGATGTGGTGCAGCTGAAGTTCGGGTCACGGGATTATTTGACGCTGGTTCCGGAACCGGCGCTGGCTTCGACGAAACCGTGGCCGTGGTTTGGCGTGACCGAGGATCAAAGCCGCGAGGCGCTGCAAGCCTACTGGGCGACCATCAGCTTCGTCGACGCGCAGGTCGGGAAGCTGCTCGATGCGGTCGACCGGCTGGGCCTCTCGGACAATACGGTCATCGTGTTTTGGAGCGATCACGGCTATCACATCGGCGAGCACGGCTTGTGGATGAAGCAGAGCCTGTTCGAGAACTCGGCCCGCGTGCCGCTGATCATCGCGGCACCGGGGCAGAAGGCACCGGGGGCGGCGTCTGGGCGGACGGTTGAGTTAGTCGACCTCTATCCGACGCTGGCCGACCTCGCGGGGCTGACTCCGCCCGAGGGCCTGTCGGGGAAGAGCCTGCGTTCGCTGCTGGATGACCCGCATGCGGCCTGGGAGAAGCCCGCTTTCACCCAGGTCCAGCGCGGCGGCTTCCCCGGCCACTCGATCCGCACCGAACGTTACCGGTACACCGAGTGGGACTCCGGTGCCAAGGGATCTGAACTGTACGACTACGACTCTGCCGAAGGTGAGACGAAGAACCGCGCCCACGATCCCGCACTGGCGGAAACGGTCGCCAAGTTGAAGTCACTTCTCCATGCGAACCACCCGGAGAAAGTGTCCGGGGGGAGCGAGAAGAAGCCGCCAGGCAAGTGACGCCCTGGCATTCCACTATTCGGTGAGCGCCCTCGTCGCCTGGCCCCCTAGGTCCGGGCGGAACGGACCGAGTGCCCCGTCAACGCTTAATTTTGGGGTTGAGGCAGTCTCGCCCGGGAGGGCGAAGCTCCTGCTGAGCCGCGAGCCAGGGGACGACGTTTTCTCTCGCGAGCGGCTCGGCAGGAGCTTCGCCCCAGTGCTGTGAACATGATTGTGGTGCCATCGTTCCGCGTGGGGCACGTTTTTTATGTGCCCGTGGACCGGCAGAAGGGCGAGCCATACTCCTCAGTC
>JAYTCW010000230.1:0-14478 GCA_043736295.1 Planctomycetota bacterium | reverse complement strand
GCGGCACGGGCACTCTCGAGACCTGCAAAAGTCTCCACCGGTGACACACTGCGAGATCGACCTCACTCTCCGGTCGCATACGATTCCAGGTAGCCGCAGTTGGTGCAGCGGTAGCTCTGGATGGGGTGCTGTTCTTTGTCGTTGATCTTGGTGCCCGTCCAGAATGATGGCACGGGGGAGCCCGCGATCCAGCGGGAGACTGCATGGCCGTTACCGTGCATCAAATCGCGGATGAAGCCTTCCTGCATCGGGCCTTGGCATTTGGGGCAGGTGTCGGGTGCGGTGGGCATGAACGTGAATCCTCGGGGGATGTGTGCTGTTCGGGAGTGTCGCCTTTCGCTCCGCGAAAGGGCGTGCTTTCGCGGAGCCAAAGACGACACGCTCGGCGGGGAGGGCGAAGCTCCTGCTGAGCCGCGAGACAGAGGACACGTTAACTCGCAGTTGCGGCTCGGCAGGAGCCTCGCCCTCCCGAGGTGGCTCCGAACTGAAACTCGGCCCCACCGGACCGCCCGTCGCTGGCGGCCTTGATCGCAAAACCAGCGGCGATCGCAGCTGCAATGGCCAGTACAAGCAGCGTGATTTTGACCCAGCTGTAGGGGCGCTCGCCCTGGACCTCTCCGGTGGCGGCGTTGATGAAGACGCGGTAGGTCTTGTCGTGGAAGCGGTAGGCCAGCATCCACACCGGCAGCAGCAAGTGCTTGAAGGTGATCGCGTCGTGGCGAGTCTTCAGCGAGTGGATCCGCTGCCGGTCACCGCCGATCCGCCGCCGGGTCTCGCTCTCGAGGGCGACCTTCATGCGCTCGCGGGCCTCGTCGAATCCGGTGTCGAGCGTCACGTCATAGGTCCGCGCGAATAGCCCGGCCAGGAGCTGTTGGGTAAACGGGGAGAGCCGCTCCATGGGCCACGGTTCGAGTTTGTCGACCAGCCCGAGAGGCAACCCGTCGCAGGCACAGATCAGCACGTCATCGAAGAACCGCTGGAACTTTCCCGAGGCGGAAGACCAACTGGTGCGGGTCTCGGTCCGCTGGTCCTTGCCGGTCCCGACGGTGACGGTGTAGTCGTCGCCGCGTTCGCCGGAGTAGGCATTGAACGTCAGTGAGTCATACGTCCAGAACGGCAGGTAGAACCCGTCAAACTTGCCGTTGATCCCGCGCTGGCGGAACTCGGTGGGGGCGAACCAGCGGGAGTTGATCCACTCCTTGAGGACGAGTTGAGCGCGGTCCTTCTCAATCAGGAACGGCATCACCGCGTCGACCGGAATGCGGTGCGTGGCAGCGTGGATATTCTCCCGCTGAATCGCGGCATCACACCACGGGCAACTGGTGCTGGTGAGGGTGCCCTCGAACATCACGGTTCCGCCGCAGGACTCACAGTGGAGTTCTTGGTTGCCCGCTTCGTCCTCGCGGCCCTGTTCGTGCTGTTGTTCGAGGCGTTCGATCGTGGCATGGAAATCCTGCTCGACGATCGCGGCGTCTGCTTGCAGCTCGATCTCTTTCTGATATCCGCAGTAGGGGCACTCCAGCTGCTGCTGGCCGATGTGGAATTCGAGATCTGCTCCGCACGATTCGCAGGGGAAGACGCGGGCCTTTCCTTGGTCGGTGGTTCGACCGGCGCGGTCGCGCTGGCCTTGGAGGGGGCCGTCGACCGGCTCCTCCTCCTCGGCCAAGCGATAGGTCTCTTCGGGCTCGGATTGGTCAGGCTCATCCGGCATCGGGGGGTGCTCTGGAATTGGTAGGCGTGGGATAGGCTTCCAGCCTGTCAGTATGAGTGAGAACAGACAGGCTGGAAGCTATCCCACCGAACAGCGGCTGCCCCCGAACCACGGGGTCGGGGGCCGCGAGATGTGCATGACTTGTCACGCTTCATTCGATTCCGAAACGCCCACGGGTTGCAACCCGTGGGCTTTGCAGAGCCGATCGGCATCATCACTCACATACGAAGAGCGAGGCCGTGCGGATCAAAAGTCTCCGATCACTTCGCCGCCCTGCATCGTCGAGAGGGCTTCCAAGGTCTTGCCGTCGATGTTCTCGGAGATGAATCGCACCGAACCATCACCGAACAGGAAATGCGCCCCTCCCACCGCAGGCCCTCCGATGCCGTCTGGCCCCTTAATGTAGGGCTGCTGGGTGAAGGACCGGATCGTCGCCGATCCTCCTTGTCCCCAGGCACCGGTGGCCCCATTGGATTCGGCGACCATGATCGTGTTGGAGGTGCCGTCCGTGATGTTCCGAAAGCTGACTTCCCGGTCATAGCCGAACATTCCGGCGATCTGGCTCGGGAGTTTGGCGGTCGGTCCCTCCTCTGTGATTCCCCCAATGCCCACATAGTGGGTGGCACCTGGAAACGCAGGGACGCTCGGATTCATGTAGGTCGGGATCGCATTCATCAGCAGCGGGGAGTTCGTCGCCGACTCGTGCCCCTCCTTCATGTCGATCTGGTTGTAGAGTGGAGCCTGATCCATGTACGGCAGAATGCTCACCATCCAGCTGAGCCGCTCATCAACCACCAAATCATCGTTCTTGACCGTCCCGGCGGGGAAATGGTTAAACGTGTCATGGAAGTTGTGCAGCGCCAGCCCGATCTGCTTCATGTTGTTCTTCGACTGCGAGCGGCGGGCCGCTTCACGAGCCTGCTGCACAGCGGGCAACAGCAACGCTACCAGAACTGCCGGGACTGCGATACTCGCCGCCCCCCCGTCTCCACCGGGAATCGGCAGGCCGGGGACCGAGCTGTTCGTCCGGGTCGTCAGGCCGTTCTCATCCACCAGCGAGTACGCCACATTCGGGTAGAGCCACTTGGTGACCAATTCCGCCGGAGGCAGGTCGCTCATCTGGAAGATCATCGGCGGAGGGGCGGCTGGCCCACCCTGCTGGAATCGCATCGATTGAGTGAGGGCGGCCTGGCCCATCCCCGCAGCCAGCGGAGCCAGCCCCACAATCATACGGTAGGTCGAACGCGGATCGACAATCGTCAGCCCCGTGAACGACTCCGGAATGGCCGCCGAGGTCTCCTTCGGCAGTGTCGCCACGTCCCAGGTCGGCAGCTCCCCCTGCACGCGCAGGTTGAACGCCATCACGGGCTGAGGCGTGAGCGACACACACATCCACTGGTCACTCACCGAGATGGCGGGGGACAACCCGCCCTGTGGAATTTCGACGATATAGGTCTTCGTGCCGTCCTGCTCCTTGACGACTCCCTTGGCCTGCCCCTGTGAGACCTGCGGCAGCATCTCCACCAGCAGTCGCTCCAGCGCCGTGTTCAGCTTCTCAGCGTCCTTGACTTCCATCAACAACGCCGGAGCGATGCCAAAACCGGTCTGCGCCTCGTCGTTATAGACGCAGGTCACATTCCCCAATCCGGTCAGCAGATCATCGATGACATCCAGACCCAGGTGATCCTTGGCCATTGCCCGCGCGGATTCGACGTTCGCCGTGTCGGGCGACATGACAGCTTCCAGATCAACAGCGATGTCGTACAGCGTCTGCACCGCTTTGGCACTGTCAAAGCTATAGACCATGAACGAACTCAACTGCTGAGGCAGTGGTGGCAGATCCTTGAGCATCATCGGCTCCTGATCGAGCAGCGACAGCAATCCGCGTCGCTCACCGGGAGCATCGATCGATGTCAGCGAGGTCAGCGAGCGGTCTTTAATCCCCGCCTGCATCCCGATCGAATTCAAGTTATCCAGCCCGAGGACAATCAGCAGTTCCTGAACGGTTGTGGGCTTTTCTTCATTCTGCGTCGGCACCGGCATACCGCCGAAAATCACTCGCAAGGGCACCACGTTCAGCCACGCAAACGAGGTCATCTCGCTCTCGGTCGACTGACTGTATTTGGTCCACAGCGGGTTAGCGGTGACGTTGGGAGTCTTTCCGTCGGCCACTTCGATTGCTTGGGCGATGCCGTTGATCCCGACGGCCACAACGAGGTGCTTGCCTTCCGTCCACCAGCCGACTTCGACGCCGGGAGAGTCCGGAATATCCATCCGCATGACCGACCGCTTGCCGATCGTGGCCTTCTCCGCCTTGAGCTGCCCGTTGCCACCCAGCTGGACGATGCTCTCCAGCACTTTGCCAAGCGAGGCCCCCTCATGCAGGACAACCACGCCCCACGGCTTAGGACCCTCGTCCCCCATTCCGGGAGTGACAGCGATGGAGAGCCCCTTCTCGGTGATGAGCTTCAAGGCATCCAGATACGGCTTGACGGGCACCGGGCCAGCCATCCCCTTGGCCCGGTTGAAGGTCTTCTCAAAGGCTCCGACCAAGCCACTCTTATAGAGGGCATCGTACGCAGCTGTCTTCTTAAAGGCTTCTTCGTGCAGCAGCGAGCCGTCGACACGAACGAGCAGAACGCTGTCCTCGGGCAGCAGCGACTCGGTGGCGACCGCCACGGCGGCGGGCTTGCGGGTCTGTCCCTGCCCATAACCCCAACCAATGCTGAGGCCGATCACGGCGACTAAAGCGACTAGAAACGACAAACGACGTGCACGCATGCCAAACTCCTTTTGCAAAGGTGACCGGAGAACCGAACCAGACCCAGGCTCGCGCTCCCTCCGAAACAGTACGTGAGATTACGCTGGCGAAGGGCGTTTTCGCAACTGCATCGGGTTGTTAGCGTTCCGAATTCCTCTTGTACCAGCGTTCAGGGTCTGAGTCGTGTTACACTCTCTCCATGAACACTCCACCGCATGCGAAATCCACCACTGCCGTAACCCGCACTCGCTTCGATGCCGATGTGGAGCGGTTCCCGTATTTCGCCAGTGAGCAGTGGGCAACGATTGAGACTCCGCTGGCCAGTTGACACCTTCGACTCTCTTTTTACGCTCGGATTTTTACTCTGACGAGTCTGCGGAGAACAGCGAGGGGGGCGGAACATGACGAGGCAATTTCCATTGGTTGCAGATGTCACTTGCCATGCGGCGATTGATACCGCCGTGGCTCAACTCACACTCCAACTGGTCGAGACCCGGCGGCATCTGCATCAGCACCCGGAGCTGAGTTGCCAAGAGATTGAGACCTCGAAGTACCTGCTCGCTCAGCTGGTGGCCGCTGGCATCCCGGCTCGACTGGCCGATGGCGGGTTAGGAGTGATCGCTGAACTCGACTGGGGACAGTGCGATTCCAACAGCCCTCGAATCGCGCTGCGAGCCGATATCGATGCGCTGCCAATCCTGGATGCGAAGACTTGTGGCTACAAGTCGCAGGTCGCGGGGCGTTGTCATGCGTGCGGGCATGATGCGCATGCGACGATGGCGTTGGGGGCCATCTTGGCTGCGAAGGCGACCTCGGCTCACCTGGCCCAGTTGGAAATGGGGTGTCGCCTGCGAGTGATCTTCCAGCCCGCCGAGGAGAACTCGTGGGGAGCCCGCGCGATGGTGGCTCAAGGAGCGGTCGACGACACGCAGATGATTTTTGCTCTGCACGTTGACCCGGAACGCACAGCTGGGCAGGTCGGCATCCGGTATGGAGCACTGACTGCGAACTGCGACGAGGTCCATATCTCTATCGAAGGACGTGGCGGTCACTCGGCCCGACCGAACCAGACCGATGACACCATCGCCACTGCGGCCCAACTGGTGACGGCCCTCTACAACTGGCTCCCGCGTTCTGCCGACTGTCGCTACCCGGCGGTGTTCAGCATTGGCAAGCTCGCCGGGGGGCATGCGTGCAATGTGATCCCCGACCGCGTCGAGATCATGGGCACGCTACGGACCACCGATGCGGCGACTCGAAACACCATGCAACGCAGACTTCGCGAGATTCTGGATGGCATTGCGGCTGCGAGTGGGACGCGCATCACACTGACGATCCCGGCTGATGATGATGCGGTGATCAACGATCACGCCGCGATGACTTGCCTGCACGAAGCCGCGCGCGGAGTGGTCGGCGAGGCGGGGTGCCAAATCGTCGAGCTACCGAGCATGGGGGCCGAGGACTTCGGCGGGTACATGGCGAAGACACCGGGAGCGATGCTGCGACTGGGGGCTGCGATTCCGGGTCGGTCGCCGAGTCCGCCGCTGCACTCGAACGATTTTGATATCGATGAAGCGGCGATACCAATCGGGAGTCAGATACTGTTGAGAGCGGTGCTGGAGGCGATTCGTCGTCATTGAAAAACTGGCGAGCCCCCGGCGTGAGCCGGGGTGTCAGTGCCCAATCGCATGTCCCCTGAAGTAGATTCTGTTTCAGTGGATTGCGACACCATAGATCATGTCACCACAGTTCATGGGGGCAGCGGAGTCCTCTCCTCATGGACACCCCGGCTCACGCCGGGGGCTCGCCTTGTTCTAGACAGAAGTCCTCAAACCATGCCACTTGTTCCCTTGTCCGGTCCCGCTGAAGTCTTGATGGCCAGTCTCCGTGCTGAGCGAGTCACGCAGGCGGAGGCGCAGCTGGCGATTGAGCGGTTTCTGCACGCTTGTGCGGGACTCTCGATCGAGGCCCGCCAGATTCAGTTCGACTCGCTGCTGGGAGTCGTCGACGAGTCCCCCACTGGGCCAGCCTGTTTCCTCTCGGTGGTGTGCGGAGCGCTGCTGGAGCAGGGGGCCACGCCGGGGCGGATGGGGGCGATCGTTCATCGACTTCTGAGTGAGCTGCTGCCGCCAGCCTCGTACCTGATCCGCGAGAGTAAAAAGCGGGAGGATGCGGCGGTTCCTCCCACCAGACTGATGACGGGAGACGAGGCGGATGAGTACGAATCACAACTCCAAACCCAGCTGTTCGAGGAGGTCTCCGCTGCGAATCCACTGGCCCGCGAAGCGTGGGACAACCTCGGTGCCTTCTGGCCCGCGTGCGTCGCCCTCTACAGCCGACAGGTGCCAGCGCGGGTGAAGGCTCGGGAGTTCATGCCGCTGGTCAACACGCTGGCCGAACGGCATGAGGGGGGGCACTGGTTGCGGAAGCTCCTCCCCGTGCTAGACAACGAGCCGTTGGTCGTCATCGACCCGTCTCGCTCGACCGGAATTGTCGCGAGGATGTCGGGGGTGGCTGACAATTTCCAGCTGCACACGTTGTTGATGCATCACTTCCCTCGCCGCTGGTACGAGCGTCAGCGCGTGAGAGAGACCGCTGTGGCCGTGGCGACTGGTCACGGTGCCCAACAGACGCCAGAAGTCATCACGGGATCCTGGAACCTGTATCAAGCTGCAGCCCTCGGCCTAGATGGACACATCGCCAGAGCCCAAAGAACCCATGCCCGTCATTGGATCTGGGGAGAGGGGGTACCGACCGATCTCTCGATGGTCGATGGTCATCGAGTCGTCTTGTTGGGATCAGTCAGTCACGTTCGTACCTGGCCGTCAGCGCGGCTATTCGGCAGTTTGAAGGCGGGGCTGCAGGAGGTGCAGAGACTCGATCAAACTGGGGTTGGAGCCTGGCTCCGCCAATTGGTCGCCGCCTTGCCGAAGTCGCAGGGGATCACCGAGCCAGAAAAGCCTCAAGAAAGCGTCACGAGTGTACAGCACGCGCAGTGCTGAGAGAGGCGTTTGGCGAGCGGTGCGGTTCGCCCGACTGTTCAGCGTTCGGTATCCAGAAATACCATCCGGTCTGACGCCGGACGCCCCCGCCAGAATGGCCAGACTTCCGAAGTCTCAGAAGACTTCGGAAGTCTTGAGTACACGACTTTTGAAACTCACCCAACACAAAACCCCTCGGCGTCAAACGCAGCGAGGGGTGGGTGTGGAATCACAAGTGAGTCGCAGGCAGCATTACGGCCGTAATGCGGAAGAGGATGTCGACGAGGTCGTCGGAGCTTCCGCCAATTCGCCACGTTCTTTCAGGACCGCCACGCGATGATCGGCACCTGCCACAATAGACTGGGCGGCCATCAGCTGATCGCGAGAGAAGTACGGCGTGTCGGGAGATCCGACGTTGTTGTACGTCTTGTTGGCCAACTGGTCCCAAGACATGTTGTTGGCGATGTGCCAAGCCGCCGCTTGTGCCGAGGAGCGATCCAGACGACCGGTTCCGACCATCTTGCAGAGTTCGTGAACTCGGGGATCAGAGGTGTATTTCTCGGGACGAACAATCGTGTAGTGAAGTCTCTGTGTCGGCGTCTTCTTGCCGTGTTCGAGACAGACCATACTGACGGGGACTTTGGCGATCGTGGCGACTGGAATCGAGAAGAATCCCTGTCCGCCACCTTGTTGCCCGCCGCCCTGTTGTCCACCCTGCTGGCCGCCGCCGCCGCCACCAGCTGCCTGGTTTCCCCCGCCGCCGCCTTGCTGTCCTCCCTGTTGTCCACCTTGCTGGCCGCCCTGCTGACCAAATTGAGCCAGCACCTGAACTCCCACGAATGCTTCGGGCATCTGGATTGTCAGGGGGGCATCGGTCTTGTTCTCGACGAGCAAATGCCCTTCGAACTCGCTCTTGGCGACCAGACGCACGGAGACCTTTTCATCGTCCATGGCCTCGAAGAGACCGGACTGCGGAAGAGTCGGATCGTACTTCAGGTGCTTCATCACCACGGGCTTGCGGGCTTTTTCCGCCGCTTGGGTTCCCTTCTGCGTCGCGACCGACAAACACGCCATCGCAGCAAAACAGATTGGAATCAGTTGAAGACGTCCCAGCAACATGGCTTGACCCTTCCGGTTCAAGAGGGAAACGGCACCCGCAGACCCTGACGAGGGAAGAGGCTCCTCTCATGTTATCGTTCGGCGAATCCCGGATTCAATGAAATACTTTCCTGATTCCCCAGTTTTCCCCTCAAGGTCTTCGGCCGGGACGTTGCGACTGGCATAGCGGGAAGAGCCTGTCCTCCTGCATGACGCTGGCAGTCCCCCATCGAATCGAGTGCCAGCCTTTCGATCCACCCCGAGTGCTGTCCAGAAAACACTTACGCACCATTGGGTTACGGAGAATCCCCTTGACGGAAAACGCGATTTCGAACTATACGCCCTTTTCTCCATTCGTCCACCGCTCCTGACGAGCCCTTTCCGCTCCCGCCGCTATGTTCTCATCGATCCCCCTGATCCAGCGCTATGTCTTTGGGGAATTGACCCGCGCATTTTTGTTTGTGCTGTCGGCGGTGACGGTCATTACCGTGTTCGCCGGAGTGGTTCAACAAGCCCTGGAAAAAGGGCTCAGCATTGAACATACGCTGCTGATTCTGCCCTACATCATTCCCAGTATGCTGCCGTTCACGATCCCGGCGGCACTGCTGATGACCGTCTGCCTCGTCTATGGTCGCATGGCCGGAGACCACGAAGTCACCGCCGCCAAAGCTGCCGGAATCAGTGTGATGTCTCTGTTGTGGCCCTCGTTGGGGCTGGGGGCGGTACTGAGCGTGTTTTCGCTGGTACTGACGGACCAGGTCATTCCCTGGGCTGAGGGACAGATCGAGAAAACCATTGTCCGGGCCATGGAGGACATCCTCTTTGAGAGGCTGCGATCCGCGAATGGCTTCCAGGACCCCAAGCATGGGATCTCAATCACAGTGGCAGGGGTCGATGGCCGCGAACTGATTCGGCCCCATATCGAAATTGGAAAACGGCAGGCCGGGGAGAAGCCCGATCGCATGACCACGCTCCGAGCAGAATCCGCCTCGATCCAGCTTCAGCCCCGCTTCCGCAAAGTCATTATCCGGCTGAAGAATGCTTACGTCACTCTCCCGGATCACCAAAGTCTGCGCTATACCACGGAGAAGCAGTTCTCCTTTCCCTGGGAAGGCGAGGCCCGCAAAGCCAAGGCCCGCTACCTCGCCGTGTCCCAAATCGATGACGAAATGCAATCCGTCGCTCGGGACATGACCGAAGCTCGCGATCTGCAACTGGTCGAATCGGCCATGGCCCTCACCCTCGCCGATTTCGACACCCTCGCGAACCCCTCCCTCCCCGGTTCCTTCACACTCAAAACTCGCACCGCCTGGTATCACAAACTCAACACCGAAAAGCACAGCCGCTACGCCCTCGCTTGCAGCTGTTTCTTCTTCGCCTTAATCGGTGGCCCATTTGCCATCTGGCAAGGGAAGAACCAGTTTCTGACCAGTTTTCTGTTCTGCTTCGGGCCCATTGTGGGGATCTACTACCCACTGGTGCTGGGGATGATGACCCAAGGGAAACAGGGAAACATTCACCCCTTGATTGGCATGTGGCTCGGCAACATCATTCTCGGCATCGCCGCGATGTTTGTTCTCCGAAGAGTCGTGCGGTATTGATGCGAGTCACCCGTTTGCTCTCCGGCGTTGCTGGAGGAGTTGAGGGAGGTCACAAAGTGAGGCTCGCTCCGCTTCGAAGACTTCGCGTCGCGGCGAAACGGGCGAGGGCATCTGCCCGCTGACAGCTCGCCGTTTTTGACAATCTCCCCATCCCACGATAAGGTCCGAGGCTTGCGATTCGCGTCCGTGGGTTCGTCAGGGAAGATTCCGGCATGTCGTCCGTTCTGAAAACAGGCAGTAGCTACACCGCCGATGACATCGAGGTGCTGGAAGGTCTCGAAGCCGTGCGGCAGCGGCCCGGCATGTATATCGGCGGGATCGATACGCGGGGGCTGCACCATCTGATCTGGGAAATCGTTGACAACTCGGTCGACGAGTACCTGGCGGGGGAGTGTGACCAGATCAAGGTGACGCTGCATAAAGACGGGGCCTCGCTATCGGTCGAAGACAACGGGCGCGGCATCCCGGTTGATATTCACAAGAAAATCAAGAAGCCCGCCCTGGAGGTCATCCTCACCACGCTGCACTCCGGCGGGAAGTTCTCCGAGAAGAGCTATGCCCGCAGCGGGGGATTGCACGGGGTCGGCTCGTCGGTGGTCAACGCCCTCTCCGAGGAACTGGTCGCTACGGTCCGCCGTGACGGCTTCGAGTGGCAGATGCGTTTCAAACGCGGCAAGTCGACGACCCAGCTGAAACAACTCCGCCCCTTTCGCGGGCACGGAACGGAAATCTTCTTCCGACCCGATGCCGAGATCTTCCGTCGCGTGCAGTTCTCCGGCGAGACGATCAAGCAGCACATCGAGGATATTTCGTACATCCACGGCGGACTGAAGATCATCTTCGTCGACGAGATCAAGAAGGAAACCACCGAGTTCCAGCACCCGGACGGGATCAAGGCGTACCTCGAAAAGATCATCCGCGACGACGCCAAGAAGCCGATTCACGAAGGGGCCTTCAACGCCGAAAAGGACGAAGACAAAGTCCGCGTCGAGCTGACTCTGCGCTGGACCGAATCAACCGACGACCAAGTCCGCAGCTACGTCAACGGCATCCGCACTCGCGGCGGTGGCACGCATGAATCGGGGCTGCGATCCGGTGTCGCCAAGGCCGTCAAGAACTACATGGATGTCCACGAGATCAAGGCCAAGGGGCTGACGATCACGACGGATGACAT
Organism: Planctomycetota bacterium; assembly: GCA_043736295.1. GTDB lineage: Bacteria > Planctomycetota > Planctomycetia > Planctomycetales > Planctomycetaceae > TH-plancto1. The sequence continues at coordinate 3,152 of JAYTCW010000230.1, read as the reverse complement.
GCGGGAAGGGGTCGTCGCGGTCCTCTCGGTGTTCCACAACGCCCCGGAGTTTCAGGGGCAGACCAAGGACAAGCTCAACAACGTCGACATGGCCTCGCAGGTCGAGGGGATCGTACGCTCCGGTCTGGAGTCGTGGCTCAACAGCAACCCGACGATCGCTGACGCCGTCATTGGCCGTATCATGCTCGCCGCCCGCGCTCGTGAGGCCAGCCGCGCAGCTGTCAGCGAGGTCCGCCGCAAAACCCCCGGCAGCCGCCGCAGTTCCCTCCCCGGCAAGCTCCTCGACTGTCGCAGCGACAAGCCGGAAGAGTGCGAACTGTTCATCGTGGAAGGCCAGTCTGCCGGTGGCACCGCAGCTGCGGGCCGCAACTCGAAGACGCAAGCAGTCCTGCCGCTGAAAGGAAAAATCCTCAACACCGAGTCCCTGACCATCGGCAAGATCATGGAGAACCAGGAAGTCAAAGACCTGGTCGAGACGCTCGGCACCGGCATCGGCCCGAACTTCAATCCGCATCAACTGCGGTATCACCGGATCATCATGCTGATGGATGCCGACAGCGACGGCTACCACATCAGTACGCTGATGATGACGCTGTTCTTCCGACACATGCGCGAGCTGATTACGCAGGGCCGCATCTTCCTCGGCCAGCCACCACTCTATAAAATCGAGTATGGCAAAGAACGCCAATATGCCCGCGACGACGCCGATAAAGAACGCATCATCGCCTCTCTGCCCGCGAACCGAAAATTCGATGTCCAGCGGTTTAAAGGTCTCGGTGAAATGAACGCTGATCAGTTGAAGGAGACGACCCTCGACCCCAAGACTCGCACGCTGCTACGCGTCGACATCGAGAGCGCGATCGAAGCCGACGCGATCTTCTCGCAACTGCTCGGCAAGGACGCCAGTGAGCGGTATCGACTGATCATGGAGCAGGCTGGGGAAGCGGACGACCTCGACGTGTAGTACGGAATTGATTCCGTTCTCCTGCATGACACCGACATCCTGCCGGAGACTCGTGGTCATCCATTCAGGGCGGATAGACTACCGGAGCCAGCACCTGCCCCATCCCGCTCAGGAAATTCCCCCGTGCCGAGTGTCACTCTACTTCTGATCCAGGGCACCGATCAGGGGCAGCGGTTCGAGTTCACGCAAGACGAAATTACCATCGGGCGCGGGGCAACCAATGACATCCGCCTGCATGACACCGAGTCCTCCCGGCGGCACGCCTTTCTCCGCTGGACCGAAGGCGATGGCTGGCGAGTGATCGACGAAGGGAGTTCCAACGGCACCTTCGTCAACGGTTCACTCACCCGCAAACGCACTCTGCGAGACGGCGACCAGATCCAGATCGGTCGCTCCATTCTCGTCTGCCATTTCTCCACTCGCGCACGAGTCGCAGCTGACCGTGTCGAGCTGATGGGGCCGGAACATCCAGCGGACCAGTCACGGATTGTGGCTCAATCACCGGGGGAGGCGGGCCGGACACTCGTGGAGGAGACCGCCGCCAGGCTCTCCAGCTCCACACATGCGGGAGCTAATCTCCAACTCTTGTACCGAATCTCGGAAGAAGCGGTGCGCCCCACCGGGTCTCTGGACGAGGTGTTGCAGAAGATCCTCGACCTGACGCTGGGAGCGGTCGGGGCCGATCGCGGCTGTATGCTGGTGGCCGACAGCAAGACGGACCGCATCGAGCCGCGCGTCGTCGCCTTTCGCGGGGGCACCGATGCGACCGAACGCATCCCACTGTCGACGAGCATTGTCGAACATGTCATACGCGGGGGCGTCGCGGTTCGCACGACGGATGCCCGCCACGACAGTCGTTTTGAAGAAGCGCCCAGCGTGCTGCAATCCGGCATCCGCGAGGCGATGTGCGTCCCGATGCAGGGGCGGTACGAGCTGATGGGAGTGATCTATGTCGACACGACGACACCCTCGATGGATGTCCTGCGCTTCCCCGGTGGATCACGCTTCAACGAGGAGACACTGAAGCTGCTGATGGCGATCGGGCGTCAATCGGCACTGGCCGTCGAGACCCACCGCTTCCAGCAGGCATTCGTGCAGGCTGAACGTCTGGCGGCTGTGGGCCAAGCGATCGCCATGCTCAGCCACCACATCAAGAACATCCTGCAAGGGATGAAGGGGGGCAGCCACCTGATCCACATGGGCCTTGATGACGAGGACGATGGACTGATCCGCAAGGGGTGGGGCATTCTCGAACGGAATCAGGACCGCATTTACAACTTGGTGATGGACATGCTGGCGTTCGGTAAGGAACGAAGGCCGAAGCTGGAACTGGCGCATGTCAACGAGACGGTCCGGGAGGTCGTCGAGCTGATCCAGCAGCGGGCCGATGAGCAGGGAGTCGCGATCCGCACTCAGTTCGCGACCGACATTCCGGAGACTCTCTTCGATCAAGAGGGCATCCACCGCGCGGCCCTGAACATCCTGATCAACGCACTCGATGCCCTCTACGGGTCGGCGTCTCCGACGATCGACATCGCCACCCGCTTCGATTCCGTCCAAGACCAAGTGTGTATCGAGGTCCGCGATAACGGGCCAGGCATCGACCCGGTGGAGCAGACCAAGCTGTTCAACTTGTTTGAGTCGTCGAAAGGCTCCGCCGGAACCGGGATCGGACTGGCCGCGAGCCAAAAAATCCTGCGCGAGCATGGCGGTGAGATCGTCGTCGAAAGCCAGCCGCAGGCCGGGGCCAAGTTCACGCTCGCCTGGCCCGCCCATCGTGAAGAACTCGATGCCCCCGAGTCAGCGACGATCACGGAGTGACATGTGGGCACGTTTCCGGTGTGTCGTCTCTCCGTGAAAATCGCAGGGTAGGACCAGAGCCGCTTTGGGCGCTGGCCCACCATCTGGCAGTTGCCACGTCGCACATGGTGGGCCAGTACTCGAAGCGAGCTTGTCCCACCCAGCCGTTTCAAGATGTGCCAAACCGTGGTTTTTTGGACACTCCTCGCCCCAGCCGACAGCCACTCATTGTGGCACATGGCAGATCGAGTCAGAACCCATCGCCAGTCCCCTTGAACCTCTCGTCCATGACAGAGGATTGGTACACAGATTTCACAGCGCGGCTCTGCCGCAACCGAAGTTGAGGAAAGTGGTGTCGGTCTTCGTTAGGCTGGTGGTGTTCTAACGC
>JAYTCW010000229.1:0-3760 GCA_043736295.1 Planctomycetota bacterium | reverse complement strand
TACTTGATCCCCTCGCCACAGACGACGATGCAGTACTTGTTCTTGGCGACGACCGACTTCACCTTGGCGATGAACTTCTCGCGCTCGAACGGGACTTCCGGCAGCAGGATAATCTGCGGCGGGTTGTCCGGGTTCCCGCGCTGGGCGAGAGCGGCTCCAGCGGCAATCCAACCAGCCGAGCGGCCCATGACCTCAATGATGCAGCACGAGCCGTCATCAGTCGCCATCGACCCGACATCCAGACCGACCTCCATCACGGTCGAACAAACGTACTTGATCACGCTGCCGTACCCTGGCGTGTGATCGGTGTGCGGCAGATCGTTATCGATCGTCTTGGGCACCCCGACGACCCGCATGTCCCACTTCCGCTTGACCGCTTCGAGGTGGATCTTGTGCGAGGTGTCCTGCGAATCGTTCCCGCCCGCGTAGAAAAAGTACCGGATGTTGTGGGCCTGAAAGACCTCGAACAGTCGGTCCATATCCTTCGCGGCCTTCTCCGCCTTCTTCTTGAAGTCGAGCTTGTAGCGACAAGTTCCCAGACCCGCCGCCGGGGTGTGCTTCATGCCGTCGATCGTGGCGGGGTCTTCTTGGCGGAAGTCGAAGATCTCTTCATTCAGCATCCCTAAAATGCCGTTCATACCGCCAAATATCCCCTGGATGCAGCTGTGTTTCATCGCTTCTTGAACGACGCCGCAGACGCTGGCGTTGATGACGGCGGTGGGTCCGCCGGACTGGCCGACGAGAAGATTTCCGGTGAGTGGGGGCATGGCGACTGAAGTCTCGGGAGGATGTCACGAAGTGCCGCCCGGGCGTACGGGGCGACAACACACCGGTAGTTTAGAGGCTCCCTCGACGGACAACCATCGAGTGGTGAATGCCTTCGATACGCAAACGTCATTTCATTTGCTACCGTCCGGTTGGCCACCTCTGCTCGCCCATGGGGGAGAGTAAAGGGGGAGGGAACCAAAAACACCTCTGATTGTCAGAAACGGTTCTCGACACCTTTATATCTCACCACCTTTATATCTCTTCGGCATGTTGTCTCATGGAGTGCAACCAGAGTTTTCGCACCTCGCGATGGGATACACACACTCCTCCGGCATCCCTCCGGGATGCAGTCCATTTTTCAAAACCGGTCCCGGTGGTGTCGGCAACCATTAACCTTCTCACTCCCCCCCTCTGCCGCCCACCCGTTACACTGCTCTGCTTGTCCTCGTCACTGACTGCGAGGGCGTGACTGTCTGGGTGATCTGGTTCCATGAATCTTCTGCGTGTGTTGCAACAGCGTTTTGCCCCGGTCCTGGCGGATTATGCGGACGATCCCGCGCCGTTTGTGGCGATGGTCCGCCCGGCCCAAGACGTGAAGTTTGGCGACTTTCAGGCCAACTTCGCGATGTCACTCGCCAAGCGACACGGCCTGAACCCGCCCGAACTGGCCGCCCGCCTCTCCGAGAAGGTCCAGCTGGATGACCTCTGCTCTGAGGTCGAAATCGCCGGGCCGGGGTTCATCAACCTGCGGCTGCGGGATGATGTGATCGTTCGCGAGGTCAACCAACTCCTCACTGACGAGAGGCTCGGCGTCGAACCGGCCAATCCGCCGCGCACGATTGTGATCGACTTCTCGTCCCCCAACGTCGCCAAGCCGATGCACGTCGGCCACCTCCGCAGCTCGGTCATCGGCGACAGCTTGTATCGCACGCTGAAGTTCCTGGGGCACCGGGTCATCAGCGACAACCACATCGGCGACTGGGGCACCCAGTTCGGGATGATTATTTATGGGTATAAGAACTTCCTGGACCATGATGCATACTCGCGCCAACCGGTGGCCGAACTCGCCCGGCTCTATCGGCTGGTCAATCGATTGAGCGACTTCATCGAGGCTCGGGCAGAGTTGCCGACGAAGCGGTTGGAACTCGATGCCAAGGAGCGCGAACTGGCTGCGGCTCCGGTCCCGGCCAAGGGGAGCAAAGACCCTCTCGACAAAGACCGGGAGAAGGCCCTCAAGAAGGTGCGGTCGGAGGGGGATGGATTGCGGGAAGAGATCGCCTCGCTGACCAAGAAGGTCGAACGAGTCGAGTCGAACGCGACCGATCTGGCACTCGCAAATGCCCATGTCGGCATCGCCCGCGCAGCTCGTGATGAGACGGCCAAGCTGCATGCCGGGGACGCGACGAACCTCGCCCTCTGGAACGAGTTCATGCCCGCGTGCCTGCATGCCTTGCAGGGAGTGTACGACCGGCTGGGAGTGAAGTTCGATCTGACGCTCGGTGAGAGCTGGTACAACCCGCGACTGTCCGGGGTGGTCGAGTCGCTGAAGGCCAGCGGCATGGCGGTCGCGAGCGACGGAGCCATCTGCGTTTTCATCCCCGGCAACGCAGCTCCCTTCATCGTCCGCAAAGCCGATGGAGCCTACACGTACGCCACCACCGACTTGGCCACGATCCGCTATCGTGTGAATGAACTCCAGGCCGATGAGGTTCTGTACGTAGTTGACACGCGGCAGTCCGAGCATTTCGCGCTGCTATTCGAGACGGTGAAACGCTGGGGGATCGCGAAGGTCGACCTGCGACATGTGAACTTCGGCACCGTGATGGACAAGGATCGGCGGGCCTATAAGACTCGCGATGGGGATACCGTCGGGCTGGAGAGTTTGCTCGACGAAGCGGTCAAAGAAGCCCGCACGATTGTCGACCTCAACGAGGCTCAGAAGGCGCATCACGGGGACGAACCGCTCGATGATGAGGCGCGACAAGCTGTCGCCGAAATCATCGGCCTCGGCGGGATCAAGTACGCCGACCTGCACCACTCGCGCGAGAGCGACTACGTCTTCGACTGGGAGAAGATGCTGGCCAAAGAGGGCGACACTGCGACCTATATCCAGTACGCGTACGCCCGCACCAAAGGCATCCTCCGCAAGAACCACATCGACCCGCTGGCACTCATCGCCCAAGGTGCCCGCATCCAGTTCAGCAACCCCGCCGAGCGCAGCCTCGCCCTGCAACTGCTCAAGTTCCCCGAGGCCCTCGACGCCGTCTGCACCGACTACCGCCCGAACCTGCTGACCCAGTACCTCTTCGAAACCGCCAACGCCTTCAGCACGTTCTACCAGCACAGCCCCATCAAAGACGAACCGAACGAGTCCCTCCGCCACAGCCGCTGCCTGCTCGCCGAGTTGACTGGACGGGTGCTGGAACTCGGACTGGGACTGCTAGGGATTCAGACGGTCGAGCGAATGTAGAACGGAATTTATTCCGTTCCTACGCGAGCCAAACAATTCGCTGAAGGAACACAAAAGGAGGAACAAAAGGGAACACAAAAGGTGTCAGGAACCATATCCGAAAGAACAAAAGGTGGGAAAGAACAAAAGGTGTCAGGAACCATTCCCGCCTCCATTCACCAAGGCGAAAGAACAAAAGGGAAAGAACAAAAGGGAAAGAACAAAAGGTGTCAGGAACCATATCCGGGGAAAGAACAAAAGGTGAAAGAACAAAAGGTGTCACAGGGAACACAAAAGGTGTCAGGAACCATTCCCGCCTCCATTCACCAGTTTCGGTCGACCGCGCGGGCGAGTGGTGACTTCCAGGCCCATCTGTTTCACGGTGCGCTCGGTCCATGCGGAGTTTCCCAGCGGGGTGCCGCGGTTGACGCTGCGGCGGATCGTGGCGACCTCGGACTCGGTTTGCGGTTGGTTGACGTGGGACCGCCATTGACGGGGGTACGGCACGGGCCACTCGCTCAACACAGCCTGTGCGAACTCGGT
>JAYTCW010000228.1:0-20022 GCA_043736295.1 Planctomycetota bacterium | reverse complement strand
CGCAGGCCAGTAACCCCGTGTTCCATCGCGGGGAGGCGATTCAAAAGACGCGGCTCGCCGGGTCGGAGAGCTTCGTCATTGGCCGCACGCGGTTCATCGTGGCCCATGCCGACACCGATGACTCCAGCGGGTCCGACAGCCCGATTGAAGAGGTCGTCGTCACCCGCCAGCAACTCCAAAATGTCCGCTACGAAGACCCCGACCGCCGCATCGATGTTCTCGCCAAACTCTCCGATGTGTTCGGCAGCTCACATGGCGAGATGGAGCGGGACAGCCGGTTGGTGAGCCTCATTCTCACCGGCGTGCGCTCAGCCGAGGCGGCTGCGATTATCGCCCTCGAAGACGATGGCACGATCCGCCTTCGCAGTTGGGAACGCCGCCGCGAGACAGCCGGGGCGTTCCGACCGAGCCGCCGCCTCGTGACCGATGCCCTGGGTCGCAAGCAGACCACACTGCACCTGTGGGATCCCGGCACAGCCAGTGCGGAGACGGAGACCGACTACACCGTCTCCGCCGAATTCGACTGGGCGTTTTGTACTCCGGTGCGGGGGAGTCGTGGTCATCGCTGGGGCGTCTACGTCGCCGGGCAGTCGCCGGTCCACACAGGGACGACCGGGCGGCAGGTGCTGCAAGCGGACATCAAGTTCATTGAACTGCTGGCCGAGTTGATCGGCTCGGTCGATCGCCAGAACCGATTGGAGGGGGACTTGTCCGTACTCCGGCAGTTCCTCTCGCCGCCGATCCTGACCGCCCTTGAACGGGCCGGGGATCGCGAGTCGATGGCCGCCGACCTGGAACCGCGCGAGTGCGATGTGACCGTGCTGTTCTGCGACTTGCGAGGCTTCAGCCAGCGGTCCGAGGAGTCGTCCGGCGACCTGCCGGGGCTGCTGAATCGTGTGAGCGGTGCCTTGGAGATCATGACGCAGAACATCCTCAAGCACGGCGGCGTTACGGGGGATTTTCTCGGTGATGCGTCGCTCGGGTTCTGGGGTTGGCCGTTTGCGAGCGAGGAGGCTCCGCTCAATGCCTGTCGCGCCGCTCTCGCGATTCGAAGGGCCTTTCAAAAGGCCCGCGAGACGCCGCACCACCCGCTGAACGACTTCGAGATGGGGATCGGCATCGCTCATGGCCGTGCCGTCGCCGGGAAGATCGGCACCAGCGACCGCGTCACCGTCACCGTCTTCGGCCCGGTCGTGAACCTCGCCGCCCGGTTAGAGACCATGACGAAACAGCTGCGCGTGCCGATCCTGCTCGATGAGGCGACCGCCAACCTGGCCCGCACCCGGTTCTCGCGCGAGGAGGGCCGCACCCGCCGCCTCGGCACGGTCCAGCCGTACGGCATGGAGACGACGCTGCAAGTCAGCGAGCTGCTCCCCCCACTCGCCGAGTTCCCCGAACTGACGGATGAGCACATCACTCGCTACGAGCAAGGCGTCGACCACTTCACCGCCGGCCGCTGGGGCGAAGCCTACCGCTGCCTGCACGACATGCCCCCCACCGACCAAGCCCAGGACTTCCTGACCCTCCGCATCGCCCAACACAACCGCAATCCCCCGCCGGGGTGGAACGGGGTGATTCAGTTGCCGAATAAGTAGAGCGGCCCAGTGGGACATCGCCACATCTTCGAGTCGGTCGTGTCGTCTACGAGAGCGGCACGGGGGAGCTTGTCGAACCCCTCGCTGTCGAACCCGCGTCTCTGGTTGCATAGCGCCTCGGCCGGCTGATGCCGTGCCGCTCTCGCAGCGGGGTGGCACCGCTGGGCTCGCTCTGGGAGCCGACCGGTGTGCCTTGGCACAAGAGGTTTTCCGTGATAAACCTCTCACGACAAGTCCCTCTTTCGGCTGCCGCCTCCCCGGTCGCTCCAAGCGGTCACCGGGGCCACCCCGCGGTGCCTGTGGTCTTGTACACCACCATCAAATCACACAAATCAATGAAGGATTTCTTGTTTTCCGTCCCCACAAGCTGAAATCCCCCCATGGGGTTCGCTGATGTCAGGGCGAGTCAAGAATGTCACCGGACACCTCGTGATTGACCGGAAAGCCATGGCCATGCCACAGGAACAATTTCGTGTGCGAGTCACAAAAGACCATCTGGTCTTTAGTGCCGGACATTTCATTACGATCGAGACCCCAACCGGTCAGATTTGCGAACGCCTGCACGGGCATAACTGGCGTGTGGCGGTCGAGGTCTCTGGCCCGCTTGACCGCAACCAGTACGTGTTCGATTTTATTGCATTGCGAGACAATTTGCAGAAGACCGTCGACCGACTCGATCACCGGATGTTGCTGCCCACCCAGCATCCGCAGATCCATGTCGACGCCGGTCCGCAGGAGACCGAAGTCCGCTACCGCGACCGCCGCTGGGTCTTTCCGTCTGAGGAGTGTGTCCTGTTACCCGTGGAGCAGACCACTGCCGAGTTAATCGCTCGCTGGATCGGCACGACGCTCGATGCGGAACTCGCCGCACAAGGCTGGCCGAAGCTGCCGACGTTGCGTATGGAGGTCGAAGAGAACTTCGGGCAGTGGGCCATCTGGGAGCGAACGTGAGTTTGCGAGGTGGAGAGTGGAGAGTGGAGAGCTGGGGTACTTCTCGATCTGATCGCTTTCGACTTCGCTGGCCGCTGCTTAGGATTCCCTTCCTCACTGACAACTGACAACTGCCTACGCGAACCCTCACAATTCCGAGCTGTCCCATGTCTGATTCCCCCGCTGCCAGTTACCTCGTCGATCTCTTCGGACTGACCGGTAAGACTGCCGTCGTCGTCGGCGGGACCGGGACGTTGGGCGGGGCGATTGCGGATGCGCTCGCGGGAGCGGGGGCACACATCCTCATCACGGGGCGAAATGCCGAACACGGGGCCGCAGCTGTGAGTCGATTGAGAAGCCACGGAGGCAGCGCGGAGTACGTCGCCGCGGATGCGACCAATCGAGAAAACCTCGAACAGCTGGTGGCCCATCTGCGGGCGAATCAGCGCGCGTGTGACGTGCTGGTGAACGCTGCTGGGATCAACTCGCCGACGCCGTTTCTGGACATTACTGACGAGGAGTGGGGTCGGATCTTCCATGTCAATCTGACGAGCGTGCGGCTGGCGTGTCAGGTGTTCGGTCGTGATATGGTCGAGCGGAAGACGCGGGGATCGATCATCAACATCGCCTCGCTGAGTGCGATCACGCCGCTGTCGCGGGTCTATACCTATTCCGCGTCAAAGGCTGCGGTGCTGAACCTGACGCTCAATCTGGCCCGCGAGTGGGCTCCGCTGGGGATTCGAGTGAATGCGATGTCACCGGGGTTCTTCCCGGCTGAGCAGAATCGCAAGGTGCTGACCCCGGATCGCGTCTCCAGCATTATGCGGCACACGCCGATCGGACGTTTTGGGGAGCCATCGGAACTGGCCGGAGCGGTGCTGCTGGCCGCCTCGAACAAGGCGGGGTCGTTCCTGGTCGGAGCGAACCTCGTCGTGGACGGCGGGTTCATGGCGATGACGATCTGAGGCGTAGAACGGAATTTATTCCGTTCTGAGCGAAGTGGTAAAGAGAACGGAATAAATTCCGTTCTACGATACTGTTGCATCCGGCACGATCTCAAACGCCGCCGCCACCTCATCCGGAATTCGCACCAGCCGCTGGTCGCTCGTCCGCACAAAGGCCCAGTTCGTCTCCGCCCGAGCCAGCAGTGTCCCATCCGCGCGGCGAATCTCGAACCTCCGCCGGGACGACACCTTCTGCATGTCCGCCACCCACGTATGCACCACCACCGCATCCCCCGCAAAGGCCGGGACGCGGTACTCGATGAAGTGCGACCGCACCACCCACCCGAAGCCTGCCTCGGCATATCGCGACATCGGCCACCCCTGTGCCCCCGAATGGGCCACGGCTGCGTCTTGCATCCAGCGGATGTAGACCACGTTGTTGACGTGCCCCTGGCGATCGAGGTCGGCTTCGATGACGGTCAGAGTGTGTTCGTAGAGTGCGGGCATGGCAGCTGGGTTCGTTCCACGATGCAACGTGAGCCAAGGGGGCGACAGGCACCCCGACAGGGGGAGCATAGAGGTGTCGAGAACGAATGGCACTGTCGCCCCCCTGACTTCTCTCAGGATTCAAAGCCATGGTGTAGACACTTGGATAGGCCATTTCCTTTATGTTTCTGACAACTTGATTCCGTCTTCCCTGGATACAGCATCACGTGCGAGCTCCGCTTCGCTGGACCAATGCGTCGCGGCTAAACGTTTTACTCAAGATTAAGAGGCAAACGCTTGGCACGCAGCACCGTCATTCCCCGCTACATCCGGCATTTCCGGAGTTCTCGTCAATGTCGGCAGGGTCGATGGCCGATGAAATCTCTGGAGGGGCCGCGTTTGCCTTTCGCCGGTGTGTCTTTGTCGGACGCCGCCGGAGGGATCAAACACGCAGTGCCCGCGTTCCGGGGGGAACTCTGATGCGACGAAATACTTGGGCCGCGCTGGCGGCAGTGGCCTGTTTGTCGACTGCGGCAGTCCAGGCGGGTTGGCCGTTCAGCAGTGATGAGGGACCGCGCCGCGGGACCGATGAGTGGTACGCCATGCACGCCGATGATCCCGTCGGCGAACGCCAAGTCTACAAGTTCGGCAAGCTGTGGCCGCCAAAACCTCGTCCGACGGGACCGAAGCAACTGTTCATCCACAAATACCATACTCAGAAGTATTGGCCGTATCCGTATGTCATCGGTGATCGGGCGGCTGTGCGTGGTGTGTGGCAATCTCAAGTCGACAACGGCTGGCAGATGGCCACAACATTGTACGAGTACCACTTCGATCCGGAGACAAACGCCCTCAACAGTGCCGGGGAGAGGCAGTTGCAGTGGATACTGCAGAGCGCTCCCGCAGATCAGCGACAGCTGTATGTGCAGTCGATGAATGATCCGGTGGCCAATCAGTTGCGAGTGGCAAATGTCCAGATGGCCGCGACCAATTTGGCGGGTGCGGATGCGGTGGGTCCGGTTGCCCTGCGTATCACGCATGCTGCCGGTCGTCCGGCGGAGGAAGTGAACTGGATTCTGGAACAGCAGCAGGCGTTGCGTGTGCCGCCTAAGATTGAGTACACGGCACCGGTGTCGAACGCGCAATAATCCGGGGGCGATACCGGTCCAGGAGGGTGGCAGGCAGAGCCCACCCTCCTGGATGTATTTTGATTCTGCGGAAATGTACTGTCTTGCGGTCTGGATTGAGTCAGGCCAACCCGGGGAGCCGCCGCAAACTTCCGAAGTCTCGGAAGACTTCCGAAGTTTTCGAATCGGCCATGTCAGTCAGCTGGCGGTGGAGCAGGAGGCGGAGTCGACGGACTTCGGAGGACCATGTCGGATTTTGAATTGTCCTCGACATGCGTTCCTAGCTGTCCAGTCGATCTGTCGGCGTGCGGGGTTCCGGCGAGTGTGCTGGAAGATCTGGCACTGAAGCATTTGCACCCACGCGGGTCGGCGGATGAGGCGTGGCTGGCTCGCGAGATGCGGCTTTCGCTGAGTGTGCTGCGGGAGATTGTGGGTTCGTTAGTGGGGCAGGGCTGTGTTGTTGTGAGTGGGGCACTAGAAGGAATGCCCGTGGGGACGGACGGGCCATTGAGCCCGTTCCACAAGGTGGCGACTACCGGAAATATCTCGTTGACCCCCGGCGGTCGCAATCGGGCCTGCGAGGCGTTTGCTGTCTCGCGGTATCTGGGGCCCGCTCCGGTTGCCTTACTCGACTATGCCGAACAGTGCCGCAAGCAGCGGTGGGATGGTTCGGGGATTTCGCAGGACGATCTGCTGTCGGCCCTCACCGGGGTGTGCCTGGATGAAGCCACTCTGTCCGATCTGCAACTGGCGCTGGCGACGGGGGGTTCACTGTTGCTGAGTGGACAGTCGGGAAACGGCAAGACCCTGCTGGCCAGCCGACTCGCCCAACTGATCGAACAGTCCTCGGAAGCGGTCTATGTGCCGTATGCGATTTGGATTGAGGAGGGCTTTCTGCGCGTGTTCGAACCCTCGGTGCATCGCCCTCTCGACGAGGTGTCGCCAACGGAGTCAAACGACTGGTCCCCCACGACAGATACTCGATGGCGGCGAATCCGGCGACCCGTGGTGACAGTGTCTGCGGAACTTTCGCGGGAATCGTTTGAGATCCAGAACTCCGGGTCCGGGGGAAGTCTGGTCGCCCCGTTTCATGTCCTCGCGAACGGCGGCATGCTGGTGGTGGATGACCTCGGTCGGCAACCGGGTTCGTATACGGAGTTGATGAATCGCTGGCTCCAACCGCTGGAGCAACAGGCCGACACACTGGCCCTTCCGTCAGGGCGGCGGTTGAATTTGCCGGTCGACTCGTGGCTGGTCTTTGTCGCGGGCGAGGACGCGCCAGCTCTCCCGACACCGGTCGCTCGACGGGTGCGGTGTCGAGTGCATCTTCCGGCCCCCGATCGAGATCGGTTCTCGACTCTGCTGCTCGAGGAGGGTCGACGACGACAGATGGAGGTCGAGGAATCGGGCGTCGATGTCCTCTTTGAGCAGTGCTACAACCCGCAAAATCCCCCCAAATGCTCTGACCCGCAGATTCTCCTACAGGCGGTCGAATCGATTTGCCGAATGCAGAAGGAGACCGTACGTGCGCGGGCGGATCTGCTGTTGGCTGCGGCACTGCGATTGAATGGAGGAAGCTCCTCTCGTGCCGCATGATCAGCAACATGTGATGGACGGCGTGGCGACAAGCGGCTGGGGTTGATGGAGATGGACAACCTTCAGAAGACGATGACGCAGCGGGCGCAGGCTGCGGGGCGTCACCGAACTGCGCGACGCCATTTTTTAGCGTCGATTTACTGGTACGGGTTGCTCCTCGTCGTGGCTCTGGTGACTCTAGGACGCGAGGCGGCCGCGCAGCATTCACTGCCTGGGCCGAGTGCCACATGGCAGACCGCACCCCCCGAAGTCGTCTTCACGGAAGCAGACCTCCCCACAGTTCCCAAGGACGTTGAGGATCCGTCCAACCACCCCGTCCAGCTCGATACATTCACGATGAGCTATATGCTCAACTTCCAGAACCGCCAGACGGAAAAGCAGCTGGCGGTGCTGGAGAGTCAACTCGATAGTGAGCAGTTCCCCCGCATCATTCTGGGGGCACAGCTGAGAGCCTCCGCGATGGTCGGAGTGACGAATACGGACAACAAGTTCTCGTACCTCGGGCGTTTCCCTCCCGACTTTGTCGGCACCACGGCGACCGATGCCCGCATGACGCACGCGAATGCGGCTGCAATCCTGCATGCGGCTCCGGGAGTGTCGGGGTACTTTGAAACACTCTTCTCCGACGTGTTCACCTTTCCCACATTCTCTCAGGGCAGCTTTCAGGTGCGTCAGGCGTATCTGGTCCTGGGAGATCTGAGCCAATCACCGCTGTATGCGTTCATCGGGAAGAAGAACATCTCCTTTGGGGACTTCCGCACGCTGAGTCCGTTCAGTCAAGCGATGCCTTGGCATTACTTTGCCCCCTTGGCCGAAGGGGCGGGGGTGGGTTACAGCGCGGATGGCCTCGAACTGACGGCGATGGCCATCAACGGTAACCGGGGCATTCGCGTGGCCGATTCCCCCTCCAAGGGACGCCTCAACAACTTTGCGGCCAATGGGAACTACACTTTCTCTCCATTCAGTGACTCCGACATTACCTTGGGAGCAGGCTACCTCCATGGGACGATCTACGACTCGACCGTGGCCGAGCATACGAATCCCGCGATCACCGGACCAATGAATGGGGCTTGGGATGTTCACAGTCGGGTGCGGTTCGGTCGGTACTACGGATCGGGCGAGTACGTACGGACGCTGAAGGAATGGCCCATCGTCGGGGCACCGGTCGTCGCCTATACAACGGAACTCGGCGTCGAAATTCCCGCGTTCACCTATCCCACCTTCATCTCTGCCAGCTGGGGACAGGGGTTCCAGGGAGCGGCGGGAACAACGTTCCACTCGAATAGCCAGCTGATCCTCGGGTCGCAATTCCAACTGCATAAGAACGTGCAACTCTCGTTGGAGTACATCCGGAGTCTGGGCTTTGCTCCCCTGATTAATATCACGACCGTCAGCGATCCGAATGTCATTCAGAATACGTATTTGGTGGGGCTGACGGTGGTGCTGTAGGCCGGAAAACTCTTCCTAATCGTTGCCATCAGAAAAACCGCTCCAGTATCGCTCCTTGTCTGGTCGATTGTTCTGATGAGCCCTATTTCGGCGAGCAGAGGGTTTTTCGCCGTCTGTCGGTCCGTCGTGCGAGTTCAGTGCGATCACGTCCTTTTCCTGACACTCAGGTCACTCGGGCGTGCATCGGGTCGTTGAGGAGAAAGCCATGATTCTCAAGTGCTGGCAGACTTCTCTTCTCACGATTGTGTTGAGTGCAGGACTGTCGGGGTGTGTGTTTCCCGGTCGCCAAAACGCGAACAACGGGCAACCTGGCCAGTCGAGTTGGAACCCGTTCTCTGCTCCCACTGCCACATACCAGCAACAGGCTGTGAACGAAGAGGACGAAGCCCCTGCCAAAAAGATCACCGACCCCAATCCGCTGAAGCTTCGCTACGCGCTCTGGATGGAAGAGACCGGCAATCTGCCCGAGGCGCGTAAGCACTACTCCGAAGTCCTGTCCGCTCGCCCCAAGAGCATCGAAGCGGCACTCGGAGTCGCCCGCGTCGATCTCGCCAGCGGTCAACTCGACGACGCCGAGAAGGGGTTTCGCCTCGCTCTGAAGCTCGATCCCCAGTCCGCGATTGCCCACAGCGGGATTGGTCAGTGTCGCGCTGCGGCGAAGGACTGGACCGCAGCTGTCCAAGAATTGACCCTGGCATCGCAGGGCCTGCCAGACGACAAAACGATCCTCTACCATCTCGCGGTCGCTCTGGTCCATGCGGGTCAGCCAGACGCCGCCCAGGTCCATTTCGCCCAATGTGTCGGTGAAGCGGCGGGACACTACAACACAGCCTTGATCCTGAAAGACCAAGGCCAGCTGGCCGAGGCGGAGGCTCAGTTAGAGCTGGCCCTTCGTAAAGACCCGAAGATGAAGGATGCCGAGAAGTGGCTCACCGAGATTCGCCAGGTTCGCCTCTCCAGAGGGCAGGTGTTGTCCCGTGGTCCAGCAGAGATCAAACCCGCAGTGACCCAGGTCGTTTATCAGGACTACGGCCCCATCGGCACGGTGGAACAGACCCCGGCCGTGTACGTGGTGGAGGGAGCAAGACCTGTGATCGAACACGCCAGTGGGCACTCGACTTCGTCTCCACAAGTGAGTCACCCCTGACGGCGAAGGCTCTCGCAGGCGGGGACAACGGGGAGTGAAACGAAAGGGACAGAGACGACCTGCACAGCCGTCACCAGATTTCCCGACACCACAAAGGCTAAGAATCGGGGAAGGATGGATCATTCTTCGATAACAACAAATCGACGCAGAATCAGTGGGGGCGTAAGGTGCCCAAAACGGATCGTCGTTGGGATTGAGATCGAGAACACTTTGCGGGCGGATGTTTAGGCGACCGGCCAGACTTCGCGTCCCGTCAGACTTCCGAAGTCTTCGGAAGTCTGACGGGTCGGTTTCCACTGGCCGTTCGTCTTACGACAACACCGCGACCAACAACACGGGCGGGATTCTGGTGGAACCAGCTCACCAGTTGGGTGGAACGGGGGAGCCTGAAGGAATGCCCCACACCGGATCAGCGCCCAGTGCTGGCGACCTATGACGATCCGCAGACAGGTCCAATGGATCAGCGGGCGCGGGCCTGACTGGAGGTCAACGGTGTCCACTGCCACAACTCCGCGGGCTCCGCACGGACCTCGGGGCTTGACCTGCGCACGGTGCAGACCGATCCAGGCCGGTTCGGGGTCTTTAAGTCGCCGGTCGCTGCCGGAAAGGGATCCGGGGGACGCCGCTACGACATCATTCCAGGGAAGTCTGATGAATCGATCCTGATGTTCCGGTTGGAGACCGAGGAGCCCGGCGCCCGCATGCCCAGCTTCGCCCGGAATCTGATCCATGAAGAATCGAACCAGCTCATTCGAGAGTGAATTCTCTCATACCCGCCGATCACGGGGCACCACCCCAGTCGTGGATCGAGCGGTGTACTGGTGAATTCGAATCTGGTCCCAGAGTCCCAACGCGGGGTGATGCAGAATGTGAGTCTGGCTGCGGCAGGCTGCCGATCCGACTTTGGTTCTACACCCCCAACTCCATCTCCAGGAATAAGTGTGGGTCTTTCTCATAGGCCGCCTGCATTCGCTGCAACGTCTCCCACCGTGTGATGTGGTGCGGGCTCTCAAATTGTGGAGTGGTCTCGGGCAGATTCATCAGCTGCTCTTTGCGGATGATCATCGCCCGAATCTTGCGAGTGCGGATCTCGCCTGCCGACTCACTGGTCAGACAGATGAGATACCGGGCCGATGTCACCGGCAGCTTCAGGTCGCGCTTGAGTGGACTCGTCGCGAATTTCTCAGCCAACTCGTTGAGTATCTGATTCAGGTAGTACCAGTAGTCCGCCTTCGCTAACGGCAAGAAAGGGTTGGCAGCCGTCGTCGTCTTGGCACTGGCGAGGACGCGTTCCGTCGCGGATTGATTCAGAAAAACGTCCTCGCAAGACTTCTCCATCAGCGTGCGAATCAGCAGCTTGCCGTCCTGCAGGATGTTGAGTGAAAAGTTCAGTCGATTCAGGAAGTCTCGCCGTTGCCAGGCTCGCCTCGCCCGCCAGCGACCAACGCCCCACCCCAGAATCGTGAACACAGCTGCGGCCAGCAGCTTGGTGCCGTGGTCGCGGATCTGCTGAAGGAGTTGTTCGATCCACTGTTGCATAGTGAGGGGGCTTGTCGTGGTGAGCCGGGGAAATGTCAGGGCGACGGACTAAGATGTCTGTCGTACGAGAGGATGTCTCTGGTGGTGAGAGTGGCCATTCCAGCCACCCGTCAGGCGCCCCGTTCGAGCGGGAGTGGAAACCGTCCCGCCACGATGCCCGGCACTGTGATATCCTCGTCCAAGTCTTCCCAGCGCAGTGCATAACCGTCGATTTCCAGCGTGACGTTCCGGAGCTGGTCAGCTGAAGCCTGCTTGAGGCGTGGGAACCGACTCGCCGGGAATCCGACGATCCGTCCGTCGGTCAATTCCAGAAACCCCATGCGATCGTCCACCCAGACGCGAACGGCGGCTGGCTCCGCCGCGACACTCGACTCAGCGATTGTGGTATTCATGAAATCGTTAGACCAACAAGGGGAGATGTTCAAAGACCAAACGCTCGATCTCTCACAGATCGTGAACAGCCATTCCACGGTTCCGCGCCAACCGGACTGGCTCCAGCCAGAATTTGCATTCGCCGTCTGATGAACGGACGTGAATGTGAGGTGGCTCGTTGGATTCATCCGAGTAGAAGTGAAACCGGAAGGAACCGATCCGCAAAACGGTGGGCATGATCAATCCAACGGCAAACACGTCATTCGTTCAGTCTCCAGCCTCCCGCACCTGAGAGGAACATCACTCGTCGGCTGTCTGCCTGCATCTGTGCCACCGAAGGGCTCGAACGTGAGGCCACTGCTTAGGATTCGAGACATGCACGACCGACATTGATTTTCCCCATGACGGACGGGTTGTCAATCAGGATGTTTGGGAATCTCACCCGGAAGTCAGTCGCGGCGGCGACAACATGCCTCCTGGACGCCTCTACGGCCCGTCGACCACTTGGAACTGCCCAGTGGCGCCTTCCGGACGAGCGAGTTCGAGTCGCAGGCCGGGTGTCTTCCGAGCGGCTGTGTCGACCCGGAGAGTGATCGTCTGTCGTCCCGGAGCCAATTCAATTCTGGCTCCGGCGGGGGACTCGACGATCTCCTTGCCGTGCCAGACGGTCAGGCCCTCGGCCGAGTCGAAGTTCAAAGTCGCACTGCCCGCCTCGACGACATCGATCTCCCCCTGAAGGTAGAAGACTGACGATTTCTGCGACTTCGCGATCTCATCCAGCGGTAACGTCCCGTTCACCAGCGAATACGCCGAACCCCAGAGCCCGTTGGCCAGAACCTCCGTCTCGAAGACCACCAGATTTGGCACCTCACTCAGCAATTCCGGCTTCGGCTGATACAGCAACCGCCAGCGCTGGAACCGCTGCGTCGTGCGGACCTCGTAGTCACCCGGCTTGCCCATCATCGACAAGAACTTGAGCAGGTCGAGCGTCTCACTCTCCGTCATCAGCGTCGGCAGCCCTTTGGGCATCAGCGATTTCCCTTCGACCTCCTCGTCGATGTCGGTCAGTGGGATTTCGATCAGCTTGCTCTCCGTGTTTCGCAGGACCAGCTTCTGCTCGGTCCGGTCGACGGTGATCCCCTGAAACACCCGGCCTTCCAGCGTCGTCACCGTGCGGGTGATGAACGCCTCCTTGATCTGGACATCGGGGTCGAACAGGGCATTCACCAAATACTCCATCGGCGAGTTCGCCCCCACCGGGGTCAGGTCGGGGCCGATCTGGCCACCCGCTTTGTTCACCGCGTGACACTTCAGGCAGCTGAGGTCATTGCGGCGGAAGACCTGCTCACCTCGGGCGGCGTCCCCCTGCTCGGCAGCGGCGTTGGCGAGAGCGGTAATCTGCTCGGGCGAGAGCTTGACCGGCTTAGCACTCACTCCGGCTTGAGGGGCTAATACGTCAATCAAAGCGGCATCGCTGCGGCCCTCGGAATAGACCCGTCGCAGGCAGAGCTTCGCTACATCCTGAGGGAGCGGCATGGCCTTGAGGGCTTCCCCCAGCTGGGCGGCTCCTCCTTCTCGCGAAAGCATCGCGTCGATCACCGGAGCCGGATCATCGTCGGGAGTGGTCGACTTCAGGACCGCCGCTGCCGCCTTCGCTCCGGCGGCCAGATCGATCCCGACCAGCGTCGTCACGCCCAATGACCGGTTGAGGTAGGACTGCCCCTCGGCCAGCAGTTCACCGGCGATTAACTTCGCTGCACCAGCATCGACGATCACCAGAGCCGACACCGCAGCTGCGCGAATCGCGTTCGAGCTCTCCGGGGAGCGAGCCAGCTGCGCCAACAACGGGGAGGGGGCGGGGTCTTTCCAAGCCTGAGCCAGTTCGATCGCGCGCAGCCGGAGTACGGCGTCCTTGGTGGTCGTAGGATCGAGCAATCCCCTCAGCCCCTGGCGATCGGCAGGAAGCGTCTTCCGATTGAGGGCGGCGTCCTTGAGCCACCCGAGCGACTGCTGCCGCAGATCCGGGGCGAAGGTTTTCTCGTCGAGAGTCTGCTTAAAGACAAATCCCAGGTCATGCTCGTTCCCCCGCGTGCAGACCATCTCGACGACACTGCCCAACCGGGCGGGTGGCACCTTGCCGCTCTTGAGCAGCTTCAGCACCGACGCGACCGCCGACGGAGGATCGTCCGCCCGCAGTGCCGTCGCGCTGGAAACGAACACTCCCAGTAGACCCACGAGGCACAGACCACGCACCAGAATTCTGTTCACCCGACCACTCACACAGAGGCCTCGAAACTACTTGCCCTCATTATGACGAGGCCCGCGACCGCCTGCGACCCCTCGGGAATCTCTCATGAGGCAGGCCGCCGCCGCCCCGCTCGCCGAGACAATTGATTGTGAGCCGCGTGTGCTCTCGCAGTGGCGACGCTTTGTATGCAGCAAGATCAAGAGATGCGAACGAAAACGCCCGAACGGCTGAGCCGTTCGGGCGCTAGAGTCGAGACGAGTTCAAATCACCCTGAGTGAGCGGGTTACGAGCGAGCAGCGACTGCTGTCTTCCCGGCAGGCTTCACATCGGGATGCTCGCGGTTCATCAACCAGACCAAAGCGGGGCTGGCGATGTAGATCGAACTGTAGGTTCCGACCACAATCCCGATGGTCAGGCTGTATGCGAAGCCTCGCAGCCCCTCACCGCCGAAGAAGTAGAGGATCGTCGAGGTGATGATCGTCGTGACCGAGGTCAGCAACGTGCGCGACAGCGTTTGGTTCAGACTGGTGTTGACCATCTCCCAAGTGATCTTGGGGTTCTTGCCCCGCACTTCGCGGATGCGGTCGAATACCACGATCGTATCGTTCAGCGAGTACCCGATGATGGTCAAGAACGACGCGATCATGGTCAGGTTAATCTTGAAGTCAATCAGGTAGAGTGCCCGACCAATCGCTGTCCGGCTCAGGTAAGCACCAACCGTCACAGCCCCCAGAGTGAACGCCACATCGTGGAACACCGCGATCGTGGCCGCGAGTCCGAACGTCATGCCGTGGAACCGGAACCATAAGTAGGCCGTAATGGCAACCAGCGCGATGACGATCGCCAGAATTGCAGCAGCCTGGGTATCACCGGCCACCGAGGAGGAGAACGTGGTCAGCTCCTCGAAAATCGGCTGGTGGTCCAAATTCTCGATCAGGCGAGCTTGCACCTTGGCGGAGTCTTCGGCACTGACCTGATTCGACAGGCGTACTGCAATCGAGGTCGTTTCCTCACCCGGAACGCCGCCCGCTGCGGCATTGCTGGCATCCACGAGCTTGTCGATTTCGGTCGTGTATTTCTTACCCGCTCCGACTTCCTGAACGGCTTCACGCACGAACTCTGCAAACGCAGAAGGTTTCTGCTTCTGCCCCACGGTCGCGATAAACTGTTGGCCGCCTTCGAATCCCTTTTCATAGGCCAAGCCCGCTTCATCCAGCTGCTTGGTGGTCGGAGGGATCACGCTCGCAGCACTGAGTTGGACAGTCTGCTGCAAGAGCTTGAAGGAGGACCCTTCGAACGCCTTCCGCATGTCGGCTCGCAGCAGTTCATCGATCGTTTTTCCAGTGGCCTTTGATTGGGCTTCCTGTTTGTCGACGACTGTCCGCATCCGGAATAGTTCCGTCCCATTCACCTTCAGCTGTTCGAGAGAGATGTTGTCTCCGAAGGTCTTGGCCAACGTGGCTCGGACCTCTTCGATGTCACTCGGCTTTCCGGGTTCACCGGTCTGCCCTTGGTCAAACTGGACCGTGACCATTGCTCCTCCCCGGAAGTCGATATCCAGATTGTCTCGACCGCGTAACGCGACGATGAGCAACCCCAGGACGATGACGATTTGGGAGCCGATCACGAACTGCTTGGTCTTGCCGACGAAGTCAAAGTTAGTTTGTTTGATGATGCTGAACATTTTGAGAGTCTTCAGCCGACCGGTTCGCTCCAGCAGTTCGAAGATCACGCGGGCCACGTAGACCGTTGTGAACATACTGATAACGATCCCGATAAACAGCGTGACGGCGAAGCCCTTCACCTGGTCAGTGCCGACATAGTACAGCACCACTGCCGAAATGAGCGTCGTCAGGTTCGAGTCGATAATCGTACCCAGGGCTTTGTCAAAGCCGTTTTTGATGCTCATTCGCATGCTCGACCCCTTGGCGAGTTCCTCACGCATGCGTTCGAAGATCAGCACGTTCGAGTCAACGGCCATCGCCACCGACAGCACCACCCCCGCGATCCCAGGCAGAGTCAACGTGGCGTCAATCAGAGCCATGGCGGACAGCAGCATCAGCAGGTTAAAAGCCAGACACAGGTCGGCAATCAGCCCGGCCTTGAGATAGTAGGCCGCCGTAATCAAAAACACGGCGATCATGGCCACGAGCGTCGCCCGAAGTCCGGTCTCTCGGATATTCGCGCCCAACAACGGGGAGATGGTGAATTCATTGGCCGGTTCCTTCAGCAACGGCACTGACAGCGCTCCCGCATTCAGGACCGCGATCAACTCATCGATTTCGTCCTGGGAAAACGTCCCCTTAATCTGTACTCGGCTGTCAAGTCGGTCATGGAATGTGGGAGCCGACTGGATCTCATCGTTTAGAAGAATTGCGAGTCGAGTTTCGAAACCAGCACCTGGTGCTTGCAAGTGCTGTCCAGTCAGTTGGGCGAAGAGTGCGCTACCTCGACTATTGAATTCAAAATCAACAGTCGAGCCCCCGTCTTCGGCTTGTCCCTGCGAGCAGTTGGTCAGGTACTCACCCGTAATACGGCGGTCTGCCTTCGGACAGACGACCAGGAACTCAATGAGTTCTTTCCCATTGCGGACGACCTTGCGATACACCACATCGTCGTTAAGACCGATCTGTTTTTTCCCATTCTCGGCGGCCCTTTCAATGGGATCCTCTTTACTGATTTTCTCTTTGATCTGACTGATGCCCGGCTCGCGCCATTTGGCCACCAACTCGTCGTTGCGATAGATCTCACGGGCACCCGGTCCCCGGTCTCGTTCAATCTGCTCAGCCAGGTCAATCAGCTTCTGGTCTTCATTGCGATTCGCCAACAGGCAGAATTCCAGATTCCCCAGATTGGTGATCTGATTCTTGATCTGTTGTGTACGCTCGGCATTATCCCCAGGAACGATGACTTCGATCCGGTCATTGCCCACCAACCGTACGGTCACTTCCTCTGTGCCCGATGGATTGATCCGCTTGTTGATGGCCGACACCATTTCCTGCATCGTCTTGGTATCGAGTTTTTTGCCACTGGCAGCGGTGGCCACCCGATCCACTTGCATGACCAGATTCGTCCCCCCATCAAGGTCGGTGCCATAATTGAACACCTCGACCAGCTGGCGAGACTTGCCAGGAGTTTTCGGGTCTTCCGTCAGCATGTGGACCGCAAACGGAGCAATGCCGATCGCGAGCGCGAACAGCACCATGCCGATCCGGTTCCCCATGTCCTTGACCTTGAGGACATTCGCCAGCCACTGGCCAATCACGAACGGCAGCACGATCAGAGCCACCAGCGACAGCAGCACGACCCACAGCGGAGTCCCTGCCTGTGCCTTGTCATTCGCCTTCACAATGGCTTCTTGAGCCAGGGTCAGACCGGACAGATTCAGATTCGAAAACCAGTGATTCATGGACACTTTGCTCCGCCTCCGCGTGGGAGGGTTTGGCACACCCGAGGGTGCCACCGTGTGATGTCGTTGATTTGTTCCAGAACACAATCGCGGGTTTGTCGCCTTTCGCTCCGCGAAAGAGCGTTCTTTCGCGGAGCGAAAGGCGACGATCAATTCCTCGCCATTCCTAACTCTTGGCCGGGGCCGCTGGGGGCGGCACTGACCGGATCGCACTCGCTTCGAACCGCACACGCATGTTGTCATTGAGTTGCAGCGTCACTTCCGTCCCGTCTTCAGACAACGAGACAAAAGTCCCCCGAATCCCGCCGATCGTCACCACGGGATCGTTCTTCTTCAAGGCCTTCAACTTGTCAATCTGTTGCTGGGCCTGTTTCCGAGGATTATTTCCCATGAACTGCATGAGGAGCATGACCGCCACAGCCGGCAGAAGTAGGACCATGATCCCACCCACGCCGCCGCCAGCCCCCTTCTCCGCCACGTCCCCGGCGGGAGCTGCAGCTGGAATCTCTTCCACCTTAGCCAGCAAAGCTGTCGAGAACCAATTGCCCATCAGACCGCACCTTTCCGAGGTGTGACGTGTAAACACAACCGCACTGGGTCCGCCTCGGAGAGGCCTGCCGGTGCAGCAAGTCGTCGAAGCTGGGGATTTTAGGGATGGCCGTCCCGTCCAGCAAGGCGGTGTCCATTCCGCATTGCACAGTCGGTGCGGACTTCGCCATGCAGTCCACCAAGCGACTTGACCGGGCCAAGTTCAATGCGTAGAGTTCTCGCGCCGTGCCAGTGGCAGTTTCTGCCGGTCAAGCGGACTCTTTCGCCTAGGAGAGAGAACCGCAGATTGCGGGTTTTTCCGTCAAGGAGGGACCAGCTGCCAGCCGATTCAATGGGGCATCCCGAAGAATTGGGTGATCAAGGCTCCGTCGCCAAGTGGCTTAAGGCAATGGATTGCAAATCCATCATTTCGTCGGTTCAAATCCGACCGGAGCCTCTTGAACTCGAAACGCCCCGTGGACAACCACGGGGCGTTTTGCATGGGGACTGCTCTATTAGCGGTCAGTCGTCAGCCAGAAAATTTGGATGGCCCTTCCTGCTGACAGCTGATGGCTGACATCTCTTCTCATATCAACCCATGCAGCGGCCCACCCGGTGCAGCGAGGTGATCGACTCGGCGCGTGACCGCTGAATCTTCGATCAGCGGCGGGGCGTGATGCGGCTTGAGCCTCGCATCAATCACCAGCGACCCGCGACAGCCCCAGTGTTTGTCCTCGGTGAACGCTCCGATTCCGTCGATGTCGACAGCGGGGTTCGACCGTGTGAAGGTCGCCCAGAGGAAGTTGGTCAGGTCGTGCGCCACGAAGTCGCTGTCGTCCACCAGCACCACCAGTGGGAACTGGTTGATGACCTCGCCGGTACTGAGTTCGCCGCAAAACCGTCTGGCGTCGGAGTGGCCCGCTCGGAAGGCCGGGGACTTCACCGCCAGTATGCCCGGCCCGACGACTCGCGGCTCACTGAACCCCTCGGGCAACTTCATCACGGCAGGTAGCGAAGTTGGCAATGACCGTCGCACCCCGCCCGCAGCTGCAATGACGACCTTCGACCCGGAGTTCAGTCCGCTGCCCGAGTAGTCGAGCGTGTCCATCGTGGTCCGCGTGTGAAAGTGCAGGTCGCGCTCCCAATCGACCCGTTCCAGCAGATGCCGCAGGAACGCCCCAATGTCGTGGATGTCGAGCTGCGGATTGTCTTCGCCCGCCACGATCAGCAGATACTTGGCGAGTGACAGCTGTCCCTGTCCGAGGAGGGCGTTGGCCTGGGTCAGGATCTCCATCGGTCGACGTTGACCGGCGTAGGGGACGTACCGCTCACTGCCGATGGCGAGCAGCAGTGGATGCACTCCCGCAGCGTCGACCGCATGCACGGCTTTGACCCCCGGCAGCACGCTGGGGATCGCGGGACCGGTGATCTCGTGAATGATCTCACCGAAGGACGTGTCCTCTTGCGGAGGCCGCCCGACCACTGTAAACGGCCAGATCGCGTCGCGGCGGTGGTAGACCTTGTCGATCGTCATCACCGGAAAGTCATGGGCCAGGCTGTAGTAACCGAGGTGGTCGCCGAACGGCCCTTCGGGCTTCGTACTCGATGGATCGATCGTCCCGGAGAGACAGAAATCGGCCTCGGCCAGGAGCGGCAACCCACCGTTCGGTGAGGCCACCATCCGCATGCGATGACCACTCAGCGCCCCGGCAAAGGTCAGCTCCGACAACCCCTCCGGCAGCGGCATCACAGCGGAGAGCGGGAGCGACGGCGGACCACCCACGTAAATGTTGACGCGGAGCTTCTCCCCACGACGAATCGCCGCTGCGTGGTGAACGCCGATCCCGCGATGGATCTGGTAGTGGAGGCCGACCTCACGATTGGGCAGGTACTCGTTGCCTGCGAGCTGGATGCGGTACATGCCGAGGTTCGACTTGGCCCAGCCGGGGGTGTCGGGATGCTCGGTGTAGACAGCGGGGAGCGTGATATACGGCCCCCCATCGTTCGGCCATGACTGCAAGCCCGGCAGCTGGTCGAGGGTCGTCTCGCATTCCAGGATCGGAGCCCGCCAGACTCGCTTGGGTCGCATGGCCCACGCGACCGGCAGGGCTCGCAGGTAGCGAAACGGCGACTTGGCAATCACGCCGGGGTCAATCTTGATCTCGACCAGTCGCCGGACCAGATCGAGAGTATCGCGAAAGAGAAAGCGCGTCCGCTCCATCGTCCCGTACAGATTGCCGAGCATCGGGAACCGCGTCCCCTTCACCCGTTCAAACAAGAGGGCTGGCCCTCCAGCCTGGTAGATACGCCGCTGGATTTCCGCCATCTCCAGATACGGGTCGATCTCTTCCGAGATCCGGACCAGTTGCCCGGTCCGTTCCAGATCGCGAACACATTCCGTCAGATTGCGATAACCCATAGTCCCTCACGATCACTGTCCGAACCCCCTCGCATTGTAGGAAAAATCGGGCACCTTACACTGCAAACCATTCCAGTCTGCGTGTCCTGAGAGAATTTCTGACAGCCCGGTACACTCGGTGCCACTCATGCCAGCTGCCCCCACGCCGACACCTGCCACCCGCCGCAACCGCCGCCGCCCAGGCTCTGAAATCTGTGCAAATCTGTGAAATCTGTGTACCACTCCTCCCCTGG
>JAYTCW010000227.1:0-9674 GCA_043736295.1 Planctomycetota bacterium | reverse complement strand
GAAGGAACGACTCCTCACCCTGCACCACACCAAGTACACCCTACAAGGCTAAAATCTCGCCAATGACCATCCCCCCAAATAGTCGGATGAACCCGAATTCTGCTATACCCATTACGGCAGTTCATACACCCAGATATTGGCCGAGCCGAACACCGGCTTCTGCTCCAATGGGCCAAACCGCCCACAGACGAGATGCGTGATCCCGGTCTCCTTTCGCAGTTGAGACAGTTCCGCCCACGACACGCGGCCATCTGCGAAGACCCTCAACTTCCAGTGATAGATCACCAAGCTGCGGCGGTTCCATTCGACGATGGAGGCGGCGTCTTGCGGGCAGTCTTTGAAGGAGAAGTATTCGGGCCGCTCGGCGTACCAGCGGAGTGACCAGTTGTCGTTGGTGGCGTAGAGGACCGAGTCCGTCGGCGTGTTCTTTTGAACCCACCGGCAGGCAGCGAGCCAGTCGGCTTGGACAGCGGCGGGCTGTTGAGCCAGCGTCTTGTCGAGAGTCGGGACGCGGAAGGCGATGAGGAGAGCCACGACCAGTAGTGCCGCAATGGCCGCTGGCCGACGCCAGGCGGTGAGCCGCTCCTCAGCGAGCTGCCAGAGGACAGCTGCGACGGTGAATGAAACGGTCAATGGGACCAGCATATCGGCCAGTCGGAACGGGTAGAGCTTGAGGGCCTTGACCCGCAGTTCCCACAGCGGCAGCTCCTTGAGTGGACGCGGTCCCCAGGCAGCGAGGACTCCTCCGGCGGCGATCAGCAACGCGGCGAGCATCCAGTATTCGAGTCGAGCTTGGGCCTCTCGGCGTTGGACGAGTTGAGCGCGGATCAACGCCCACACGAGTAGCAGGAGTCCATAGTCGCGCCAAGCCCTGACCGGGAATGTCAGTGGGTCGAGGTGGTGCGAGAGTCGCACGGAGACTTGGAGGAAGTCAGCCTCGCTGGCGACTTGCGGACTGGGGGCCTTGAGGGATTGGACTGCGGGGATGAGACCGGGGAGGGAAGTGACGGCGAAGAGAACCAGAGAAATCGCGATCACCGAGAGTGACGGACGAGGACATCCTTCGGACGGGAGCTGCGAAGTCTCTGCGTCGGAAACGGGTTGCCTTCTGCCCCCTCTCCCCACTGGCGGCGTGACCTCTGGAGTGGACTTGACTGTGGGGAGAGGGTTGGGGTGAGGGGCCGAGCTGAAGCCCTCATGTGGCCCCCTCACCCCAGCCCTCTCCCCCGCAGTGACGCTGTCCTTGGGAATCTCGCCGAATGCGGGGGAGAGGGAGCAGGAGTTGGCTGGCGACCGACTTTCCTGATGGACACACGTCAGCAAGCCACTCCAGCGACCGACGACGACACTCAAGCCCCAACCGAGCGCGGCAATCACCGTTCCCCAGCAGCCGACTACGGGGTGCATACTGACGGCCAGTCCGCCTGCGATGGCACACTTTATCCACGCTCGATCCAGCCCCCACGCAGCGGCCAGCATCAGGAATCCATAGGCCCAGACCTTCGACTCGGCCCCGCCGACTAGCCACTCTCCCGACCATGTGCCGGTGGCTTGGAGTAGCAGAAACAGTGCCGCAGCGATCAGCGCTCGGCGAGTGTTTCCCAGACATCGGACACTCAGTGCGAGCCAACCGATGGCGAGCAGGATCGACTGACCGCCGCGAATGACAAGGGCGGCTTGAGCCAGCGACAGGCGGGTCGTGAACCAGCCGAAGGCCTGGTAGAACACTGCGTGCGGATTGGCCGATTCGAGGAACAGATCGCCTCGGCACCACTCGGGTTGCCAGTAGTGGCGGGCCTTGCACAGGTAGTGCGACTCGTTGACGCCGGGGATCGGCGAGCGGGCCAAGGAGAAGCTGAGGAACAGGGCGGCGAGGAGGGCGACGGCAAGGAGGCGGGCGGTGATCGAACCGCCGGGTGGGGAGGAGGGAACTGCTCCGGAGGTTTGGGGGCCGGTCGACACGAGGATGGCCTTGAGAGAAGAGTGTGGTGTGGAAGCCGGGACAGGGAGTCAGCGAGAATGACAGGGGGTTCTCATCAGACTGTTATACCGAAATCGTCGTCATCGGTTGAGAGTGGCCTAGACCAGCCGTGCGATCCACGACGCAACTTCTTGCAACATGAGCCACATAGCAGTAGAACATAGTCCGTAGTCCAGATCGGCAATCTCTGCCATCAGATGAACTCGATGCGGCTCCAATGGGAACTTCCTCATGCACGCCTTGTTTGTTCTAGTCGCACTTTTCGGGACAGCGACTTATCTGGGAGGTCGAGATTTATGGCTCGCCTCATCAGCCAATACTGAGCCTGACAAGTTGACGGTGAAGCAAGTGATTGCTCGTGGAGTCGAGGGAAACCCCTATGTCGAGGTCTCTGAGTTCGTGATAGGAGACAATTTCGTCTACGAAGCGGAAGCCGATCGTTGGAGGACTGTGTGGGTGCCCATTGGTCCTCTGGAAGACATCGACAAGCCTCTTGCGTCTGTGAAGATTGTCTTGAAATCGAACAAGATGAAGTCGGAGTCGGCCGTCGCGCAGATGACAAATGTTCCGAGACTGAAGGGAATGATCATAAATCGAATCGAATCCCTCGGAAGCAGTGAACGACAGATCCTGGCCAGTTCGTATCCAAGTACAAATCCCGAAGCCATACTCATTCTTGAACTTGACAGGGATCCTGCTAGCATGATGAAGATGGGTGGAGCTTTTTTCGCAGTCGGAATTACTGGATTGTTGATCACTGCAGTCGTTGGAGTTAGGCAGTGGAGACGAACAGGTTCGATCTGAATGGGGGTGGCGGAATGCGAGTCGCGGAGCGACATCGCCTACGGCCACTCACCACCCCAGCGACATGTTCGTCTCGATCGCCTTCTGCGCCTCGTGAAGGTCGACACCCGTCTTCTGGCAGTAGAGGCGGATGGCGTGCAGCTTGTCGCCCTTCGAGAGTGACAGGCACTCGCGGGCCACGTCACACGGCGGCGTGTCACTGGTCCCCAGACCGAGTAGCCGCTTGGAGATCACCCACAGATCGTGAGGGCGTTTGCTGATCCGCACGACCTCGTCTTCGGGGTAATGCTCCGTAGCCAGACCCCGCGCGGCCTCCTGCGACTCAGCCCAGCCGATCATGATGTGCCCGTTGGTTTCGATCTCGTAGAGCGGCATGAATGTGTGTCTCTCGGTCGGTGGCTGGCAAACTGAACACGGAAGAGTTCTGGAACACTAATCTTCACTCATCAACACTAATCCGGAATGCCTCATCGGCCAAGATTAGTGTGAATAAGTGAAGATTAGTGTTCCAGTCTCTTCCTTCATGCGGCATCTCCGGTATTCACCGATCGGCTCCAGGCACCCACGTTCTGGCGTCAGTGGCTACTTCTTGGCGGAGGGAACGGTTGGCTCGGGCCGTTTGACCAGTTTGCGAATCAACCCATCCAGGCCGAACCACGAACCGGTCGGGAGAGCTGCGATGGCGATGAGAGCCAGGGCCTCGATCAGGTTCTTGTTGACGATGAACGAGTGCTCCGGCCCCGGCGGTTGGGGGACGCCCGGCCACGGCGGCACGACCAAATAGAAGCTCAGGAGCATCACGGCCCCGGCGATCGCGGAGACGCGTGTCCCCAATCCGAGCAGCAACAGCGTCCCGAGAATCAGCAGCCCCCACATCGCCTGACGACTGGCCCGCTGCACCGGTGTGCCTTCGGACGGCATCGCTCCGAGTGCATACTGACTCGGGTTGAGCAGCTTCTTCGCGGCCTCTTGAAGCTGAGCGTCGAGGGCCTTGACGGGGCCGACGACTACGGCGCGTTGGGCGGCGAGCTTCGTGCCGATGCGGCTGGCGTGTTCCAGCTGATAGTCGACCTGGGCCTTGGCGAGAGCGGTCTCGTACTCTTGGATCAGATCCTTGTAGGCCTGAATCTCACCGTAGCGGACGTTGTGGTCGGTGGGGGAGTCGACAGCTGCGGTGCCCATGACGAGTTCCGGCTTGGGGTCGTTTTTCCACTCGACGCCGACGCGGTCCGGGTCGGCTTTGAGCAGGGCGGTCAACCGCTGGGAATACGCTAACGCATTGGCCGACTTATCGAGGGAGAGGATGGCCTTATAGAAGGCGAGGTCTAGGGGATCGGCACGGACGATCGTGCCTCCCTCACGAACCGGGAGGCCATCTTCCCCCTTGCGGGCGAAGAGAGTTTCGTTGATTGGCAGAACGCCGGTGGTCTCCTTCAACTGAGCGAGGCGCTGAGCCTGCTTGGCGTTGCCCTCGACCTTCTGCTCCAAATCGACCAGCTCTTTGTAGAACGCGACATCATCCGCCGGAGCTTCCGCGATGTTGCCGCCTTCTCGCAGCGGATTCCCCTGTGCATCGCGTTTGGCGAAGACGCCATCTCCCAGATCGAGGACATTCACCATCTCCTTGAGAGTCTCCACTTCGGAGGGAAGTAGCGTTCCGGGAACGAGCAGCAGCTTTTTCAGGGGGTCATAACTGATGACTGGCTTCTTGGCCGCGTCCCGAGGGAACTTGGATGGATCCACCGAGGCGGGCAGCGCCGCCAACGGCATCGCAACAGTTCCAGCAGGGTCGATCAGCTTGGCCAGCTCTTTCTGCTGATCGGCGTCGAGCTGGTAATGCGAGGTGAAGCGCGTCCGCCAGTTGGCCCAGCGCTGGGTCATTTGGTCATGATCAAGCCAGTTCAGATCGTCCGGATCGCCGGTCATGGCCCGGTACCGATCTCGAAATGGACCTTGAGCGGCCTTCAGATATCCTTCCGCCGACCACGGTGCAGGGCTGTCGAGGGTGTCGTACTTCCACAGCCCCTCGTAGAGAAACTGCCAGCCAATCGAGAGCCGGAGGACCACGATCAGGACCACGGCCACCACGGAAACTTGCTTGAGGTCGTTCACGCCCCGTGTCCCCACAAATCCAGTGCCAGCCCAGATTGTCCCGAACACCGGGGAATGCCTTGCCAGCGAACAACTGATCTTAGTGAGGTCGGAGAGTGATTGCATCCGTCGTGTCGAGACTTCTGAACTTCCGTAGGAGTCTGGTTGCGGTTCTACGCCGGTTCTCGTTCCCCGGCCCCGTTGAGGCGAAGAGTGCGATGGCAGCCGTTGTCTCCTGTGTCCAATATCGCAATTTCATCACTGACGCGGCGGGTGACGGAGATGGGGACCGCCCATCGGGGAAGGCACCCTGATGTTCCCTGTTCACCCGCCATTGAGTCGACTGACCGCTTCCCCCTACACTTCCCAGTACGAACGCAAACTCCACTCCCCCACCGAATCGCAACTCCCATGGCTGACAAAGGCAACCCCAGCAAGATCGAGGAACTCAAGCTCACCAGCAATTTCCTCCGTGGCACCATCGCTCAGGAAGTGGCCGATCTGAGCGTCCCGACCGTCTCGGAAGACAGTGCCAATCTGCTCAAGACGCACGGCACCTATCAGCAGGACGACCGCGACCACCGAGGCGACGTGAAGGTTCACAGCTTCATGGTCCGCTCACGCGTGCCGGGTGGGAAGGTGACCGCTGCCCAGTTCCTGGCCGAACTCGATATCTGCGACCAGTTCGCCAACGGCACTCTCCGCATCACCGACCGACAGGGTTTCCAGCTGCACGGGGTCGTGAAGGGGAACCTGAAGGAGACGATTCGCGGCATCAACGCGATCAAGCTCTCGACGCTGGCGGCTTGCGGGGATGTGTGCCGCAATGTGATGGCCTGCCCCGCTCCGATCAAGAACAGCCCAGTCTTCGCTGAGATGCAGTTGCTGTCGGATCAGTTGGCGGAGCATTTCCGTCCCCGGTCGAATGCCTACTACGAGATTTGGCTGAAAGACGGCGAGAACAGCGAACTAGTGCATGCTCAGGAACCCGACCACGAGCCGATCTACGGGGCGACTTACCTGCCCCGCAAGTTCAAGATCGGCATCGCTCTGCCCGAGGACAACTGCATCGACATCTACACTCAGGACATGGGGTATCTGGCGGTCGTCGAAGGCGGCAAGATCGTGGGTTACAACCTGCTGGTTGGCGGCGGCATGGGGATGACCCCGGCCAAGAAGACGACCTTCCCAGCTCTCGCCAAGCAGATGGCGTTCATCACCCCGGACCAGGCACTGACCGTGGGCGAAGCGGTCGTGAAGGTGCAGCGTGACTTCGGCAACCGCACCGACCGCAAGCAAGCCCGGCTCAAGTACCTGATCCACGAGCAGGGGCTCCCCTGGTTCAAGGCGAAGGTCGAAGAGTATTACGGTGCCCCCCTGCCCTCCCCTCGCGATGTCGATGTCACCGATGTCGACGACCACATCGGCTGGCATGAGCAGGGAGACGGCAAGCTGTTCCTGGGGATCAATATCGAGAATGGCCGGCTCAAGGACGAAGGCCCGCTGCAACTGAAGAAGATGTTCCGCGTGTTGCTCCGCAAGTACGGGATGGACACTCGGCTGACTGCTTTGCAGGGAGTGATCTTGTGTGATGTCGACCCGAAAGACCGGGGCGACATTGACCGTATCCTGACCGAGCATGGCTGCAAGCGGGCTGAAGAATTGACACTCGCTCGGCGTTACTCGATCAGTTGCCCGGCGTACCCGACGTGCGGACTGGCCGTGACGGAGTCCGAGCGCGTCATGCCCGAACTGATGGACGCCATCGAAGCGGAGATGGCCAAGCACGGACTGCTGTCCGAGCGAATCGCGGTGCATATGACCGGCTGCCCGAACGGCTGTGCCAGGCCGTACACGCCGGACATCGGACTCGTCGGCAAGGCGCGCGGCAAGTACACGCTTTACCTCGGCGGCAATGCTCAAGGGACTCGTCTCGCGTTTCTCTACGACGACATGGTCCCCCACGAAGAGCTGCCGACCCGCCTGAGCCCGCTCTTTGCGAAGTTCAAAGCAGGCCGCAAGACCGGCGAGAGCTTCGGGGACTTCTGCCACCGCGTCGGCAAGGACGGACTCGCCTGATAACACCCCGCCCTGTCCAGCGGCCAGATTGCACTGACAAATAAACATCCGAAGTCTTCGGAGACTTCGGATGTTTAGCGGGGAATACTCTACGGACCGCTGGCCGAATTACCTCGCCGCCGCTGCCACGACGGCTTCTGCCGTCATATGCAGTTCTTTCATTACCGTATCACCCGGGGCACTGATGCCGAAGCGGTCGATGCCGATGATCTGACCCTCGTCGCCGACATACTTCCACCACAAGCCGCTGACGCCGGCCTCGATCGCGATCCGCTTCTTACAGTTCTTCGGCAGCACTTCGTCGCGGTACTTCGCGGGTTGGCTGTCGAACCGCTCAAAGCAGGGCAAGGAGACGACTCGCGTTCCCGGTCCGAGTTGCTCCGCAGCTTTCATGACGTGTTGGAGTTCGCTGCCAGTCGCCATGAGGATCGTATCGAGCTTGGCGGTTTCCTTCTTCGCGATGTAGCCCCCGAGGGCGGCTCCCTCGCGGCGAGTCTGGACCGGGATCGAGCTTTGATTGGGGATGTTCTGCCGAGTCAGCAGGATCACCGTGGGGCCATTGGTCTTCTGTAAAGCCGCAACGAACGCTCCCGCTGTTTCTTCGGGATCGCCGGGCCGCATGACATCCAAGCCGGGAATGACTCGCAGCCCGCTGCACGTCTCGACTGGCTGGTGCGTCGGACCGTCTTCCCCGACCCCGATCGAGTCATGGGTGAAGATGTAGATGACCGGCAGATGAGCCAATGCGGCGAGCCGAATCGAGGGCCGCAGGTAATCAGCGAAGACCGCAAAGGTCGCTCCGCTGGCTCGGAAGATTCCGTCGTAGGCGATCCCATTCATGATCGCCCCCATCCCATGTTCGCGAATGCCGAACCAGATGTTGCGACCGTCGCCAGTGCCGTTTTGCGGCTCGAAGTCCTTGCCGCCCTTCATGTAGTTCTTGGTCGAGCCATAGAGGTCCGCACTGCCCGAAACGAACAGCGGCAACGCCTTCGCAATCGGTTGCAGCACATCGCTGCCTGCTTGCCGCGTCGCGATCTTGGCGTCAGCGGGGAACTCGGGGATCATGCTCAGCAGGTCCGCCGGCACCTTCTTCGCGACACCATCCGCCAGTAGCTGGGCTTTGTCCGGGTGCAATTCGGACCAGATCTGGAAAGTCTTCTGCCAATCGTTGTACTTCGCGACGAGGGCTTTCTTGTGCTCGGCGAAGAACTGCTTCACCGTGTCCGACACGTAGAAGTGTTCTGCGGGCAGTCCCAGCCCCTTGC
This sequence comes from Planctomycetota bacterium, assembly GCA_043736295.1. Classification (GTDB taxonomy): domain Bacteria; phylum Planctomycetota; class Planctomycetia; order Planctomycetales; family Planctomycetaceae; genus TH-plancto1. The sequence goes on along the minus strand of JAYTCW010000227.1, from coordinate 1,451 downwards.
GGGCCGCATCCGAGAACTTCGCGCCCCCCTCCCCGTGCCCCGCAGCTGTGCCCGCGACTTCGGGGATGCCGCGACCGATTAGCGTCTTGGCGATGATCAGCTTCGGACGCCCGTTGTCGTTGGCCTTGGCCTGTTCAACGGCTTCGACAACTTTACCAATGTTATGGCCATCAATGGTGACTGCGTCCCAGCCCATCGCTGTGAAGCGGGCTGCGGTGTCGCCGCTTTGGGTCTTGATCGCCATCGCGTCGAGGGTCACGTCATTCGAGTCGTAGATCAAAATCAGGTTGTCGAGATGAAAATGCCCGGCGAACGAAGCCGCCTCGTAGGCGACCCCTTCCTGCAAACAGCCATCACCCGCCAACACCACAATGTGCTGATCAAAAATTTTGTACGACTCAGTGTTGAACCGGGCTGCCGCCATCTTGGCCGAGACCGCGTACCCCACTGCATTGCCCACACCCTGCCCCAGCGGACCCGTCGTGGCCTCCACGCCGACCGTCTCACCAAACTCGGGGTGGCCAGGAGTCTTGCTATGCAGCACCCGGAAGTTCTCGACTTCCTTCAGTGACAAGTCATACCCGGACAGATGCAACCAGCTGTACAGGAACATGCTTCCGTGACCCGCCGACAGGATGAACCGGTCGCGATTCAGCCACTTCGGATTCGCCGGGTTGTAGCTCAGTGCCTGCCCGAACAGTGCCGCACCGACCTCAGCGGCTCCCAGCGGCAACCCCAGATGCCCCGACGAACACTTATGAACCGCGTCAATCGCCAACCCCCGGGCAATGTTCGCAGCTTCCGAAAGAACGTCGAGAGGGAGTGTGCTCATGTCGAATCGAGTCGCGATCAGGATTAAGGGAATCCGGCCAAATCAGCTCCAAAACCGAGGAGCCTTGCCAAGTCGAGAATGCTAACGCTGCCAAGATACGGTCGCAACCAAGCGGTGTTGACTTAACGGCTTGAAGTCGACGGGCAGGAGGCCAGGTCGGGGGGCACGGACTGAGGCTTTGCAAAGGCCGAGGTTTCTCACCGCTCTCCACGCCCTTTCGTCAAGCCTACAGGGCGTGCCACCCAAACTCACTCCCATTCAGGCTGTGGGGGTTCTACAGTCGTGCCACCCAGCCTCCTGCCACGCACCCCGCGTGGAAACATCAAGGCAACTCATTGCCGCCACCGGCAAGTCGAGGCTCCAGAAATACACCGGACGGTGCCTGCGATCCGGAGATTTGAATCTCGATCAAGTATTCCCTGTCAGGGGAGAAAGATAGATCACTCAGAGACTCGTGCCACAAACTCGACGCGTCTGTAAACCGCGTCATGTGCCACTCTGAAAGTGGTGCAGTGATGCCATAACTGAAGTTTTGCATTTCACCCGATCCCCAGTCTCACCATCACGCGATCGACGGTTTGGCCATGTTCTGTGACTTGGCTGAAGGCCCATTCCAGGG
>JAYTCW010000226.1:0-15308 GCA_043736295.1 Planctomycetota bacterium | reverse complement strand
GAAGGAACGACTCCTCACCCTGCACCACACCAAGTACACCCTACAAGGCTAAAATCTCGCCAATGACCATCCCCCCAAATAGTCGGATGAACCGGTTTTGTCGCGGTGAACGCATGCTACAAAAACCTCTTGTGGCGAAGCCACCCCGGTAGATTCCAAAGCGAATCAACCGGGGCCACCCTGCGACTTGTGATCGACCTGAATTCCCCACTGATTGGAGCCAAACAATGGATGCACCATCCCCGCCCCCACCCGCGATCGTCGAGTTCATTAAGCAGAGTGACCAAAACGAAGCGGGCTGGTCTGAATGGAGAACCACGGGATACCACATCTCGGTATTCACTTGGCCCGAGGAGGTTACGGACTTGATCGGCTTGTTCAACGAGATTCCGGTGGAAAGCCTGCACATTGCCGAAACGGCGATCTCGGACCGCCACTTCAAGCTTTTCCGGAATGTTCAGGGTTGGACGAGATTTAGCATGGAGGGTGTCCCAGTCAATGGTTCAGGCCTCGACTTGCTGCCCGTGTGTATAGCTGTGACTGAAATTGACTTCATCGCATGCGCTCTTGATGGTCGGAAAATGATTGGGCTCAGAAAGTTTCCGAATGCGACGAGTGTGAAGTTGATGGCCTCTCACGCGGACGATGCTGTCCGATACTTGAAGCCGCTCGTGAAACTAGAATCAGTGGTTCTGGATTCTAGTGCCATGACCGGGGATGGACTCGAAGGGTTAGCGGGCAAGCAGTATTTGCGAGAACTGAGTCTTAATCGGACAGGTTTGAATTCCGGTCCGCTGCAAGGCATTTTGAGGGGTTTTCAGCATCTTGCCAGCTGTCCCTCACTGGAAAACATTACCCTGGGAGAGACGAGCATTGATGATGCAGGGTTGGCAGACATTGCGAAGATCAACTCTTTGAAGTCATTGTATGTCGGCAGTGACAAGATCACCGATGAAGGCTTGCGCCACTTCGCTGGTCATCCGCACCTGGAAGTCCTCGGCTATTTTGGCAAGCTTCCAGGTCATCAACATCAAGGGATTACCGAAGGGTGCTTTGTACACTTGCCCAAGATTCCGAATCTGAGAGGAATCACAGTCTCTTGCAAAGTCACAGCCAAGGGGTTGGAGTCATTGAAACAGATTCCGAAACTCGAATATATGGCAGTGAACTGGCCGATTATGACGCAATCCGAACTCAATGACCTTCGGCAACAGCTACCGAAGTGCCGTGTGTATTCAGACTATGTGTCTGAACCTGATGAGTGAATACGCGGTGTGGCCCAGACATCACTTTGGATGTCTAGGTGACAAAGGAACACGAGGGTTTGAAGGGCGAGCGTGTCCTCTGTAACTTCTTGTTGCTCTGCAACCCAAACGCTCAAAACAGCGTCTAAGCCACCTCGTCGAGCAGCAGCCTCACGCCAGCACCGCTTCGCGGGCGGCAGACTGCCGCAACGTCTCCAGCAGACGAGTGACCTGCTCGCGGCGGACGGTGGGGAACTGCTCCAGGAACCCGGCGACCGTGTACCCGGCCTCCAAGTGGTCGAAGAATGTCTGGACAGTCACCCGCGTGCCCGCGAAGCAGGGGGTTCCGTGCATGACGTTCGGGTTTTGCGTTATGATCGGTTCCATGCCGTCATTTTACCCGCCGCTCGAGTCGTTCACCACCTCCGTCCGGCCTTGCCGCTGTGTTCTCTCATCAACGGTGATTCCCATGCTCGCTCACACTCTCCGACTCCTGCTGCTGATGTCCGTGATCTTCGGCTCACGGCTGCACGCGGAAGACCCGCCGACGTATTTCGAGCAGGACGTGAAAGACTCTCATCCGCTGCGAGTCGAGCAGTATCAGGAACTGGACGCGTACATCTTGGCGATGAAGGAGCAGCCCGCTCGGTTGCAGAAGCTGCTGCCGGATGATTACAGCTCGCCGGAGGCATTCGCGAAGTCGGCAGAGCGCTACCGGAAAGCCTTTAGCGACAGCCTTGGCTATCCGCCGCCGGGTGAGGTGCCGCAGGCGGCTGGAACCTTCACCCCAATCGGCGAGGATAGCCTCGGAACGTACTACCGGGCCATGATCCCGATCTTGCCCGGTGTCCATGCCGAGGGGATCTACATTGTTCCCAAGTCACTCAAGCCAAGCGAAAAGGCCCCGCTGGTGATCTCGATGCACGGCGGTGGCGGGTCGCCCGAGGTGGCGCTGTTTCGGGGCGGCTCGAACTACCACGACATGGTTCGCGGCGGTGTGAAGCGCGGGTATGTGGTCTTTGCTCCGCAGCATCTGTTCAATGTCGAAGACCAACCGAAAGACGTTCGCAACCGCACCGATGAACGACTCCGCCTCGTCGGCACCAGCATCACTGCGATCGAGGTCGCCAAGATCACTCGCAGCCTGGATGTCCTGCTCAAACGTCCCGAGGTCGATGCCACTCGTATCGGCATGGTCGGTCTCTCCTACGGCGGGTATTACGCACTGGTCACCCCGGCCATAGACCAACGGATCAAGGTCTCCGTGTGCAGCTGTTACTACGGGGTGCAGGAAGCTCGCTACGAACGAGACGAGTTGAGCATCCCCCGAGATTTCCAGTCGATGGACCGATTTTCGCTGTATCGTGATTCCGACATCGCCGCACTGATTTGCCCCCGCGCATTACAGATTCAGGCGGGCCGCACCGACGGTGTCGACCATCGCGAAGGGGGCGTCAAGCTCGCCCCGCAATCGGCAACGTACTACACCAAGCTCGGGCTGAGTGATCGCTTTCAACACATCGTGTTCGAGGGCGGTCACGAGTTCCACGACGAGTCGGCTTGGGCGTTCGTGAAGAAGCATTTGTAGCAACGCCTCCGTTTTGCGACGACGTGAGGTCTTCGAGAGGGAGCGTGAATCACGCTTCCGAATCGCCACTCGACAGCGAGCGTTGGACGTCAGTCCAACGTGTTGGGCGGTGCCGTATCGCTCGCCAACCTGCCGTTCGGTCGGAGAACGTCGCTCGGGCACGGGGGACTGACGTCCGCCCGCTCGCTGCGGTTTGGCACACGCCCGTTTCACTGCGATGCGAAGTCTTTGGGTACGCGAAATCGGGCCTCTCCGATTATTGCTCTTTGACCCCGTCGGTTCCCTCGGTTGGCAGTCCTTCCAAGGGGATGGTACTCGGGAGGGTCAGCGGGGGCTCGGAGTCGAGGGGGAGCAGATCAGCTGGGGGCTCGATGCTGTGGCCCCGGACTGGGGGTTCGTCCGGAGTCAGTTCGGGGTCGATCGGCTGGGTCATTGCGGGATCCGCCTCGAAGGCGGGATCGCCTCCCAAGACCGGATCAGCCCATGAAGGGATTGAGGACGGTTCGGTCAGTGGGCGCGGTCCGAGGGGCGTACCAGGAATGCTGCTCTTGTTGGGCGGGATCGTACGGTCTTCGTTCCAGTTGTTGTCAATGAGATTTGGTTCGATCTCGTCGACGGGCGTCGGATCGTTGGCCGGGATTGAGCTCTTTTCGATCGGCGGGTTGATGATCGTGGGAGACGATCTCTCGGGCGCGGGTCTCGGCCCGGGCAGGACCGCCAGCCATTCGGCATCGGACTGCGTGTCGAGTTCATTCGCTTCCAAGGTCCAGTTCAGCGGCAACCGACCGGAGCCTTCTGCCAGGGCGGCGAACAGAGCGCGACGCGACTCGTTCGGAGTCAACCGGCTGATCTTGTGCTCGACCAGTTCTCCGAACCGATGCCGCAGCTGGGCGGGGACTTCGACGAGCAGGCGGATGCCCGTGGCATCGGCGGTGCCGACGTTGGTGACGGTGTAGAACGCTTCGAGTTCTTCGCCGACCTTGACGGCCTGCGGTGGATCGAACTGAATGACGAGTTTCGGGCGACCGGCAATCGCGGGGCGCTTCACCGCTTCTGGGATGACGGAAGGCACAACTGGTTCTGGATCCGGTTCGACAGGAACCACGGGGAGTTCCGGTTGAGTCTCTCGAATTAACGTCTCAGCGATGATTGGAGCGGACGAGAAGGTGACGAGGGTGTTCTGGGTCATCGGACGACGCTTATCGGGCTGGATGGTGACACTGAGGTTTCTGGTCTCACCGGGTTGGACCTGGGTAAGATCCCAGATCAGATGTCCATAGTCGGGCGAGACCATGGCGTGTGGTTCGCAGTCGACAACGCGATTGATGTCAGAGACAAACTCCTCGACCGTGGCAGACTCGACGGGTTCGTCCCCGTTATTGGTGACGGTAATGATGTAGGTCAACGGCTCATCGGGAGAGAGTACCCTGGGCACGCTCTTTTTAATGAGCAGGGTGGGGGCCTTTTCCGATTGAGTGCGGTAGTCGCCGACACCGGGGTCGTAGAGGTACTCGGGGATCACCGGGGCGAGTGGATTGGAGCGGACGCGGGCCTGCTGAATGTATGCTTGGAACGTCTGTTCTTCCGGCTCTGTCTGGCGCATGAAATGCCGGGTCCAGGCGTCGCGCCGGGCGATCGATGACCGTTTGGGGATCCACGCCTTCGAGTAGGTTGTCACCCGTTCATTCTGATCAAAATCTTCGACCTGGGTCCGCTGCATGCGGACCGACAGGTCGACTGAGCCAGGGTTGTCTGTTTCCGGCAGGACGAGATCCTCATCGGGGATTTCAGGCAGATCCCGCAAGCGAATCAAGTTGCGACTGCCCCCCGTTGAGGCTTGTGCGGAAGTCTCTGCCAGTCGCGGAATGAACAACGCGACGGAAAACAGCACACCCATTACACCGAAGATGGCCGAGACGGTCCACGCCTGCAAATAGCGGATCGGCAGGAAGAAGAACCGCTCGATCCGCAGGAGGATGCGCAGCATCTCGATATAGGGCGCAGCGATCCACGGGAAGATGTGGCGAGGCTGTACCAGACGTCCTTTTCTGGGCACGGTCCGACTCCTGAGTGACGTGCAGCGGAGGGGGTGTTTTGGAGCCTGAAGATCCTCCGGCTGATCTTCCCAGACTGCCTGGTCCACCGCGTGCGTAGGCGTGGAATAGCAAAAACTGCCGGTTGGGGAAAGATGAGTTGTCGCAAGCTTCCGGATTTCATTGGTCATAATGACAAAACCGGATATCTGGTCTTGCGAGGACTCTAATTCCCTCTCGACACGATGGGGGAAGTCGACTTACAAGTGTGATGGGCGTGACAGTCTTTCACGCTTCGACCTCGAGGCCGGGCACGTTCGTCCGCCTCGATTCACCTTCACTGTGTGATCCCATGCAGTGCAGGCGGCGTTCCTTCCCGAGAACAATTATGGCCCCGGAGACCTCGATGCGGCGTCCCTCGCTGATCACCGAACTCCTCTCGGTCTCCGAGGTGAGTCTCTCCGTCGTGCAGCCCACGGCGACTCGACCCCATTGCGCCCTACTGTTCAGCGCCATTTTGCTCGCGGGGGGTTGCCAGTCGTCTCTGAGTCTGTCCCGCTTTTTTCACAAGCCGAAGGTGGAGCAGGACAAATCCGTTCTGTCCATTCTGGACAAGGACGAGGAGAAGAGCGAAGCCGGTCTACCACTTGCTTCGAAATCCAAATCTGCTTCTCTATCAGGGTCGCCAACCAAGCTACTGGATCAGGGACAAGACGCCCTGTCGACGTATTATAAGGATGGAAATCCGGCACACTTAACCGAAGCCCATCGTTGCTATCAGCAAGCCTTGGCTCGGGAATCCGGCAACCCGGAATCGCATCACGGGCTGGCCATCGTGTGCGACCTGCAGAAAGACTACGAGTCGGCGGAACTGCATTATCGAGCGGCCCTCGCAGGCGATCCGGACAACGGCAAAGTGCTCGGTGATCTCGGGTATTCCTACCTGCTTCAGAATCGACTGTCCGAGAGCGAAGCACTGCTCACCCAGGCCACAACGAGTGATCCAGGCAATACGCAAGCCACCAAAAATCTGGCTTACGTCTACGCAAAACAGGGGAATTACAACTTGGCGGATTCGACGTTCCGCAAGGTCTTGAACGATGTCGAAGTCCGGCAAGAGATGGCCCAGCTGTTCCCGAACGGTCGCCCCGATGTGGCACGTGAGGGGGAGCGAGGCAAGCTGCCGTGGCAGAAGAATGCGGGGATCACGACGGAAGAGTTTTCCGATCGGATGACGACGGCACGCGAGCAGAGCATGAGTGAAATGCGGGACAAACGCACTGCGCTGGAAATGGCGACCCCACAGACGTATACGGTGGAGCAGCAGAAGGCGATGATCGCCCAATTGACGTGGGAGCGAGACGAGGCGCTCCGCTTGGCAGAGGCACGTACCCAGCAGTCGGCGAACACGCCGCTGGTGTTGGGCAACTCGGCCTCACCGTCATCGGGTGGGACACCAGTCATGCAGATTCGGCCACAGAATGGCACGCAATCCGCGAGTCCTAACGGCTCGTCATACGCTGAAGGACGGCAACCGGCTTCGGATCAGGCTCGTCCTTTCGTGAATACGCGCCGGGCAGAGAATGCGTTATATCCCGGGGGAACGAGATCTCAGCAGGGGCCGGGGCGTAATGGCATCGAACAAGCGAGCGGTCAGACTCAGCCCATGGACCGCAATGGCCAGCGGCTCGTGGACCAAGCTTTTCATGAGACTGATCGCGGGATCGACCCGCGCACTGGCATGCCGCTGAACACCCAGATTCAACAGACAGACGGTCAGCCGCCACTCCTCATCCCGAATGGGATGGGGAGTTCGAGCCAAGGCGCAAACTCCCCAGGGGCGTCTCCCTCGGGTCGTGTGGCCAGCTTTGAAGAAGCCAAACGCCGTGCGGCCATGGCGGGGCTCGGCGGACCGGAAATGATGTTCCCAATGACCACTCCCGAGGGTGGCAATCGCATGGCCCCTGGTTCCGGAAGCACGTTCAACGGAGGTCAGTTTCCGGCCCCGCAGCGAATGCTCCCCACGGACGCTGCCCCTCATGATCTCCAACAGCTGATGCAGTCTCCCTCGGGAAATCTGACGGTCCAGCCCAATGACATGGGCATGCTGAACTCGCCCGCCGGTCGCAGTTTCAGCAACCCCAACTTCGATCAGCGACTCTCACCTCAGATTCCGATCGAGAGTCCGCTAGGCAGCCAGGGGATGGGTTACCGAGATGAGGTCTACTCTGCCCAGCGGAATGGGCAGCAGCCACAACAGTCGCCCGACTATGGCCAGCCTGAACAGGACGGTTCCCAGCGGTCGGGGAATCCGAACTATGCACTCGGCACACAGAACGAATACCCCCCGAGATACGATTCTCGCCATCGCGTCAACGCGGAACTGAACCAGTACGGTCAATCGTTCCAGCACAATCCCGCCCAGTACAACTCCAATAGCTGGAACCATACCCCGACTCCGGCGAATGGTTTGCCGAATCAACCCCAGGTCGAGAACCCGAACCAGTTGATGACTCCGAGCTGGAACCAGCAGCAATACACCCCGAGTCTGACGCCTCCTCCTTATCGGGGCAATCAGACACAACTGCGGGGTGAGGAGCGGCCCGCGATGTCCGGAGGGGCTGGGACTTACTCCGGCGACTCGAATTCGATGAGTCGGGGAAACAATTCCGCCGGGGCGATGTACTCGGAACCCGCACCGATCTATTCCCCGGGAGTCCAGTCCCCTTCCGCATACAACAGCGGCACCCGGTCGGCAAATACTTATGGACAGAGCTTCGACGGGCCGCGTATCACTCCCGCCACACGGTAAGGCGAGCAGCCAGACTTCGCGTCCTCAAAGACTTCCGAAGTCTTCCGAGACTTCGGAAGGAGTGCAGTCGCGATTGTACGTAGGTTCTCGGTCCTCCACCGAGGGCTTCCGAGGTGTGGAACATCGGGAAATCACACGCCGCCCCAAATCAAGTGGCCACCGCAGGCCACTCTTTGTCCCGCAGGGACACCCGACAATTGCCCACCGCTTCAGCGGTGGGACCAGTGAGTCTCTCGCGGCCGCAGCCCCGACAGGGGCGACAGAATTTGCGATACGACCCCGGCTTTCGTAGGCGTCTGTCGTCCCTGACGGGACTTGTCGGGTCGCCGGCATTGCTTTCCCACCGTTGAAACGGTGGGCTATTTTCGGGTGTCCCTGCCGGGACAAAGACAGGAGTTTTCTGTGAAAACACGGGGCTGGCAGCCGTGCCTCGGCGAGGTGGAAAAGCTGCTCGCAGCCGAGGGGGTTATGCGTACAATCGCGACCACACTGCTTCTGAAGCTAGCGGGTAGGTTTTCACGGGCGGCCGCTCCCCTCAGTGACTTTGCTATCGCATGACGTTGCCCCCCTGTCTAGGGACCGCTGTCTGAATTTCTCAAAATCGGAGCGAGGTCTCGCGCATTTCATGACACCTTAACCCGCCACGCAACGTATTCTTAATGCAGTGGGGTTTCACCTCACCAGCCCGGATACGGGTGCGACGGGGTGTCCTGCCCTGCGTCCGGGCATCCCCCTTCTGAAGGGATGTTTCCCATGCGACTGATGATTCGAAGTCTGAATGCGAAGCTGCCAGAGACTGTGTACGAGACGATCGAGCGGCAGTTCCACCACGCCTTGTCCCGGTTCGAGTCGAGAATTGATTCGATCCGCCTCACCATGAAGGACAGCAATGGTCCACGTGGCGGGATCGACCAGGAATGCCGGGTGCATGTGCATCTGAACAATGGCACACACATCACGGTCTCCGAGGTTGGGGCGAATCTCTTGGCAGCTGTGGCCAGCCTGGCGGATCGCGTGTCGGTCGCGGTGACGCGGACGCTGAAACGCCGTCGCGAATTTGCGCATGTGCGGACAGCGTAGTGCCTCGTCCAGGCTCGAAATTCGGGTTGAGGTATGCCTGCCGGGAGGGCGAAGCTCCGGCTGAGCCGAGAGCTAGGGACGACGTTTTCCCGCGTGAGCGGCTCGGCAGGAGCCTCGCCCTCCCGAGGGATGCGAACCCCAAAATCAAGCTTTGACCGAGCAGTAGTCTGGCTGGTATTCCAACGAAACGATCCGCTGACCTGAGCCAGGCCAGCGGATCGTTGTTTTGATTCAGCCTGTGACATCACTCAATCGAGCGTCGCATGGCTGCTCGGGGCGGAGACAAAGGTATCCATCGTTTCCGCAGAGGAGAACATGTACAAGCGGCCCTTGTACCAGACGGCAAAGTCGAGCGACCCTTCGACTTCTTCGCCCGTGACCGCTTGTTGAATCACGTCACAACCGCGAGCCACCGGAGCATACTTGGCCGGGTCCGAGTGGAACGCGGCGACGGCCTCACTCGAACTCAGGTAGTACGTCTTGCTGTTGTAGATCACGCGGTACTCGCTATGGGCGTCGACCAGATCGCGGTCCTCTCGTAAGACGACTGGGCAGAATCCTTTCAGTCCTCGCAGGCCCTTACGAGCGGCGATCATTTCCTGCTTGGCACGGGTCCGCTCATTCCCGGAGCGCGGAGCCGGAGTCAACGTTGCCGGTGGCGTGGCTTCCGACTCATCGAGAACGAGAGGTGGCTCATCCGAGCTGGCATCGGGATTCGGCGGCACCATGAGTGCGGGTGGGCTCGTCTCCACGGTCTTCACAGGAACTGACAGCTCTTCGCTCGGAAGTTCAAGAGGAGCGGGTTTGGCCACGTTCAACGTCGAGGGATTCGAGTACGCCTCCTCATCAAGGGTCAGGCCACTGTAGGGATTCTCCTCCACGGGAGCCGCTTCGACGGCGGGAGGAATCTCCACTGCGGGAGCCGCTTCCACCGCAGCCACCTCATCCGGCTCGACACCACGAGCGGCTGGGGAGGCAGTTGAGGCACCCGGGAACAGCGAGTCATCGCTGAACGGGTCGGCCGGTTTCTCAGTGACGGTCAAAGGAGCGGGCTGCCCGAGATCCACGGTGTCTGGTTCCGCAAGCGGAGCACTGAAGTCGATCGCTGGCAGGCCGTTGCCCGGATTCGTGGCAGGTGACTCGACATACAAGGGGGCTTCGAACCCATCGGTCGCGGGAGCCAGTGCGGCTGCGGGTGGAGGACTCAGAACCGGAGCTTGCAACACTGGCGTCTGTTCCAGTGGTTGCTGGGCAAACTGTTGCGGTGGAGCTTGCAGCTGAGGCGCGGCACCAACGGCAGTCTGGCCAGGTTGGAAGAGCTGACTATAGTTGGGTGTTTCCGGCTTGGGAGCGGTGGCTTGACCACTCGGCAGGGCGGCGGGCGGCGTCATGGGCAGGGAGGCAGTGGGTGGAATATAGGGCTGCTCGGCAGGCGGCTGGGTCGGGCCGTCGTTCTTACCGCCGAAGAGTTTGCTGAAGAATCCCTTTTTCTTGGGAGCCGAGACTGGGGTGGCCGAGTAGGGCTGCGATGATGACTGCAACTGGGGAGGAGTGGCCGGGGACATCACTCCCGGTTGACCTTGAGCCGGTTGAGAGAACTGTGGGTCCACCATTTCGGGGACCGCCCGGCCATCTTGCTCGTAGAGCTTCTCGAGTTCCCGCCGGACTTCCGACTTGGGGTACTGCGGTGGACCGGATCTCAGTGGAGGTTGCTGCGCCGGGCGCTGAATGTTGTTGAACTGCTGCTGCCCGGACTGGGCCGGAGGAGTGATCGGCTTGGCCTGCGACTGGACCAGCAACTGGCCGGGAGCGTCCTCCTGAGCCTGGAGATGCGTGGGCCACGGGGCCACTTGGAGTCCCAGCACCACAGCGGCTGTGGCAATGAACAGGGTACGTGAATGTGTGTTGAACGCCGGTCTCATCGTTATCCGACTCCTCGTCTGCCTGAACCAGAAAGGACTGCTTTCTGCCCGAGGCTTTGTTTCCGTGGCGACTCTCGCGATAATCCGTCGCAGAGTGTCTCACTGGTTCTATCGACGATCGGTTGTTCCGGATTTGACGGTGGTGAGACCCGCTACAGCGATTACGACCGCTTCCTCATGAAGAACTGCTACAGTCGGCACATGAGGTAGAGTCTTCGCATCCCTCGCAGTGTGACACAAGCCTATGAGCGCCGCAGATTCACTCTTTCCCAACAGCAAGCCAGCACCCGTGGTCCGCGTGGAGATCGTCAACCCGCGCCGCTGGTGGGGCCGGTTCCTCTTGGTCCTGCTGCTGCTCTCCGCTCTGCTGAACTTAATTCTGCTCGTGGCGAATGCCATGACCATGGGCGGAAGTGCCAGCGGGGACGAAACTTTCGTATCAGGGGATCAGACCAGTGCCGACAAGATCGCCATCTTGGAGATCTCCGGGACGATCATGCCCCCTTTCACAGCTCGGACGCTGAAGACGATTGATACCCTCATCGCCGACGATGGGGTGAAGGGGGTACTGCTCTCCGTCGACAGCCCCGGCGGTTTCGTGGCCGACAGCCATCAAATCTATGCCCGGCTGTTGAAACTCCGGCAGAAGAAGCCGATCTACGTGTCGATGGGCCGGATCGCCGCCAGTGGAGGGTACTACGTCGCGATGGGGGCCGGGCCGGACGGAAAAATCTTTGCCGAACCGACCACTTGGACCGGATCGATCGGCGTCATCATCCCCCGGTACGATGTCTCGAAGCTGGCCGCTGATTATGGGCTGAAGTCAGAACCGCTGGTCACCGGGGAGTTCAAGGACTCGCTCAGCCCGTTTCGCGAGATGACACCCGCTGAGGACACCCTCTGGCGGGAGATCATGGCCGACTCGTTCGACCGCTTCAAAAGCGTGATCGATGAAGGACGCGGCAATCTCACCCTCGAGCAGGTCGCCCCGCTCGCCACCGGTCGCATCTTCACCGCCAATCAAGCCCTCGCCGTCGGCCTTGTCGACAACATCGGCTTCGAAGAGGACGCCATTGAGGCCCTCAAAACCCACTTGAAGCTCACCTCCGTCCGCGTCGTCCGCCATCAATACCCGCAGACCCTGCTCGACACCCTGCTCAGTTCGCAAGCCCAAGCCAAGCCGATCGACCCGCTTCAACAGCTGCTCGACGCGAGTACCCCGCGAGCGATGTACTTCTGCGGCTGGCAGGCCGGGATGACGAGACGGTAAGGCGAGCGGCCGGACTTCTCGCACCTAAAGATTTCCGAAGCATTTGAAAATTTGGTCGGCCAAATTCCATTCTCCTGATTTTGATTGAGTGATTCTGAATTGACTTAACCTGTGTGTGTGTGTGTGTAGGTTACGTAAATGTCGAAGTTAGCGATTCTGCATGGAATGCGGTTTCGATCCTCCAAGGATGTGTCTTCTCATCAAGTGTGGAGTGTAGGTACAATGACAACTCGATTGGCAACCCGTTTTGTGATCGCTATGCTGGCGTGCGTGCTGGTTCCCGGCCTGTGCGAGGCAGCTTCCGTGTTTACAGCAGCACCTGGCACTGCGATGAGCAACGGCTCACAACTTAGACTGGTCTTCCACGCCAACACGTTTGGAGTGAACGGCATGCCAGGAGTGGATGATGTCGTGAAGACCGTCAATCTCACGCCGACAGCTCAGTACAACTACATGGGAAGCTACTACTTTGCGTACAATTGGAATAGTACTGTTGTCAGCAACGGGACATCCTACGCTTACTCCAAAGGCGTCGTAGTCGAATGCCTGTTGAATGGAGAGTGGGTCCATTACACCAATCTCTCCAGTACTATGACGAGCGTGCCGTAATCTCTCTGATTGCTGGAGTAATGATGAGCAAGTCGAGACAAGGCTTCACAGTCATCGAGGTCTTGGTTTCGATGGCGATTCTGGGGCTGTTGGTCGCGGTCTTGTTGCCCGCTGTCCAACAGTCCCGTGAATCGGCGAGACGCATTCAATGTCGAAACAATCTCAAACAATTCGGCATTGCCATTGCCGACTTTCAGTCTTCGCAGGGAGTCTTTCCGACGGGGACTGTCAAGGCGGGGACAGTCCAAAGCGAGAACGCCATGTGGCGACTGCTTCCGAGTCTTGGCTACCCTGATGTCCGCGCAGAACTCATCACTACTTTCAACAGTGGAATACCCCCGACGCACCTTCCCGTATGTGCGATTCCCTTGTTCAAATGTCCGAGTGATACACTACACGTCGGATCGTACGGGAATTCGAACTATTTGATGAATGACGGGACGAAGTTTCGTGACTACGAGCGCACGAATGGATATCGACAAACGATGCTGCGCGACACGCGACCAGGCGATGTCACGGACGGGATGTCGCAGACAGCTGCGATGGCCGAACGACTCGTCGTTCTCAACGGACTAACGGAAGCACAAATGCAACAGGATGCCAAACGATATCTCTGGTTTACCCAGACTCGGTATTCAGCTGCCACCCAAACCTTGCTGGCTGTGAAGGAATGCCGCGAGAATCGGACGACACCCTTTCCCCAATACGTTGTCGCGGGGATGTCGTTTTACCAAGACAATCACATGGGGTATGACCATCTGATGCTGCCGAATGAGGTGGGGTGTTACAACGGTCCCGAAGATTTCTCGACAAACAATTACTATTTGATCCCCGCGAACAGTCAGCACGTGGGAGGAGTCCACATGCTGTTGCTGGATGGGAGTGTGCATTTTGTCAGCGACCACATTGATGAAACCGTGTGGCGTGCCATCGGAACAATTAACGGCCAAGAATCGGTGTCAACGGGATTCTGAGCATGTTCATGCGTCACTTGAGCCGAATTCTTTCGACGCTCTTGCTACTAACAGTGGCTGGATGCGGGCCACATGCCCCAGCACCGATTGAGTCTGCTCCCCCCAACGAGTTCTTATCACGATTCGTGATGCTTCGTCTCGATAAAGGCAAGAGTCCCGTCGAAATCACAGACGACATCGAAGTCATCGTGAACACTGGGGCTGTGGCTCAATTTAAGCTTGATCCACGAAGCACAATTCCAGCAAAATACTTCGACAGAGCTGTCGTATCTCCTGAAGACTGGAGCATGATGGTTACGATCTCCCCCAGAGATCACCAGCAATCTGTGGAAGACACTATTTTCAACCCAGTGGTCTCGGTACACGCGACTCATCGATTTGGCCCCGTCAATAGTGGTACTACGTCGCTCATGTCGGAATGTGGACTCACGCTCGCAGACCTTCCGAAGGGGGGAATTCCTTTCCTACCCCAAGGATCAAAATCCAAAGAGAAGACGTTCACTTATTGGACTTATATTTGTGGCCCGAAGGATTTGCCGGGCGACTATGTGTATGAGGTGCGACTCTTGCCCACGGGGGCCTGGTTGACAGCCTTTCGATCCGAATACGGGCAACCCGTTGTCTTAAGGCGAGGATTACTCAGGATTCTTCCCCAGAGTTCCGAACAGGCCCCATGATTTTGAGTGCGGAATATTGGAAAGTCGACAACGCCAAATTCAGAGTCGGGAGTTTTTTGAGTTTACACGCGACGAACGTCCCGCAGCCTGCCTTTCAATACGACCTCGCCTAGGGCTTGACTGGCGCTGGCTTCGCTGGAACTTTTCGACCGTCAGCCGCCGAAAGCTCCTGAGCGGTTCCCCAGCGAAAGAAGAAGAAACCCAGCACGGTCCCGACAGCAGTCGCCGACAAGACCGCAGCCGGACTCGTCGTGAATGTCGAGTTCTGTGCCGCCGCTTGCGTGGTCAGCACCAGCCCCACCAAGCTGATGGCCAGCCCCAAGGCATCCGACAGAATTTCGGTCAAACTCATACTCATCTTGGCCAGGACAAACAGCTTCCCCAGCACCAGTTGCAGGGCGAAACTGACCACACCCGCGACCATCAGTCCGAACGCCACCCAGTGGAATGACGGGGACTCCATTTTCTCAGCCAGCACATAAATCTGCTTCAGGATGCCCGCACTGGCTTCCTGAGCTCGTGCGTCTTGATTGACCTTCTCAGCGATGGCACCGGCCTGCTGCTTGGCACCTGCGGTAGAGAGACGCGAGGCCGGCGCGGTCGAGTGCGTCTCGGCGGTGGCAGCTGGGGGAACTGTCTCCGGCAGAACGTCTTGGCCGAATGCCGGCAGTGAAAGGAGAGCCAAAGACACAGCGAACAGGCAGGAGAGAGATTTCACGGGGGGCTCCAGAGACAGAGGGACAGTCGCCTTCCGAAACGCCATAGCCCGGTGTTCTGAAGGTACACTCAGCATAACGGTCCGAACAGTCCAGCGGATCACGATTGTGAGTAAGGCGCGGCAGATTTTGGGGGACTGGCAGTCCATCGGCTGGCCCGATTGCAGTCAGAGAAAGTGCTTCGTGATCCGGGCGTGCGGGCTAAGAGTCGATTCGCACTCAAACGACCGCGACCAATGTGACATCGCTCTTTCCCTCCGTTTCTCTGCTGAGGCAACCTGCTTGCTTGGGGTGATCGATTCTCCTTCGCGCGCCCCGAAAGGAGCCTGAGCAACCCCTCGCCAGAGGTCGGGCGGGCGAGCCAATTCGCCCACGTTCTGGTG
>JAYTCW010000225.1:0-53787 GCA_043736295.1 Planctomycetota bacterium | reverse complement strand
AGGCCACGATGAAGATCGTCTTCGACGAACACCTCCCGAAGTGGAACTACCGAGCCCTCCCCCAGCCCACCTGATATCGGGAAGTTGTTTTGGACAATTTCCTTAGGGGAGCCAAAAGGCTTTCGAAGTCTCTGAAGACTTCGGAAGTCTGGCGGTCAGTTTCCACGGGCCGTTCGCCTAATGAGAGTACTGCGGGGAGTGTCCGTTCCACGGATTTCCGGTTCATCCGACTATTTTTTTGGGGGCCTGTCACCCGGTGGATATTTCAAGGCATGGCTCCGTAAATCACGATGCCATCAGGCAATCCGAAATCCCCCCAAATCGTCGGATGAACCGCATTCAGGAGTTGAAAGACAGTCGTCACAGGAAGGTTTAAAACGCAAGCATCTCACCCGGTGGAACGAAGTCCAACCAGTCGGCCAGCGGGGCAGATTTCCCAAGCCTTACCCTTGGTCGCGGTCCATCATGCTTGGTAGGATCATCAATGCACCTCTGCGTCATCTGCTGCGCTACTCGCGAGTCCCCCTGCTATGCCTCCTACGATTCACTCCGTCGGGATCGACCTCGGCACCACTTATTCGTGTATCTCCTACCTGAGTCCGCAGGGGCAGCCGATCACGCTCCCCAATGAAGAGGGGGAACTCACCACGCCATCGGTTGTGCTAATCGATGGCGGTGATGTGGTCGTGGGGACCGAGGCGCTCCGCAATGCCGTCGCCAATCCCGATCGCGTCATCCAGCATGCCAAGCGGTACATGGGCGACACCCGCAAGACGTGGACCGTCGATGGCCAGCGGTATACCCCGGTTGACATCTCGGCGTTTGTGATTCGCAAGCTGCTCGACGGAGCGGAGGCCCGCCTCGGCCCCATCAAACAGGCTGTCATCACTGTCCCCGCGCTGTTCAGCGACATCCAGCGGCAGTGGACCTCTGAGGCTGGTCGCCTGGCCGGACTCGAACGGGTCGACATCATCAACGAGCCCGTCGCAGCTGCGCTGTGTCATGTGCTGGGCGAGGGGAACTGGTTCGCGGAGATCGCGAATGACCAGACGGTGATGGTGTTCGACTTGGGGGGTGGGACGTTCGACTTGTCGCTGGTGAAGTACAACAAGGACAAGGTCACAGTGGTCGCCAGCGGGGGAGACTTGAACCTCGGCGGCCTCGACTGGAATAAGGCGTTGGAGAACTTCGCCTGCAACGAGTTCACGAAGGAGAGCCCCAATGACCCGCGCTATGACAAGGAGACGATGCAGGCGGTCTCGCTGGAAATCGAGCAGGCCAAACGCAGCTTGAGCGTGCGTCCGCGGGCTACGATCTCGATGACCCACGGCGGTCGGCGCAAGGTGTTCGCACTGGATCGCGAGGACTTCGAGAAGATGACTGCGCCGCTGGTGAAGAAGTGCGAGGAGATCACCCTTGGCCTGCTGAAGGCCCAGAAGATCGGCTGGGCCAGAATCGATGGCGTGCTGATCACCGGAGGGGCCACGCGGATGCCGATGGTCCGCTCGATGCTCAAACGGGTCAGCGGCACGACGCTGAATTCGACGCTGTCGCCAGACCAGTCGATCTCGAACGGAGCGGCCTACTACGCGGGGATGCTGCTCAGCGGGGAGAAGTTCGCCAGTTCGTTCCTCAATCGCCAGGCGACCGCGCGGTTGGCCCGCTTTAAGCAGCAGAGCGTCAACGCCCGCGAGTTGGGGATTCTGGTTCGGGATACTGCGACGGGGCACAAGCTCCCGCACTATCTGATCCCCGCCAATACCGCGCTGCCGTGTGCCTTTAAGCAGTCGTTCGGCACAGTGAGTACGAACCAGCGCCGCGTGCATTTACACATTGTCGAGAGCGGCACCTCGGGCGATCAGCCGTTCGTGGAACTGGGGGCCTGCACGGTCGAGGACTTGCCCGCCAACCTGCCGGTCAACACCCCGATCGAGGTGACGATTCGCTACGACGAGCAGGCCCGCGTGCATGTCTCCGCGCGGGAAATGGCCAGTGGCAAAGAGGCCCGCGTCTCGATCGTGCGGCTGGAGAATGTGGTCAGCCAGACCTTGCCCGATCACCCGGACTCCAGCAACTCTCCTGAACCGGTCGCTCCCGGTCAACCGGTCAAAGTCCGTGGCTCGAAGGACCGAGAGAAAGAGAAGCCAAAGGCGGTCGCGTCGGTGTTCCGCCCCTCCAGCAACTCGACGCCCGCTGGAAACTCCGTCGAAGACCATCTCGCGGCCAAGACCGAGAGGATGGCAGCCCCTATAAAACCAACGGCCCCGCCCGTGGTCGTGAAAAAGGCGACTCCCGCGGCGGCGGCCTCGGCCGAGATTTCCGATGTCGTGCGGTTTCCATCGACCCTGCCGAAGGGAGCCGGTCCACCCCCTCCGCCAGCGAAGTCGGGTCGGCCCACCGCCCCTCCGGCAGCTGCCATGTCGAAGCCTTTGGCTCCGGTGAAGGCCCCCGCCCCGACTCCCACGAAGCCTCCGCAAGTGACCCAAGGCCGTTCCGCAGCTGCCCCGTCGCTGCCAACCGCGAAGAAGCCGAGTACTCCCGGCGGTCGAGTGCTGGAGCAGGCCGAACGCCCGCTGCCGCTCTGCAACAAGTGCGGCGAGTTACTGGTGCGCGGCCAATGCCCCGCATGTGGCAAGCCGAGTGCAGTCACCAAAAAAAGCACGCCGCCGCCCGGTAAGCCCGCTCCCAAGAAGCCGACAAAGCCGTTGAGCAAATCGGGCGAGGAAGAATTCTGGGATACGGCTGAGTGAGCACTTGTGGGACGGGCACATCTGCCCGTACGTGCTGAGTTCTCTCCTCCCAGAGTGGTCCGCGAACGCACTCTGTCCATTCCTCAAGGGCTTGGTAAACTGCTCTCCATGAGTTTTGCTCGGTCTGTCAATTCACCCCAACTCTGCCCGAAGAACCCTCTAGATTTCCATCTCACTTTCAATCGCAGACCACAGACAGATCCGAAATCGCAGACAATTGAAAACAGCAAGTCACAGGCACGTAGGAAACGTGCCCCACAAGAGTTAGAAGGAGCCCGATGTGCGACTTTTCGAAGGCACCCCGTTCGACCGCCCACCCGAGTGCGAGCGCTGCGGGAAGCTGGAGTCCGAATGCCAGTGTCCGTCACCCGAGCCGGTGCGTGTGGTCCCCGAGAAACAGACCGCCTCGATTCAGATCGAGAAACGCAAGAACGGGAAGCGTGTCACCGTGGTGCGTGGTCTGCTCTCGGAGTGGAACGACCTGCCCGGCCTACTGGCAAAGCTCAAGACTCACTGCGGCGCAGGTGGCACATTGAAAGACAACGAAATCGAGATCCAGGGCGAACAGCTCGACCGAGTCCGCCAGACACTGCAAACTATCGGCTACCGCGTCAAAGGGTAGTGCGACGAAATTCACCTCGCCAGAACCCGGGCGAATCACACCTGCCAGTTGCGAATGTCGAAATCCTCCGGCGGCACGACCAGTTCGATCATCCCTTCCGATGGAACCCGGTCCAGGCTGTCGCGATCCTCGAAGAGCTCCACATAGAAGTGGATCCCCTGTCCCGTTGTCAGACCCAGATCGGCCAGTGGAACCGAGACGACAGCGATGTCTTCCACAGCTGCGACCGCGATCGACTTCTCGGGAGTGCCTCCCCGCAATAGTGTCAGTTCCGGCGGTCCCGACTCCGGCATCTTGACGCGCAGTTCATGACCGTCTGGCTCTAGGAATCGCACGCGGAGTTCTTGGCCGGGTTGCAGCGTCTCGCGGGCTTTCCCGGCGGTATCGATGCGGATGTGGAGAGACTTCCGGTCGAACCCGAAGAGCAGATCCCGAATGGTTCCCTGGGTGACGCGGGCCATGGTGCCGCGCTCGGACCCGGCGATGAAATGTCCCGCCGACATCCACTCAAAATAACGACGACGACCGTCGGGCTTCACGCTGAGTAAACGCTTCGGCTGAGTATGGATGCTCGCCTTATGAATGCGACAGATCGGCCTCAACAGGATGTTCGGTGGCGACTCCCCGAGCAGACGATAGACGTTCTGCAGATGCCGCCGGAACAGCTGATCGAACAAGTCATCCTGGCCAGAGTTGCGATCGTCCCCGTACCACCAGCACCAGTCGCTCCCCTCGGCGATATCGAGTTCGCGCCACGCCTTGTTCAGTGTGACCTCGTTGAACTTGCCACTCGCTGCCTGCTTCTTGAGGAACTCGCGGGCCAGATGCAGCACGTCCCACGCCTGCCGGTCCTCCGCATGGCCGATCCAGATGTAGAAGTCCGAATTGATCCAACTACCCGCGTGCAGCTTGTGCAACCGCTCGGGAGCGGGAGCCGCTTCCAAGTGGTCACAGATCCGCATTGGTTTCACGTCGGAGTGACGGACCGCCTCGCGATACAGTGTCCGTAGAAAGACCACGCCGCCATCGCGATAGTGTTCCCAGCAGTTCTCGCCGTCGAGGATCACCGGCACGATCACGGGGGTGTCGCTCTTGTCCCTCCGCACGGCGCGACCGACTTCGGCACAGGCATTGAGCATGTGGTGAGCCGCCGAGACCGGGTCCTGGCGCTGGGCCTCAAACCCGATGAAGTCGCTGAGGCCGAGATCGCGGAAGATCAGCTGGAGTGATTTGCCCTGATGCTCCCAGCGCCAGGGACGATAGAGCAAGTCGGGTCGGTTGATCCGCTTCTGATTGTCGCGGTGAATGGCCCCGTCGAGCGAGCGCGAGAGTATCCCTTCGTCGGTGGCAATCCACTGAATCCCGGCCTCAATGATGGCGGGCAAAAT
Source organism: Planctomycetota bacterium (assembly GCA_043736295.1). Taxonomy (GTDB): domain Bacteria; phylum Planctomycetota; class Planctomycetia; order Planctomycetales; family Planctomycetaceae; genus TH-plancto1. Next base: position 49,027 of record JAYTCW010000225.1, on the reverse strand, counting down.
GTCGGCGGAAACTGACCCCTCCGACGGCCACATCCCGCGCGGCTTCCGGCCAAACAACTTCTGATGCAGTTCGACAGCTGTGTTGATGTGCCGGACGGCGTCCTCGGCATAGCTATCGAGGGCGGCGGGGAGTTGGCAATGGGGCATCGCCTGCCGTGCGGACCGTTTGTCCCAGAGCAGCGGCAGGATCGGGTGGTAGAAGGGGGTCGTGGTCAGCTCGACCTGCCCGCTGTCTTGGAGTTCCTTGTGCAGCGGAATGACCTGGGCGATGACTTCGCGCTGCCGGGTCAGCAGCCAGTGCTTTTCCGTCTCGGTGTAGTCGCGGGCCTTCTCGCGAAACTCCCGCAGCTCGGCATCCTGCTCGAACAGCAACTCGTGAAACCACGACAGATTGTGCCAGACCTGCAAGTCGCGCAGGTCTTGGGACGACATCCGGGAGAGCGCGGCATCGGCTCCCGTCGGATGGGTGAATCGCTTGCGATGCAGTTCCAGATAGCGCGGGAACGGGCGGATCATCGACTCGAGATTCGCGGCGAAAAAATTGTCGACCAGATACCGGGCATCGTGGGCATTGAGCCCATCCGTCGGCATCCGCGAGACATCCAGATGCCGGTCGCTGCCCCCCGCGACGTACCGCTCAATCTGCACGAGCAGACTCGGAACCAGATTGATCGAGCAGCGGAACTCGGGAACCTCCTTGATATGGAGGGCCATCCCGATGTAGTCCTTGGTCGCATGAAACCGCACCCACGGCATCAGGGTTTCCCCGGTCACATCATCCGGGTAGTACGGCTGATGCTGATGCCAAAGAATTGCCAGGGAGACAGGTGGCATGTCGGATTCCTTTCGAGACAAGAGCGCGGGGGTAGTGTAACAACTGCCCGCGATTTGCATCCTCTCAATCGCCCCAAAACGCCGTGTCGTGTGTGCATCAGAAAAATAGGCAGAGATTCGCCACGGAGATACGGAGGAGTTCCTCGACCAGTGGTGCCACCACGCGGACGCCTCGGGCATCCGCCAAATGCGGACGATGGCGAAGACCCTCAACAGTCACCGCCGAGGACTGCTCAACTGGTTCAATCACCCGCTCTCGACCGTCCCCCGGAAGGCATAACAACAAAATCGGCGCCCTTCAACAACGAGCCTACGGCTACCGCAACGACGAACACCTGAAGGAGAGACTCCTCACCCTCCACCACACCAAGTACATGCGACAAGGTGAATACTTTGCCAACGCCCATCCCCCTAAATCGTCGGATGAACCGAATATTGTGGACCAAGTCCTTCACTCGGAATGGAGTGTGCCGTTCACTCGCATCCCCTCAATGCCTCTCGTGCCTCGGCGGCCAGGAAGAATGACCCGGCGACACAGATCAGATCGCCGGGCTGGCTGGTTTGACGAGCCAGTTGAAGTGCCTCTGCAACCGAGTCGCGAGACTGAATCGGCGTGCGAGTGGCGGCCTTCGCGATCTCGACGAGTTCTTCGACCGGCCAAGCCCGAGGGTTGGTCGAATACTTCGTCAGGATCAGCTGATCGAATGCCGCCCCGGCGAGGCTCATCATCACAGCGGCCTCCTTGTCGCGTGAGGTGCCAAAGATCAGCGTCCGACTCCCGGCGGGGATCGACAGAGCCGCCCGGCATAACTCCCGCATGGAAGCGTCGTTGTGAGCCGCGTCGAGCAAGATCAGCGGCGAATGCTGAGCAACCTCCAGTCGCAGCGGCCAAGAGACCAGCGCCAAGCCGGACCGCATCTGGTCTTCGGTAATGTGTATCGCCTTTCGCTCCGCGAAAGGACGTGCTTTCGCAGAGCGAAAGACGACACTCTCCACAGCTGCGATGGCCAGTGCGGCGTTGCGGGTCTGGAACTCCCCGGCGAGCGGGACGGGCATGCCTCGATAAAGACTCGCAGGAGTCCGCACATCGATCGTCCATTTCGCGGGACCAATTCGACCGGGTGTCGGGTGGCGATGTTCGATGCGGATCTCGTGGCCGAGTTGGAGCAGTTCGGCTCCACGCTCGCGGCAGACCTCGGCGATGACTTCGACAACCGATGGCTGATCGACCCCGATCAGACACGGCACGCCGGGCTTGACGATACCGGCCTTCTCGCGAGCGATTAACTCCAGCGTATCGCCCAGCAGCTTCATGTGATCGCGGCTGACGCTCGTGATCACGGTGACGAGTGGGAGACAGAGCGTGGTGGTATCCAGACGCCCACCGAGGCCGACTTCGAGGACTACCAGATCACACCCGGCGTCCTGAAACACCATCCAGGCGAGCGCTGTCGACAACTCGAAAAACGTTGGGCGAGTGTCGTCGCTTTGCTCCAAGTCGGCGGCCAACGACATCAGCTTCACGACGAGTGAGACGATCTTCTCCGGCGCAGGGAGCTGCCCGTTGACCGTCATTCGCTCCTCGAACCGGACCAAGTGTGGCGAGGTGAACAGTCCCACGGTATGGCCCGCCGCCTGCAACATCGCAGCCGTCATCACAGCGGTCGAGCCCTTGCCCTTGGTGCCGGTGATATGGACTGCGGGGATTGTCAGCTGGGGGTTGCCGAGCCGTTCGAGCAGTGTTGACATGCGCGGCAAATGAAAATCATCGGTCGAGTATTTCGAGGTCGGCACTCGCTCGTAATTGATCCGGCCAAAGAGGTATTCAACCGCCGCTTCGTAGGTCAGCTCGGGGGGGGACGATTCTGGCGGGGCGGGAGACGGGACGGCCATCCGGGGCGGGAACTCGTGGAGATTGATGGTGTGGCCGAAGACGATCAGTGATCGAAGGCCACCCAGTTTTATCCGCAGTTCAGGCGGGCATCAAACCCGAATCGTGTGGTGGACTTTCCGGATCGTACGCCGAGGCGTAGTATCCTTTCGGCGGCTGCGTGAAGCGTGGTGCGTCTCAGTCAATCAGAGGGTGTTGTGATGTCGATCAGTTCGATGGTGGTCTGTCTATCCGTGCTACTGGGGCTGCCCGTTGAGGCCATTCGATTGGATGGAAGTCCGCAGTCCGGCGAGCTGAAAAGCCTGACAAAGACGGTGTTGCAGATTGAGAGCCCGAGCGGCCCGGTCGAGATTCCGGTCGCTGAGCTGCAGGAGGTGCGGCTCACATCCTCCAGCGGGAGCCTCGCCCCACTCGTGCTTCGGCTGACTGATGAGGCCGTTTTGGCTGGGGAAACCGTGACGATTGAGGCGGGGAAGATCACCCTCCTCAGTGCCGAATTGGGGACACTGACTCTCTCGACCGACAAAGTCCATAGCGTCTTGCTGGCACCGGTGGACGCAACTCAATCAGCGGCGTGGGACGAGATGCGGCTGAAGGTCTCGCAATCCGATTTGCTGATCGTTCGCAAGGGAGACAATCTCGACTTCGTCGGTGGCACGATTGGTTCTGTCGCAGCTGATGGAGTGACGCTGATCTCGCGCGGACGCGAGGTCAAAGTGCCTCGCGAGAAGATCGTGGGGATCGTCTATGCCACACACAAGATGGTCTCGGGCAGTCCAGTTTGCGAAGTGGTGACTGGCAATGGGTCGCGTCTGCGGGTGAAGGGGATTGAGATTCAGGAAGGGAAGGCTCGCCTGGACCTCTCTGCGGGGATTCCGCTGGAAGTTCCGGTCGAGGCGCTGCGATCACTCGATTTCGGATTGGGGCGTATCGTCCCGCTCCTGAAAGCCATGACTCGGCAAACGCTGCCGCCGGGTGTCTCCGAGTCCACGGTGGCCGTTCGTAGCCATGCGTATTCATCGAGTACGTTACAGAAAGTCCCGCTCAAGGTCGGGGGCAAGCCGTACTCCGAGGGGCTGCTGGTCCACCCGCAGACCAAGCTCGAATTCACACTAAATCGGCAGTACCGCAAGCTGCGGATGGTTGTGGGGATTGATGAGAACGCGACCGAGCGAGCTCGCTTTGAGCCGGTGGTGTTGGTGAAGATTTTGGCCGACGGTAAACCACTGTGGGAACAGTCGGTCCGCTGGGACGCCGCACCGACCAGCCTCGATCTCGATGTCGCAGACGTACGGACGCTGGAGATCGTGACCTCGACCGAAGACGGCAAGATCGGCCCGCTCCGGCATGTCGATTTCGCGGACGCGAAGTTGATTAAGTAACGGAATGAGGATGCGAGTCTTTCGAAAGCCCAGGGGTTGCAACCCCTGGGCTTTGACGACGCAAGAGCATCCACGGTTCGTCGAGTCCGACCAGCCACGCCGACAGCAGATAGGCCGCTCCTCCCGCCAAGCATTGTCCCCCGAGGATCGCCAGTCGAATCTTGGAACTGTCCCCTGGCCAGTGCAGCGTTTGCAGGCTCAGCACCATCGCAATCATGACCCCGCAGCACACCAATGTCTTGAGCAGCGAGGTCCGGGCCACGGGCCAATCGAGCCCACCGCTCTGCCGAGCGAGTCGCGACATCGACCAGACCGCCTGCGCCATCGTCGCCAGCGAGGTGCCCCACGCAAGGCCAGCCCCTTGCAGCGGATAGATCAGGATCGCACTGAGGATCAAGTTCCACACGACGGCCCACTGGCCGATCTGCACAGGCGAACGCCGGTCCTGCAGGGCGTAGAACCCGCGGTTGGCAATCAGTAGCACGATAAACGCCCACGCCGCCGAGCCATACGCCCGCACCATCCCAGCTGTCAACTCGGCGTCACGTACATCGAATCGTCCATGCTGAAATAGCGCGGTCGAGAGCGGCCCGGCCACCAGCATCAGACCCGCACTGGCTGGCAATCCAATCGCCACGGAGAGTCGCAACCCCAGAGTCAGGTCCGTACGGAACCCCGGCATGTCCCCTTGTTCGGCATGCCGAGTCAGGATCGGGAATAGCACAGTGCCCAGCGCGACGCCGAAGACTCCCAGCGGGAACTGGTACATTCGCTGCCCGAGGTACAGCGCCGAAGCGGTGCCGCTCTCTAGGACCGGAAGCCATCCGGGGTGGGCCCCCTCACTCCAGACGGGCAGCGACAATCCCCACGCCAAAGCACTATCAACCAGCGAGTTCAGCTGAGAGAGGGTCACTCCCACGACCACAGGGATCATCGAATGAAACACCTCTCGCACCTGTGGCAGGGCCTCCCTCCATGTGGATGACCAGCGATATCCGGCACTGCTTAAGACCCACATGGGCACCAGCAGCTGGACCAATCCAGCCCCCAACAGACTCACTGCAATCCACCGAATCTGAAGCTCCGGATCAGTACACAGGTGAGGCACTACCGCCACAGCCCCCAGCCAGAACAGGTTGAGCAACACGGGCAAAAGTGCTGGCCAAAAGAATCGGTTCAATGACTGCAATGCCGCACACAACAGAGCAGTCAGACAGACCAGTATCACATACGGTGCAAACAGTGCCAACAGTTGGAGCAGCCGAGCGACATCCGCATTCAGGTCCAGGCACAACAGCGCCAGGCCGATTCCGAGTTCCCCCGCAATGACGATGCCGCTGAGCAACTTGCCAAGTTGCACAAACGTCGCCGTGGTTAGCTGGCGAGCAGCCTCGGGGCCCGACTGTTGTTGCTCGCGGAGGAAAGCCGGGAGAAAGGCGGCTGTGAGTGCCCCTTCGCCGAGGAGTTGTCGAGCGAGGTTCGGCACGCGAAAAGCGACAGTGAAGGCATCCAGAATCGGCCCCGCGCCGAAGAGCGCCGCCATCGCGGTATCACGCAACAGGCCGAGTACCCGACTGGCCAGTGTACAGGCACCCACAATGCGTAGACCCGCAAAGAGGGTCGATCGTGGAGCGGGTGGGGGAGTTCCCCTCGGACCAGGATCAGGCGGGAGTCGAGGAGGAGCATCATCCGGCACGAGGGTCACTCAACTCCTGCTCGATCTGGGGAAATGGCGTCATATCTGCGAAGCCGGGCGAGTCAGATTCCACATGCATTACGCCTCCAGCGCGGTCCCTTCCTCGAATCCGAACATCAAATTGAAGTTCTGCACCGCGACGCCGGACGCTCCCTTAATGAGGTTGTCGAGCGCCCCAAAGACCAGCACCTTGCCCCGCACGACACGGGCAGTGATGTCGCAGTAATTCGTGTACGCGACATCCTTGGTCCGGGGGAGATGGTCAACGACGCGAACGAACGGTTTCCCAGCATAGAACCGCCGCATGGCCTCCAACAACTGAGCCTGGGTCACGGGGCCGGTCGGTGTCGCGTAGATCGTGGCCAGAATGCCGCGATCCATGGGGACCAGATGCGGGGTGAAGATCACCTCGACCCGCTGCCCGCTCACCTCGCTGAGAACCTGCTCGATCTCGGGCGTGTGACGATGATCGCCCACCGAGTACGCCGAGAAGTTCTCGTTGCACTCGGCGTAGAGGATGTTCACTTTGGGAGTGCGCCCCGCGCCCGACACACCGCTCTTGGCATCAATGATGATGTCGGTCGGCTCGATCAGTTTCTCGGCCAGCAGCGGAGCCAGCGCGAGGATCGACGTGCTGGTGTAACACCCCGGATTCGCGATCAGCGATTGCCCCGGGATGCGGTCAGCAAACAGCTCCGGCAACCCATACACCGTCGTCCCGAGTCGAGTCGGGTCCGTATGCACGTGCTTGTACCACGTCTCATATACACCGGGATCTTTCAGACGATAGTCCGCCGACAGATCAATCACCTTCAGCCCCGCCGACAACAGCTTCGGCACTGTCTCCATGCTCGCCACATGCGGCAGGCAGCAGAAGACCACATCAGACCGCTCCGCCAATTCCTCGGGCGACGGGTTCTCCATACGCAGATCGAGCCGCCCGTAGAGCGCTGGATGTACCTGCGAGAGATGAGAGGTCTCCGTACGACTGGTGACGACGGTAATCTGAGCCTGCGGATGTCGCAGCAGCAACCGCATCAGTTCGTAGGCGGTGTAACCCGTAGCTCCGAGGATAGCGACTCGAATCATGACGGTCCTTAAGGGCAGCTGGGGGGTGTTTGTCGCCTTTTGCTCCGCAAAAGAGCGTTCTTTCGCGGAGCGAAAGACGACAATTGCCTACGGTTTGGGCGGAGCGTCCGCGGGGGCCAGAGACATCAACTGGTTGTCGCCGAATTTCTGCTGGCACTTCGGGCACTTGGCCTTGGCGATCGCCTTGCCGTCTTTGCCGCCGAAGCTGTCCCGCGCGCGGCCCTCTTCGCTGAGGGTGATTTTGCAGGCACCGCACTGGTAGCCGACCGTGGCGAGTTTGAAACTCGGGTCGGCCTTGTAGTACTCCTGTAGACGGAGTACGCGAATCGGCCCCTTCGTGGTGTGGCAGGCGAACTCGTCGAACGCATCCTCCAGTGGAGCCCCGCAGGCAGCCCCAAACCCGGTCAGACCATACCGATCATGCAGCGCCTTGGCCAAGACGCGGAACTCGGACAGGCTGAATGACAGGTACTGCGGCAACGCATTCGGGTCATCTGCATAGGGCAACTGCACAGCGATACGCCCCGTCCCGAAGACCGCGATCCCGGCGAAGAGCGACTCGGCCCGGTTGGCCACGGGCTGGACGACTCTCAGCTGTCGCACTTGGTCGACAGTGAAGACTTGCTTGTCGGTGCCGGGTAGTTCCGTGAAGGGCTTGCCGTCTTTCAGGTGCTGCAACATGGCATCGCGGGCTTCGGTCTTCTTCTTGTCGCCGCCGCCGCCACCGAACAGTCCGCCCGCTTTCTTGGGGGCGATATTCACGATCAGCATCTGGTCCGCCGCAAATGCGACGTCATACTCCACGAACTCTTTGAGCAGACTGTCGGCTTTGAGTTTCAGTTTGTCAGGGCTGACCGTGTGGAGGTGCAGATCCTTCATCCAGCCGGAGAAGGCCCCGGCAGCGTCCTGCGGCCCGGATGCCCCGGTCCCTGCCGCAGCGGCCTCGGTGGACTTCTTGGCCACCGAGTAATCCGGTGGATCAATGGGAACAATGAACGCAGCACGGCACCGGGGACACCGCCCCTGCATCCCGCGATGAGCGTCCTTAACCTCGAAGCGGCAGCCGTAGGGACAGTAGATAATGAACCCGCCGGTCGCTGTGCGGACGCCGCCCGACAAGCTGTTCGGGCGGCGTTTCTTCTTGCGTTGTTCGGACTCGGAGACATCCTGCGTCACCATGTCGAACAGGGCGTCGTCTTCGGACTTGGGACGTTCCGACTTGGGGGAAGTGGAACCGAGCGGGCTCAGGGACGGCAACGGAGATGAATCGTCCGCAGCTCCGAAGCCACCCAGTGGCATGAGCGGAGACGGGGCCAATGAGGGCAGATCCGACACATCCTTCGGTGGCTCGATCCGGACTGGGCCCGATGAGGCGGACGGGACCGTAAACGCCGACGACTGCATCATCGGGACCGAGAGTTCGAAGTCGTCGTCATCATCACCGGCCAGCGGCAGCGCTCCCATGTCCTTTTCACTCATCTCCAGATAAGTGAGCGGTTTGGGATTCAGCTGCATCTGCTGGTATTTAACGGCCATGTCCTTGCGCATGAAGCCGCCGCAGTTCCAGCATCGCACGGAGTTCGGGCGAACCATTTCCCCGCAATCGGGACAGGGCTTTTCACCGGTCGGATTTGCCTCATTCGCCATGGCCAGATGCCTTTTCAGATTTGACGGGGATGTGGTGAGTCAGAACGAGTCAAGAAAGAAACACAGACAAGGCACCACTCTGCTTAAATTAACCGCTGGCCCGGTGATTACTCCAGTCCCATCTGTGAAAAACATCAGAAACGCGACCGAGACTGTCTATTCACTCGGACTGTTGTGCCTCTGGCGACTTCCAGAGCACCAAGCGAGTCTCCGTCTCCCCTTCGATCGTGCGGCTGACTTTGAGCACCAGGGGGCCAGATGATTCGGCGACAATCCGCGCCAGATCGGCTGCATCACGCACTGGCTGACGACCGGCCTCTTCGATCACGTCGTATAATTGCAACGCGTCGGAATCATCGGTGCGACCCGAACATCGCGTGACGAGTACTCCATGCGAACCGGGACGGCCACCGACTTGCAAGGACAACGATTCGTCGAGGGTCACGACAGTCAGCCCGGTCGGTCGGGCCCGTCGCTCGGAGAACGAGTTGAGCTGAAAGGGGCCGGGTTGATCGTCTGTCTGGCTGGTGGTACTCGGCTTCCGCTCGGTCAGGCGGACATCCACATTGATCCGCGACCCGCTGCGCAGAACCTCCATCCGGACCGTTTTGTTGACCGGGGTCAGGCTCACCAAGTGAATCAGATGGCTTTGATCCTCAATTTTCTGGCCATCAAACGTCAAGACGACATCGTCGATCTGTAAACCCGCGACCTCGGCCGGTGTGTCGCCATAGATTTGGACGACGCGCGCTCCCTGAACCTTATTGAGTCGCAGTTGACGTGCAGCTGCATCGTCGAACTCTTCATCGAGACGCACACCGAGAAAGGCCCGTTGCACCCGACCATGTTCGAGCAGTTGCTCGACGACTTGTTTGCAGAGGTTACTGGGGATGCTGAAGCCGATCCCTTCGTTGCCGCCGCCTTGTGAGGCGATGGCGGTGTTGATGCCGACGACGCGGCCTTGCAGATCGACGAGCGGTCCACCGCTGTTTCCCGGATTGATGGCGGCATCGGTTTGCAGGAAGTCTTGGTTGATGACATCTTCGCCCTTGTCTCCCAGCACCAGTGATCGCCGCCCCTTGGCACTGATGATCCCCAGTGTGACCGACTGACTCAGCCCGAACGGACTTCCCATGGCCAGAACCATGTGCCCGATGTCCAGGTTGTCGCTGTCGCCCCACCCGGACGAACTCAGATTCGTCTCGGCCAATAGCAGCACCGCGACATCAGTCGGCGCGTCTTCGATCACCTCGGTCGGGTGAATGATCTGTCCATCTTGCAGCTTGATCTGAATCCGCTTGGGGGTCGAGCCTCGGATGACGTGCCGGTTAGTCACGACAAACAACTTGGGAGAGCGGACGCTCCGCATGATGATCCCGGAGCCGGTCTCTTCGATGGTGCTTCCGCTGCGACCTTCACGTTTACTCTCGATATGGACCACGGAGCCCTGCACATGGGCGGAGATGCGGGCCAGTTGCTCACCGGCGTCGTCCAGCACACCACGCGGCAGCACATCACGCACCCGACTCACCGAGGGAGTCTGAGCGAGAGCGCGAGGCAGGGAAACTCCAGGAATGGCCCAAGCCGCCACCACCAGACCCAAGGTCAAAGCGGTTCCGACGATGAGCGACTTGCGGACTTCCATCTTGCCTCTCCCAGTATCGACTTCATCGACCGTGCGACTTGCCGTCCCTGTGTTCGTGTCACACAGTCAGCACATCACCGATCGACGGGGATACTTAAATTCTCAAGTGTCGTCGCCACATCCAGCGCACGCACTTCATCGCGCCAAGCTGTGGTCCAATTGGTGCGAGCCCCCTTCTTGTGTCCTCCCCGCTCTTCGCTGCGTTGGCAGCCAATACAGGTCGTCGACTGCGGGAGTGCCTGCAACCGGGCCAGCGGGATGGCCTGCTGACACTCATCACAAGTGCCATAGCGCCCCTGTTGCAAGGCGAGGATCGCGGCCTCGATCTGTTCCAGCTCCCGGCTTTCCAGAGACGCCAGTTGGGAACTCAATTCGCGTTCGACATCGTCATTGGCCATGTCGGCGGAATCCCCCATCGCGCTGCCGGAGTCTCCGGCATGGGAAATGTCCAAGGCCAACTGGTGTTGCAACTCCTCTCGCTGGGCGAGGAGTTGCCGGTACAACCGCAGGAGTGCATCTTGACGTGGCATGGCAACCTCAACTTCGTAGACTCGATCCCCCGTGACAGTGAAACCACGTTCAGTGGCTTCGAGACAAAACTCCGTTCGCTTCCAATGTATGTCTCGCTGTCCGGGACGGGATGAGATTGGAACCCCACCCGTGCCGAATTCTACGCATCGCGTCCAGTGTCCATGGACAGCAACGATTCGCCTGGGTGGATTTCGTGGAGTCCTGACGAATCTGAGGATTCGACCCGACGATTCGAACAGACGGATTGTGCGGACACCGCACTCGTCCATGCCGACACTTGGGTAAACCATGCTCAGTCTTGATCGGCTGAATCGAGCCAGCATCACCCGTGGCAGGCGGCCTCAGCGGGGGATTCCGCGAGGCAGTGGACCGTCAGACCGGGTGCCTGCGCCAGCCCTCAGAGAACTCCCCTTCGGTGCGACTCGTGCGGCATGCATCGTCCGGCGAATCGGTATCCTCGGCCTGACGCGTGATTGATCACGCCGCTGTCACTACTCGACGATTCGTTTCAGATCCGCCACTTCGTCATCAAATCCTTCTTCTCTGATCGTGATACGCACCGTGTCATGATCGATGATCTCCAATTGACCATACTGGCTATCCGGGCCGGGCCAATCCTTAAATCCACTCCGAATCCACCTGCGATAGTAGGATCGGAGTTCTGGATTGGTAGGGATCTCTTTGAGATAAAACTGGCCCTTTCGAGCTGCCCAGTGAGCAGTGGTTCCACTCCCGAAAAAAGTTCGATCACCACGAAACTCTACGCTGACTTCCTCGCGAGTTGCATCTCCTAGCATTTGCATGATCGCTCGCCAGCGGCCCACTAACAACTGCTCCTCGGGTGTCAGGCGAGTGCGCCACCAGACTCCTCCACCGACAGCGATCAGAAGAAGCAGCAATCCCACCCACCAGCGACGACGCCTCTTGGGGGCAGCTGGAACTTCGGACATGCGAAAACTCCTTGGTCGAAGAGACCAGCGCTACCTCACCGTCACAAACTCATGCGCGTTGTACAGCGCCCGGCAGAGCATCGGCAGGCCGTGTTGCTCGACCAACTTCACGGCGGCAACTCGCTCGTCGGGGGTCGCCGGTCGCCCGAACGCCAATTGGAACGCCCGGTCGACTCGCTCTTCGTGGGAGAGGCTTCCAGCTGGTCTTCCCTCCGTTTGCTCGACCCGCTCCGCAAACGCCAGCGACTGCTGTAACAGGAACGGGCTGTTGAGCAGGCTCAAGGCTTGCAAGGCGGTCGTGCTGCTGGTCCGTTTGGGCGTCACCTGCCCGGCGTCGGGGCAGTCGAACGTGCCGAATGTGTCCTCCAACTGCATGCGGGGTTTGGACTGATACACCATGCGGCGGAAGTCATCGCGGATGAAGTTTCGCTTCGAGTTGTAGACCTTCACGTAATTGGTGTTCGCTTCGAAGAGATCGAACCCCGGTCCGCCTGGCGTGAGGTCCAACTGTCCGCTGACGGTCAGAATCGCATCGCGAATCGCCTCCGCTTCCATACGGCGCGGGGGGTATCGCCACAGCAGTCGACTGGCGGCATCGACCGCCACCCCGTCCTCGCGCGGGTCACTCGATTGGCGATAGGTCTCGGAGAGGCAGATCAGCCGGTGGATGTGCTTCAGGGACCAGGAAGAAGGAGGAGAGAGGAGAGACGAGGGACGAGAGCCAGAGGGGAGAGACCCCGGCTCCACGTTCCCCAACTCTGGCTCTTGTCTCTCGTCTCTCCTCTCTCGTCTCTCCTCCCCCCGCAGCTCGCACGCCAGCCAGTTGAGCAGCTCCGGATGAGACGGCTTCCCCCCATTGGCCCCCAGGTCGGACGGCGTGTCGACGATCCCCTCGCCGAAGTGTTGCAACCACAGCCGGTTCACAATCACGCGGGCCGTCAGTGGGTTGTCGGGGCTGACCATCCACTCGGCGAGGGCCAATCGCCGCTGTGCTTCGGGAGTCTCGGCAGGCAGACTGACCGGTGTGCCGAGTTCCGACAGCGAGGCCGGGGCGATGACCTCCTTCGGCTGGGAGACATCGCCGCGATTGAGCCGGTGCGTCGGCCCCGGATTGATGAACTGCCCGGCATAGGCTTTCGGCTTCTCGACCAGCGGGGCCAACTCCTTCGCATGCGTGGCCCGCCGGGCTTGTAGGTCGACGAACCGCAATTGAGCATCGGCTCCCTCGGCCCGGATCAGTCGGCTTCCGGGCACGGTCATGCCATACGGCAGTCGGTCGCCGTGTGTCGCAACAGCGGTCCAGGACTGCCCGTCGAGCGACACTTCAATCGTGTACTGCGTCGCCACGCGGTCGGCGAACACCGGCGGAGTCGCCCGGTCGCGGCTCCAGCGGACCTCGCTGATCTCGCGCAGATCGGGGAACTCCAATTGGACCCACCCGCGCCCCTTCTCATTCGAGATCCATGACTTTGAGTTGCCATAGATGCCGTCGTTGAGATGCTCCAGTTTGTGGATGTCACTGTTGGGATAGGTGCCGGAGGCGGTGGCCTTGGTGCCGAGGCTGGCTAACGCGATGTTCGCGGTGGTGACATGGGCTGTGGATTGAAAGAGGGAATTCAACGCAAAGACGCCAAGGCGCAAAGACGCCAAGGGGAGTGCTGGCCGCTTTACCCCGAAGGGGTTATCCAACACAGCCCAGGGTCGCGACGGAGTCGCGCACCCTGGGTTCAACGGATCCGATTCGACCAACCCTGAAGGGCAACGCCGTGAAGGATTCTCGCGAGGTGTTTCCCGAGATTCTGCCCCCTCTCCCCCACAATCGATGCCGCTTTCGGAGTAGACTCCGCTGTGGGGGAGAGGGCCGGGGTGAGGGGGCTTGAGCGAGCGATATGGCCCCCTCACCCCAACCCTCTCCCCCGCAAAACGTCCACCCGGATTGCCACATTGATCGCGGGGGAGAGGGGGCCGGAAACGTGTTGGCCACCTTGCGAACGTGATCCGTGAGAAATCCTTCACAGCGTTGCCCGCAGTAGTTATACATCGGTCGGAACGCGAGAGCGTTGAATCACGTTCCAGTCGTTGTACAACCCCTTCAGGATTGAATTCATCGAGCCTCTTTTTCCCAGGGTGCGCTCCCTGCGGTCGCGACCCTGGGCTGTGATGTGCAACCCCTTCGGGGTACGGAGACGCGATTTGTAGACGACTCATCGTCAGTTCGAACCACTTCCTCCACTCTTCCCTTCCGTGTGTTCCGTGGTTCCCCATTTCGGATTGGTGAATCGTTCTCTCGCGGATGTCGCTCAACTTCATATCAACCGACGCGAACACCTCCAACTCATCGATACACGGCTCCACATCCGAGGTCGCGAGTACCGTGAACCGCAAGTGCTTCGCCTGCACGGGGGCGAATCGCTCCACGTTGAGGTCGCGCGTCACCGGCACGCGCAGGGCCGGGCGGTCCTCAACGACGACATCCAGCGGCACAGCTTGGAACACGGCCACATCGGCGGCCACGTATTTGTCGTCGTCCCCCGCCCGCAGCAGCACCACGCTCTCGGGCAGTAGCTCGACCACGCCCGCGTCTTTCAGTCCGCTCCATAGCGGCTGTTCCGGAATCAGGTCCGACCCATCCGCGAACCGCTGGTGATTGGCCCGCAGGATCTCGCGCTGGTCCTCGGTGGTCTTCAGGTCGCCATCCCGGTCGAGCAGATACCGCGCCTCCGTCGAGTGCGCCACATGCCCGCAACCCCACGAGGTCCAGAACCGATACGTCCCGCTCAGCTTCGGCTTCCATGCGAACGCATCGGTCTGTGGCGGCAGCTTCCAGTACAGATACCCCGCGCTGAGGTTCGGCCAGTGCGATCCGACTCCCGGATCGAGCGACGCCCCGCGCTGCGTGCCTTTGGCGATGGCCGGAGCTGGTTGAGAGTGGAGATGCACCGTTCGCTCCAGATCGGTCGGCTTCACGAAGAGCGTCTCTCGCAACGAGGCCAGCGGCTCGAACTCCCGCAGTTGGGTATCGAGGACGGCGAGTTGCTCCTGCAACTCGGCGACCCGCTTCTCGCTCTCGGCGGGCTGGCCGATTGTCATCTCGCGGTCGCCGTGCATGACCCCTTCGAACACGGCCTTCATCGCATAGTAATCGGTCTGTGGAATCGGGTCGAACTTGTGCGAGTGACACCGCGCACACCCGACCGTCAGCCCCAGAAACACCGATCCCGTCGTACTGACCATGTCATGCAGCTCGTCCGCCCGCTGCTGAGCCGTCAGGATCGGATCGGGACTCTTCACTCGGTCCATCGCCCCGCCGACGAGGAACCCGGTGGCGACCCCAGCCCCGAGTTGGTCACCGGCGAGCTGTTGCTTCACGAACTGGTCATACGGTAGATCGCGGTTGAAGGCATCAATCACGTAGTCGCGATACCGCCACGCATTGGGTCGCGGTTGATTGGTCTCGAACCCATCGCTCTCGGCGAACCGGACGGTGTCGAGCCAGAACCTCGCCGCCCGTTCGCCGAACTGCGGTGAGGCGAGGTAGCGGTCGACGAGTTTCTCATAGGCCAGCAGATCGGTGTCGGCCTCGAAGGCGGCGATCTCTTCGGGACTGGGAGGGACGCCGAGCAGATCGAACGACAACCGCCGGATCAGCGTCCGCCGGTCGGCGGGCGGGTTGGGGGCGAGGTGCTGTTCTGTGAGCTTCGCTTGGACAAAGGCGTCGATCGCGTGAGTGTCAACCGCATGCGGAGTCTCGGTCGACGGAGCGACCGAGCTACGGGGGATCTCGGGCCGCACGAGCGGTTGAAACGACCAATGCGCACTCTTCGTCCCGATGTCCGCCACTGAGTCCGGCCACTCCGCCCCGTCGTCGATCCACTCCTTGAGGGTCTGGACCTCGCCCACTGAAAGCCGCGGTCCCTTCGGCGGCATCTTCAGGTCGGCATCTTCCCGACTCACAAACTGAAACAGCGGGCTGGTCTCGCTCGACTTCGGCACAATCGCCGGAGCATACCCATCCCCACCCCGCAGCGCCGCCGCCCGCTGATCCAGCCGCAGCCCCCCCTCTTGCTTCTGCGACCCGTGACAACTCAGGCAGTGCTGGACCAGAATGGGGCGGACATCGGTGTTGAAGTCAGCTGCCATCAGCGGGGCGGATAACACCCACCACGCAACTCCGACGAGGACACTCAGTGTCGGCGATTTCTCCGAAATCGCCGGAGCGACTTTCGCTGGTCGGGACGAGTGGTTCGATGGCATTGTCTGAATCCTTAGCAAGGATGCTCCGCTTCGAAGACTTCGCGTCGCAGCTAAACGGGGGATATCCGCTAGTCGCTACTTCCCCCGAATCGCGTACAGCGCCTCATACGTCCGCATATAGAGCGTGCCGTTCGAGATCACCGGCGAGGCGGTCTGCGGCTCGCCGAGTTCGTTCTCGGCCAGCACCTCGAACGCCTTCCCCATCTTGACGACCGTACACACCCCATCGCGGGCAGTTAGATACAAATGCCCCCCGCTGACCACGCCCGAGGCGCGGTGCTGGGCGTTGTGAATCCGCTCATCGTAGATCTTCTCGCCGGTCTGCTGATCGACACAGCGCAGCCGCCCGTCGTTCATGCACAGATAGACCAGCCCCTCGTGAATCACCGGGCACGAGACATCGGGCGTCCGGTCGCCGACCCACTTCACTGGAGACTTGCCAGTGACGTTGCCGTCTAGCTCGCTGGCTTGCAGTCCCAGCACCGGCCCGCCCTTCGCGGTCGGCACCACCAGAAAATCCTCCGTCGCCGTCGGCGAAGCCACGAACCGCAGCGTGTTGTCGTGGTTCTTGTTGTACTGCGACGGGCCGTTCAGCTCATCCAACCGCCATAGCTCCTTCCCATCGGCGAGAGCGATCCCGACCGTACAATCTCCGCCATGCGTGACCAGATGCGGGTGCTTCCCCGGCATCAGAATCGGCGAGGCGTACGCGTGCTTGCACTCGTCTTCCGGCTTCTGGTTGCGATCAATCGCCCAGACTTCCTTCCCGGTCGCAGCTTCCAGTCGGATGATCTTGCCGACCGTGTAGTCCTGGCCCCACGTCCCATGCAGCAGCTGGAGATAGAGTGCCCCGTCATGCAGGAGTGGTGTCGAGGTCAAGCCGAACTGGATGTCGACCTTGCCGTACCGATCGCCCACATTGAAGTGCCAGGCGATCTTCCCATCGCGATCCAGACATGCCAGCTCGCCGGTCCCGAAGAAGACCCACACATGCTGGCCGTCCGTCACCGGAGACGGCGAGGCGGAGTTCCCCTCCCCCGCGCGGGCGTCCTTGTTCCCGCTGCCGATCTTCGTCTTCCAGAGTTCCTTGCCAGCTGTGGTGAGCGCGATTGCGACGAGGTCATCCCCCTCAGCTGAGGTCAGAAAGATGCGGTCGTCCCAGACCACCGGCGTGGCCCCGCCCTGCCCCGGCAGCTTCACCCTCCAGGCGATGTTCTGGTCCTTAGCCCATGTCGTGGCGATGCCGGTCTCGGTCGAGATGCCGTTATGCTGCGGCCCCCGCCACTCCGGCCAGTTCTCCGCCGAAGCGGTCGCTCCACACAGTCCGACACACGCAGCTACAACAGCCATTCGAATCAACGTCATCACGATCTCCGGGGAGTATTACGCAAGAGAGGCACTGATCACGCCCACTCACCTGCGAGCATCGGTTTGAGTTTATCCGATTCGTCGAGGTTTCAGCGAGTGCCCGAGATCACCGACGCCTTGTGGAGTGTGCATCGGAATCGCCGGCAGCGGTGAGTTTCTGCCCCCTCTCCCCACTGGCGGTGCGACTTTCGGGAAGGACATGGCTGTGGGGAGAGGGCCGGGGTGAGGGGCTTAAAGCGAGCGATGTGGCCCCCTCACCCCAGCCCTCTCCCCCGCAGTAGAGTCCATTCTGAAAGCCTCGCCGATTGTGGGGGAGAGGGGGCAGAATCTGGTGGCAGCCTACTTCTGTGATGCACACGAAGCCTTGGTGGGAAGCGTAAAACGAAATGTCGCACCGCTCCCCTCGGTACTTTCGACACCCACTGCCCCCCCGTGAGTTTCTACAAAGGACTTCACAATCGCCAAGCCCAGCCCCATCCCGCCTTCATTCTCGGGATCGGTTTCCCCCTTATCAAACACCTTATCGATGAGTGAAGCGGGGATACCAGCCCCATTGTCACTGACCCAGCACTCCATAAACCCCTGTTCGACCAGTTCCTGAGCCCCGACGATGATCTCGCCATGCGGCGTATATTTGATCGCGTTGGCCATCAAGTTTTGAAGCAGCCGCCTCAACATTCCCGCATCGGCATACACCACCAAATCGTCCGGCACATTGTTGATGAACCGCGTCCCAGCCGTTTTCGCCACTGGGGAGAGGTCGTAAATCAAGTCCTCGACCAAGGGCCACAGATCAAATTGGCGTCGCTCCAATTTGATCGCCACGATAGCCTCCAGACTCTTATTGCCATCCAGGACTTTCGCCACGAGCCCCTCCAACTGCTGCACGTTGCGGCGCAGGGCTTTCAGCATCTGATTGCTGGATGCGGGGCTGTGACTCTCGGGATGCAGCATCTCCAAGACCCTCCCTGCGAGGGAAATCGCATTGAGAGGAGTCCGCAGATCATGGGCCACAAACGCCAGATGCTCCTCCCAGCGGTGCTGCAATTCGAGCGAACGCTGCGTGGCATAGGCTTTCAGTGCCGAGCCGATGGCATGGTCGAACACGCGATTGAGAATGTGAAACGGCTGGCCTTGCAGACGGATTCCCTGGCGATCGGCCAAGTCATGAATGCAGCCTCGCAGGATATTGTATTCCGCGACGACCTCTTCGATATCGTACGCATCTTTCACACGTTGCAATCCGTGCAGCGGCGAGCTCCCCTCAGAGAGCGTCTCTGGGATTGACTGATTCGAATTTGTCTGAAATGCCAGTGCCAGTTCATCCAGCAGTTGTGGAATGTGGTCATTCAGCGTGGGGATATCCAGCTGCCGCGCCGAAGGCAATTCCCGGACTTGTATCCTCCAACGTGAGAGAAGAGGCTGGCGTTCCTGAATGATCAGAGTCGCCAGACTGTCCAGATCATTGATCGTCATCTTCACTCCCTTGTCGATCTTTGTGACAATGTTCCGAAAGCACGGAGGTTGTGTCACACTGACAGATTAACAGATGATCCAGCGCGGGACATGGGTCACATGACAAACTCCATCATCAGATTGGGTGAGTGCAGTTTGGAATTCGGACGAATTCGATTGTCCGTCGTTGGTCGTCGACAGTCCACATGCCCTGCGATCGCTGGCCAATGCGAACATGGAGTGGGTGCATTCGCCAGTTGGCGGTGCATAAAAAAAGGCCCGGATGTCTCAGTGAGGGCCGAGCGTCGCGAGAGTACCGCTCCGTTCCACACCGTTTCGCGCTTTCGAGGCTGGGCTCGCTGGGACTCGGAGACCTGGGGCGGCGATCCCGATGGTCGCTCTGCCCCAGGCTGGTTTGTGACTGGCCAGGCTGCTCACGGCCTGGGCATGGTGCCAATCGCTACTTCATCAGGCCAACTCACTCCTGTGACAGATGACCAGCCTCCATGGAACCACCTGACCGGTCCTCACCAGGCTTCGCCCTCCCGAAGGGGTTGGTTCCGAGTATTTCCACTCGAATGCGACTTTCGAGGATGACTCCGGCGAGCCTGCGGATTAGTATGAATCGAGGAACTGCTCCATCACATTCGTGAAGGCACAGCGGAGTCCCTGAAGCGGGCGCTCAGATGGCCAGCCGTTGGATTGTCTATAAACAGGGAGAGGCGACGCTCGCGTTTGGCGAGATGGTGACTCTTGCGCGCGCGGGCGAGATCGAAGAAGAGGATCTCGTGAAAGCCGATTGGGAGCCGGAATGGCGGCCCGCCCACACGGTTGTGGGCTTGTTTTATCGTGTTCGCCGGGCTGAGACGGAATCGGTGGTAGAGTCTCATACGTCTGGGGCACCGCAGTCAGATTCACTCAGCAGTCCCGAAACGGGCTTCTCCTTTGAGGATTTAGCAGCCGACCTATGCCTCGAAACGGCAGAGGCGTCGGAACAAACTCCCACGGCGGATCCCCGCTGGATGCAGCGCTACCGCGAGGTGACTGAACAGCGAGCGGGCGAAGTCGCTCTTCTTTCATCAGACGCCATCCCGGGGACATCGTCCGTCCGTTTGTTGGCCGATGAGGCCGTGGCTGCTCAAGAGCGGCGTACCGCATGGCGAGAGCAGCTGGACCGCTGGCAAAGCCGTTGGAACCGCAGTCGAGAGTTCGCGGGTTCACCGATTGTGTTCCGGGTGGCGTGTGCAGTATTTGTGGCAGTGGTGGTCAGTTTGAGTCTGGCCAGTTGGTCACGGCAGACAGCAATGCGGTTTCCCAAGCCCGGCATGCCTGACCGCTATGTGGTGCCCGGTCTGGGAGATTGTACACCAAAGGAGTTTCGCGTCGTTCTGATCGAGATCGCTCTGGCCTCCGCGGTGGCGGGGTATTTCGGAGCCAAACGGATTGAAGACTGGGCAGAGACGTAATCGCTCCTGCGGGCAGGTTTGTCAGTTCATCTAGGGAGAAGAGAGTCGTGACCCGAGCCCGACGGCGATTGACGGAATGCGTTTCTCTTCACCAACCGCAGGCGAGGGCGGGCTTTACGATCGTCGAACTGCTCGTCTCGCTGGCAATTATCGGCATCCTGATGGCCTTGCTGCTGCCTGCGGTGTCCGGGGCGCGCGAAACCGCCCGTCGGACGCAGTGCATGTCCAACCTGCACAATCTGGCCATCGCGCTGACCTCATTTGACACCACCCAGAAACGCCTTCCCGCGTCTGGAAACTGGAGTCATGACGCCAGCCTCAACTCGTTTCCGCACAGCACCTGGGCCGTCAACATTCTTCCCTATGTCGAGCAGTCGGCCATTTACAACAAGTGGGATTTCGACAAGCCCATGGACGATCCGGTGAACGATCCGCTCGCCCGATCACAGATTCCGGTCTACCAGTGCCCTTCGGACATCTCGCTGCTGGGCAGGGGGGATCTGAGTTACGCCGTCAATGGCGGCGTCGGATACACAATTCGGCACAGCTCGGGGACACGCGATGTGCCAGTCGATTCCGAGAATCGCTCCCTTGATCTCAATGGAGATGGCATCTATCCGCATGACACCTCGCAAGTCGGCAACTCTCCCAGCGACCGCGATCTGTTCAAGCGAATGGGGATGTTCTTCATGGAAACGTGGAATACAGACATCACAAAGCGGCATCACCAGTTGGCCGATGTCTCCGATGGCCTCTCTCAAACAATCATGCTAGCGGAGAACGTTCGAGTCGGGGCGGACCCCACGTATGCCAGAGGCGGATTCGCCAATACCGACCCGCTGCGCTGCGCATTTTATCTCGTGGATCCGTGCGTGAGTCAGAGCTGCGGTCCGGGGCAGGTCGACTACGGCCCCTCGAACTCCGGGATCGCTCGCATCAACAGCGGGCTGACCCGACCCGAGGGCGAGTCTCCCGTCCCGAACAGCTTTCACCCCGGCGGAGCCTTGATCGCCCTCGCGGACGGCAGCGTCCGCATGCTTCCCGAAACGATCGACGGCCCCATCTATTCCGCGCTGATCACTCCGCAGGGGGCCCAGCTGCAAGGTCTCCCCCTCCAACAGGTGTTGGTCACTGATGAATTCTAAACCGTTGGCACAGACGGTCGATCTGTCTTCGAATTCCACTTCAAATTCTGCGCGTGCCATGTGGCAGTATCTTCTCGGGTGGGGAGGTGTCCTCGCGCTGGCCACGATCTTGCGTATGCACCGACTGCATGAAGTGTCGGCGTGGTATGACGAGGCGGCGGCGTGGAAGACGATCCAGTTTTCCTGGTCCGAGATGTTTCAATCGATCCAGCTGAACGTCCATCCGCCGGTCTATTATGTGATCTTGAAACTGTGGGCGGTGGTGTTCGGAGATTCACCCGACGCGCTGCGAGCGTTCAGTATTGTCTGCGGTGTCATCACCGTCGGATTGATCGGAGTGCTGGTTCGCGAGGCGACGGATGCGGACTCTGAACCCCCTCGTGAAAGTTGGTTTCCGCTGTTGGCGGCGGGACTGTACGCCCTCAATCCGATGGCGATCGAGCAGGCTCAGCAGGCCCGCATGTATACCTTGGGAATCCTCTTCGCGGGGCTGCTCGGGTGGGGGACTTTGCGAATTCTCAAGTCCCCGTTGCAGTGGTCGGGCTGGGTCATAGTGATCCTATTCGGCAATCTGCTGCCGCTGACCCACTATTACGGACTCTTCACTTCGCTGGTGGCAGCCGTTGTGATCGGGGTCCGGATGGCCGAGGTGTGGCAGGAGACTTCCGTCGAGGTTCGCAACGCGGTATGGGCCCGGTTCGGGACGGCCATCTTGGTCACGCTACCCGTGTGGATCATCTGGGGGCCAGTCTTCTACTCGCAACACGCGCGGGTGCAAGCGGCCTATTGGATTCCGCCCTTCTCAGCTTCCTGGAGCGAACCGTTCCTCTACGGTGCCGAGTGGGTCTCGTCCCCCTGGATTCGAGACTGGGGGCAGTTTGCCTCGATCCAGCTTTTTTTGCTCTGTGTCGTGGTCGCGGTGTTCATCGCCAAGTCGCCCGCCCGAGTCCGGTGGGTCATCGCGGGGTTGGCGTTCGCTCCGCCGGTGTTGAGTACGCTGTACAGTCTGGCCTCGCGGAATCTGCTGCAAGGTCGGTACTGGAGTTTCGCTCATCTGTTCTTCATCGTCGGCATCGTGGTCGTCGTGCGCGGCCTCTCGCATGTGTCCGTGCGGCGCGGGCTGGCTGCGGCCTTGATCGGGTGGAGTCTGTTGTGGGTGGTCAATGATCGCGGACACCGCAACCTGATGGCCGAGCAATCGGGGCTGCGCGGGGTCGGAGAGACGCTGCGGATTGTCCGACTGCC
Source organism: Planctomycetota bacterium (assembly GCA_043736295.1). GTDB lineage: Bacteria > Planctomycetota > Planctomycetia > Planctomycetales > Planctomycetaceae > TH-plancto1. The sequence continues at coordinate 26,429 of JAYTCW010000225.1, read as the reverse complement.
TGGCGAGCCGGTCCTAGTGGCGTCTCCGTTCTTTCACCCGAGTTTGCAGTGGTCACAGAACTCGACCGACCGGATTTATGTGCCCGACTCGGGGGGGGCCTACTCGCACTATGAAGGCGGCGCGATCCTGCGAAAGGAGGAGTTTCTCTCCCTCGCCGCGCCGCTCGTTTCGCCCACCCAGCGAGTGTGGGTCTTGGCCGATGATCACTATTCCCACAGCCTGGAAGACTCGGAAAAACTCCCGCTGCCGCCCGAGTGGAGGCAGGTGAAGAAGTTTCAGTTCTACGAGGGGAACCGCCTGCCCTCGAGCCTTGAACTGCGAGAGTATGTGCGTGTGTTGCCGTGAGCGGAGATTTCGAGCTGTGCTGAGAGACGTTTTTCTGAGTCGGAAGCGTCAGCATGGGGAGTTTGAGCGAGAGTCCATGCGCTGGCCCGAGTGGACTGTGTCGACGTGATCGTCCGGAACAGGGTCTGTTCACTGGGAAACGTGGTCGGGCTCGTCACGTTTGTCCGGCTCGGTGCGTTTGCAGGTGTGTCGAATCAGCGGGGTGGGGAGCATCGGGAGGCGGTTGCCAGGACGTGTTGCGAAGACACGGATCGTCGATTCCCGCACGGTCAGCTTTGCATTCCGGGGCTAAGAATTTCGAGATCAGAACCACTGGCCGCGCAAGAAGAGCCTCCCGAGACTCAAGGTCTCTGTGCGCGAGAATCCCCGCCGTACCAGTGGTGAATCGCTGAAATGCGTGATCGCGATGTTGAACCAATCCTTGCGAGGTTGGTTCGCCGACTACCTGGCGCGCACACGTTTGGGCCTGCGATTCTTGATGTCATTCAACCCGCCTGGCGCTTGCGGCGGGACGGTGCTTTCTCAATGGGCAGGTGAGGGGCCGGGATCAGGGAATCAGAACTGGCGGAGTCGTCTTCACGGCGGATCTGCAACTCCACCAGTTCCGGAACGACCGCTGGTTCGCTCTCCACGATGGCCGCAGCTGCCAGGGCGGCAAGACGTTGTTCTTCGCGGACGGCTTTCTCGATACGGATTCCGAGGGTCCCTCGCAGCATGATGGGGAGCAGGACGATGTCGCCGACATAGGCGGCGGCGATCAGTGCGGACATCAACCAGCCAAATCGACTAATCATCACCAGATCGCACGGGTACAGCACGAGCATCGCCAGGGAGATTCCCGCCGTGGTCTGGAGCATCGCCGGGCCACAATGGACCAGGCACTGGATGATCGCCTCGTCGCGAGTCATCCCGCTCTCCAGCCCTCGGCGGAACCAGGCCATCAGATGCAGGCAGGCATCGACGGCCAGACCGAGGGCGACCGAGGCGGTGATCATCATGCCGATATCAATTCGGGTGCCCGCCCAACAGACCGCTCCGAAGACCGCCGCGATCGGCAGCACGTTCGGAATCATGCTTAAGGCTCCGGCGATGACATCCTTCACGGCGTACATCATGACGACCGCGATTGTCAGGAACGCCAGTGCGAAGCTCTGGATCAAGCTGTCGAGCAGGGCCTGCTGCGTGCGCATGAAGAGCGGCACCGTTCCCGTGACCACATGGCCCACTCCGGGATGTGGCTTGGTGAACGACACGACAACCCGATTGAGATCCTCTGTCAGTGCGGCGAAGTCGACATCGGCCAAAGCAGGCACCTGGGCGGTGATTCGCCAGAGTTCATCGCCTTCGGCATTCAACTGATGGTCGCCGGGCAGAAGGAAATCGGCAGCCTCGGGAGCTTCGGTCAGGAAGGACCGGATATCCGCTGTGTGGGCCGTCTTGATACGTTTCTCCGTTTCCGAAGAGCGACGGTTGTACATGATCTTCTCACGAGTCGACGCATCTGCCGACGGAGACTCACGAGTCGGCTGAAAGTCGGCCAGACAGACCGCTCCGCTGACATGTGAGTGCTGGCGGATGCCATCGGCGACTTGGCGGACGACCTCCATCCGTTCCAGGAATCGCAAGGACTTCTGGCTCTCCTGATCGAACTTGACCACGGTCTCTACGGAAGAGATTCCCGACAGGTTCTCTTCGATGAACCGATAGTCGCGGATCAGTCGGGTGTCTTCCGCGAAGTTGCGAATGATGCGGGTTTCGGTCTCAAAATGGATCAGCCCCGCAGTCGCCATCAGGGCCACTGCCCAGCAGGCGAAGTGAATGGGGCGCGAGTAGTTCATCAGGAACTGACTGAACGTGAGCCAGCGGCGGACATCATTCTCGGGCTGCTTCGACCCCTTAGTTGGAAAGAGCTTGAGCAACGCTGGCAGGACGACCAGCACCATGAACAGGGTGAGAGTCGCTCCAATGGAGGAGTAGATTCCAAAGTCTCGCACGGGGGCGAGAGAACTGGTCAGGAGTGACAGCAGCCCCAGCACCGTCGTAAAGACGGAGTTAAAACATGGCCAGAACGCCATTTTCGTCGCTCGGTCGACGGCACCATTCGGGTTCTCCAGGGTCGCATGACTGACGTAATTGGCAACATGAATCGCTCCCGAAAGTGCGACGACCATCACAAACGTGGGGAGGACGACCAGCACCATACTCATGGCTGTCCCGGTCATCGGCACCAGCGCGGTAGCCACAAATGCTCCGTAGTACGACACACCTAGGACCAGCAACGCCAGCCTGACGCTGCGGAGTGCCACCATCGCCATGACCATCCCGACAAACGCAGAGAGGAGCATCACCGAACGTTCGTGCGGCTTCCAAAAGGGAGCCGCAGGATTCCACGCGGCCCGAATGACCGCGTTGTTGAGCTCGATTGTCCCCAACGCGCCACCACCGAGGATCAAATCCTGTTCCGGGATGCCGACCTGAATCGCAGCTCGCCGAATGGCCGCGACGGTCGATGCGGCATCGGCTCGGCCCGCTTCGGACACCGTGACGGCGATCGCCACGGGTGAGCCGGGAGCGAGAAAGCCATCGTCGATCAGGGCGCGTCCTTGGGGTTCCTTGTCGGTGGCGAAGCCCCGCAGGTTTCGGCCGATCGTCAGCACCTTGGCGACTCGTGGGTCTTTGGCAGTGAACTCTTTCCAGGAGATTTCGAAGTCAAACGGCGCGATTTCGAGTGGTTGCAGGGCCACTTCCTCCGTGGGCTCGGAGTCAGCTTCTGAAGTGGACTCCGCCTCCGATTCTTCCGACTCGGGACTGCTTGTCGAGACTTCTTGGATCGCGACAGGTTCGTACACAGCGAGGCTCAGTCCCAAGCTCTCCTCGACACGCTGTTGCAGTTGGGCAATGGTGCGGGCTCGCTGTTCGCGTCCCGCGTCTGTCAGTCGAATCTTGATCCGGCCCATCCCGAGCAGCGTCCCCTGCATCCGCGTGACGGCTTCCTCTTGGGGGACTCCGTATCCGACCATCCGTGTCAGAACATCCCGAGTCGTCACGACTGACGAGACATAGGGAACTCCGCCTCGTCGCAGCCCATCCGCATCCACATGACCGAGTAATTTGTTGGTCAATTGTTCACAACGAGGGTCGTCGAGTGTACTCCCACGCCAGGTCACCACGACTCGCTCTTCTTCCGGGAAGTGCCCTCGATACCAGTGGAAGACGGTGGCCTCTGAGTCCTTGGCCGGGAGCCAACTCTCCACATTATTATCGAGACGGAGATGCCTGATCCCCATCACGAGCACGGGGACAATAAACGCCAGCAGGGCCGCCACCAGAATCGCTCGACCCGTCTGGGTGCCGCGTGAAGGGGGAGTCGTCGTCATAGAGATGTACGCCGAGAGAGACTTTGGACCTGACGTGACAGAGGGGGCCCGGGCCGAGACTGCGTCGCGGCATACAACTTCCCTGTTGCGTTCTTCAGATTCATCGTCATCTCGGTTCGATGCGAATGATCGATTGGAGTGATCTTCCCGTCTCAAATATCCGGTCGGGTTTGTAAGTCCGGTCAGGTAAGGTGGGAGTGGGGAGTGGCTGGCCCTCGGTTGATGGGTCGTAATCACTTCCCCGCCACTGGACTCGTTCTCGTGGTTCCCGCGCTTGCTCGCTACGGTAGCGCACAAGCGCGGGAACCACCCCGTCGAGCGGGGTGGCGACTTTCGCCCGCTTGGCCTAGTGCCTCGTCAAGGCTTGACTATGGGGTTCGCCTCTTTCGGGAGGGCGAGGCTCCTGCCGAGCCGCTGACGCGAGTGAGCGTTTCCCCTGGCTCGCGGCTCAGCAGGAGCTTCGCCCTTCCCACGACGCATCCCACAACCCCAAATCCAGCCTTGACGGGACGCTAGCCCCACACCTCACTCACAATTCACTCGATATCTGCTCGATATGCCGCTCTTTGCAAGCGGTCGTTGATGGCTCGGCCGAGTCCCTCGTCGGGGAATCGCTCGGCAATAATCCTCTCCAGATGTTGGGCATCAAGGCGACGCAAGGCGGCAAACAGTGCCGCAGCGGCGTGTGCCAGATTGCCACTCGGGGAGAGGATCTCGATGGCGGCGTAGCGTTCTGGATGTGGGCAATGCCGAAACGCGAGGGCTCCAAGTCGCCCCGTGAGAGGATTACCCATGAGGTTGCCAATAGAGACGGGGGTGGCCGGAGCGTAATGCTGCGGCAAGCCACCGGGGGCCAGTTGTGCGTGCTCCGATGCGTTCTTCTTTGTGGAGGGAATGGGTGCCTGCGGGGCAACATGTCCGATGACGCTTTCGATCGCTTCGAGCGTGACTCCCCCGGGCCGGAGCAGCGTCGGCGGGCCGGACATGGGAATCGCCAGGACGGTCGACTCAACCCCGATCTCGCACGGGCCGCCATCAAGGATCCACTCGATGCGATCCCCGAGCTGGTCGGCCACATGGGCAGCTGTCGTGGGACTGACGCGTCCGAAGAGGTTCGCGCTGGGCGCGGCCACGGGGAGACCGACTTGGCGAAGTAACTCGAGGGCGAGAGGATGACTCGGGATGCGAATCGCGACCGAGGCGAGCCCCGATGTGACGAGGTCCGGGATGCACGCAGCCTTGGGCAGGACCAGCGTCAGCGGGCCGGGCCAGAACTCGCGGGCGAGTCGCTCAGCCAGCGGCGGGAACTCGGTGACCAGTTCGCGCACGCTAGCCAGGTCGGGGACATGCACAATCAGCGGGTCAAAGGTCGGTCGCCCCTTCGCTTCAAAAATGCGGGCGACGGTCTCTGGCCACAGAGCGACTCCCCCCAGGCCATAGACAGTCTCGGTCGCAAAGGCCACCAATTCGCCCCGCCGCAGCGCCGCAGCTGCGATAGAAACATCCGAAATCACCCGTGCCATGTCGCTTGTCTCTCTGTAGCCTGGACCCCAGGTCCGGGCCTGCCACCTGACCATCAGTGTTCCCCGGACAGGGACGGCTGATTCTTAAGCGTTGCCTCCTCTGCCTGCCGAGAGCCTGCCACACCCGCTCGGACTAAGAATTGCCGTCGATGCGCTATCGGATGCCCTGATGCCTGTGCTCGCCGCTCAGCGCTCTGGTTGTACGCGCCGAGATCCCCGCCAAATTCAGCCAAGATCTCGTCTCGTGTGGAGTAGAGTTCTCCCAAGATCGGATTAGAGATGGTCATCGATATCTCCTAGAAACTCGATGGGGGTGCAGATCAACAACGGGGGCAATCCCAATTCCGCCAACAGTCGGTAGACGCTCGGCAGAACGCGTGCATTGGCAATGTGTCGGCAGTTTTGTGTCGGCAAGTATTCTACACCCGCAAGGGCCGCGGTGGCGACATGCAAAGCGTCCAGTTTCGCTTTCGCGGGCATCAGCGCATGTGCCAGCAGTTCGTTGGCCACCCATTCCACGTCTGGATTGGCCTCCAGAATCGGGATGTCGGCCAGCATTTCTAATCGTCGTCGTGCGGCATCGGAATCACCTCGGGCCGCCTCGTCCAACACGAATTGCGAAGTCACAATCACGTACCGAGGGCGTTGCTCGCTCATCCACCGTTTGGCTTGATCTTGTCGCACAGCTGTCGCCCATTCGGAACTGGGGCGAGCGGTCGCATGACTGACGATTGAGGTTTCCAGATAAACCGTGTCCATCTTATGCCTCCACAAAAATCGAAACTTCCGAAATCACCCGTGCCATGCCGCTTGTCTCTCTGCACCAATGAGAACAGGACGCGGCAGCCGAAGCCACTCGCGTCCTGTTGAGATGAGTTTACCGAATGACTCGGCAGAAGTCTGGTCTACCTGCTCGCTCCCCTCAGTTGATCGGCTGGAGGTTCAGGTTCTCTGCTTTTTCCAGAGGAGTTCCAGGAGCGACTTCGACTGCGGGGGCGGGTGCTGGCTCAGGGGGGGCTGGCTGCGGTGCGACTTCCGGAGCCATGTTCGGCTGTTCTGGAATGGGTTGGCTCTCGATGACACCTTCCTGGAGGACCTGTTCACCCGAATGGGAGTGAGCTTGTCCTTGGCAATGTGGACAGCCACCGGCCACTTGACCGCGACAGTGCTGACAGCCCTGGAACTGTCCCTGGCAGAAATCGCGGTGCCACTGGGAAGGAACTGGAGTCGGTGGGATCATCCCCTGACGAAATTGCCAGCGCGGGACGGCCTGGTAGTAGTAACCGAGCTGGGTAGTGTCGGTCGGCATGTAGACGGAGACGGGCCGAGGTCCACCGATTCCGATTGCGCCTTGTTGTCCGGTCCAGGAATCGGGGAAGCCCTTCAGGTAAGCCACCTGCTGCGGATGAGGAGTGTGCAGCTTTCCGGGAGGGGCATACCCATGATCCGGTGAGTGAGTACACATCCCGCGCGGGTTAAACCAGTCGAGAAACTGATACACGTAACCATTCCGCCGCATCCGGCCATAGCCGCAGTAGCCCGATCCATACCCGCAATGGGAACGGCATGGTCGTCCCGGCCGGCAAGTGGGGCAACCGGAGGCGGCCTGACCCGCTGAAAAGTTCCCGCCAGACATCGACTGTCCCGGGACTTGATCGCAAATGCGAACGATCCCTTCGGAGTCCTCAGCGAATGATTGTCCCGCCAGCAAGGCGAGACTGGCCAAGGCACCCACGGCGATGAGGGCCAACTTCCACGGCATGGAACGCACCATGATTGCGACTTCCTGTCTGGGCTGGCGGGGGCCAGCGTCTGGGCGTGTCGGGGGTTCGGCCACCGTGCCTCACTCCCCAGGGAATTCTCAGTCACTCTGTCATCGACACTCACGCATACTCTTCCTTGATCGAATCCCGGTGCGGGAATCCGTCACGAGCGAATTCCTACGGTTGCACCGGCATAGCCGGAACTTGGCCGTAGCCGTAAGCCTGTGATGGGCTCACCGGATGCGAGATCGGCGTCAGACGACTGGACGGCATGCCCCAGCCATAGTTGTAGGTGTGATTGACGTTCGGAGCGATCGGGATGGCGACAGGCCCCGCGTAGCCTTGAGCGGCATACACTTGGCCATCACGTCCATCGAAGTGCTGGGGATTGACGGGATAGACCATCGAGTAAAAGCCCAGCGGAGGAGTTCCGTGGCCACAGTTTCCACTGGGAATGAAGTAGCCGAACTTGCATCGAGCCCAGGCGGCTTTCTCGCGACAGTCCGCCTGCAAGTTGCAGCGAAAGGCATAGGACTGCTGGTGCGAGCGCATCCGGTAGGACATGCGCTGTCCATACATCCAGTTGTCAAAGGCGGCCCGGCCGGGGCAACTCCGGAAGGAGAATTCTGGCTCGCAGTCATACGCACCCTGTGGCGGGCAATTCTGCGATTCGACGTATCCCCCGTTCACCGGGCGAATGCTCTGCTGTGGCGATTGTCCACGAGTCACCTCGCCCGAGGACGAACTCCGAACGTGAACCACGCCCGTCGGATTCGCTTTCAGACGGATGACCGCCTCTGCATCATCCGCTGAGGCCACCGAGGTGAAGGCAGCTGTGACGAGCAACCCGGCGTAAGCCAGAGAGATGCTCCGCTGGAGAGAGAATTTGATCATCTCAAAGTTCCTGAGTCTCAAGACGAGGGCCACCCCGTGGATCACAAGCAGAACTTACTGCCAGGGATGGGTTGGCCGGGTCTCCGCAGGCCGAAACTGGAAGCCGCCCGGATGCGGACATCCTCCGGGACAGGCAGCACCCACTCCCCGCAGGAGTCGGCAGCAATGACGTGATCGGGGGAACGGGCGGGTTCTCCGTGCGGAGTGAACCGACGGACGGGGCCGACGGAGTGACTCTTCACGGAGAGGACACGAGCCCCCTGGAATCAGTAGGACTTGGGAGGGCAGAAGCCCGAGAACAGCTTGTAGTGCGAGTGATATTTGACCCGCACTTCCGTGCCTTGCAGCTTCCACTGCTCGTGCTGCCGTACCCCAAACGGTGTCAAGATCCAGCTCCCCTTGACCTTGTAGTAGAACGGGCCATACATCGAGTGGTACTTGTGAGGGTACAGCAACTCGTGCGGGGCGAACGCCTGGTTGGTGATGATCGTGCCACCGGTCCACTCGGGAACATTCTGGATCGGTGACGGATAGAGCGGAGCGTTGAGCTGAGGATAGCGCCCGACGTTGATGCCGTGGGGGTTGAGTACAGGAGTACCCTGCGTCACCCCTTGGTAGGCTGCGGGTGGCACTTCATGCCCCACGGTCTGAATCGCACCGGTGGTGCGGGGTCGGTAGGTCGACATCGAGACTCGACCTTCCTCCGGGCTCGAGGTCGGTGGCGCGGCAACCGCCGTCTGGATCAGTGACACGGCACACAGAATGGCCGCACTGGTCATCGTTAAAGGAATTCGAGACATTGCCCCCCCTCCCTGGGTCTTTGTCGAGTGAAAGGGCCGCCTAAGCGACCACGACTCATTAAGGTTTGATGCTTTCCGCAAACTCACTCGATGAAGAGTGAAACCGGAGAAAAGCCAAGCCGTCTGCTGGCCTGGAAAACCTCATCGCTGCATAGAAATTCGGCTGGTAACGATGGCAGCGATCAATCATTCAGTGACCGACCGGCGGGAATGCTCTATATTTCCGAAGATGAGTCCCTGAAAGGGGTTAAGTATGCGTAACAGTCTCCGGAATCCGCATAATCGCTACAGCCCGCAAAGTCTTCCAAGCGGGGGGCATTGTCGGTCGGAAGGGCTTGCAATCATGTAATCAACCCTCAACCCAACGTCGTGAAGGTTTCTCACAAGGTGTTTCTCAAGGTTCTATTTCCTCTGCCCCACATTCGAGGTGACTTTCGAAGTGGACTCCAGTGTGAGGAGAGGGGCGAGTCTCCGGGCCGCTCGCGTCCATGCCGCTCTCATCAGAAACGGGACCGAAACAACGACACTCCGCGCCCCCGCCGACAGAGTCTCCCAAGTGTTCCCACCGATGCCCCCGTGCACTGCAATTCAATCACGGTGACAGAGGCAGATTGTCGTACACAGATTCCACAGATTTTCACAGATGCGACGCCAGCGGGGCGGTGATTGCCGACAGAAGATCTCTTCTCTCCCCTCTGAATCTGTGCCAATCTGCGAAATCTGTGTACCTATCCCCTGTCGCGGGCGAGAGGGGATAGGAAACCGGCGATGAGCTTTCACTCAATATGCCAATTGCTTCGTGAGCGGCTGTCGGCTTGGGCGAGGAGTGTCCCTTTTTTATCTCGGGATGCCGCGAGAATCTGGGCGGGAGGGGGAATCTGGCTTTGGGCTGCCTGCGATTCAAACGCACGCACGACTCGAACGGGGAAACTGCTTCCAGGCGACCAGACTTTGCCCTCTCGCTCTGGTCTGGTAGCTTGCGGTCTACCCTGGGTGAGACAACACAAGGCACACTGAGTCTACGGATGTCGAACGGCAATCCCGCACAACGCCTCTTTCAAGATCGACGCCGATTCCTGGTGCCACGTTCGCGCCGACTCACCTGCGATGTTCTGCATTTCCATAAGCAGGTTCCGCTCTGTTCACATCACCGGCTGTGCCACCTGGGGGCGCTCGACGCCATTCGGAAGGCGTGCCCCACTCGCATTTCCTGGCCAGTTCTGTTTCTGAAAGCCTATGCCTTAATGGCCCGCGAGACGCCGGTCTTCCGACAGACTTGGATGTCGTTCCCCTGGCCCTCGATTTACCAACATGACTTCAGCATCGGAATGCTGGCGGTCCAGCGCGAGTATCTGGGTGAACCCTGGCTCTTCTGGGGCCGGTTCAAAGCCCCCGAGGACAAACCACTCACGGAGCTTCAGGAGCATTTGGACTATTACCAGCAACAACCCGTAGAGCAGGTCTTCAAGCGATATCTGCAACTGAGTCAGATCCCCAACCCCTTCCGCAGATTCCTGTGGTGGTGTAACCTGCAACTGAGTGGAACCATGCGGGCCAAGCGGGTCGGGACGTTTTTTCTATCCACCCTGGCCAGTCGGGGAGTCGAAATCGATTGCCCCCCCTCGTTTCAAACAGGTATCCTCAGCTACGGTCCGATTGATGCACAGGGTCAGTCACGGGTGACACTGGCGTACGATCATCGGCTGATGGATGGACAACTGGTCGCGAACAGTCTGCTTCGCATCGAGCAGATCCTGAATGGTGTTCTTGCCGATGAACTCAAGTCACTGACCGCATTGATCGAATCGAAGCCTGTTGAGCATTGATTCCGCAGCTCCCCTCAGGATTCCCATGTCCGATTCACTCGAAGGCAAAGTGGCACTCATCACCGGCGGGTCTCAGGGGATCGGCCGGGCAGTGGCCACTGCCTTGGCCCAGAAGGGGATGAATCTGGTCTTGGCGGCTCGCTCGAAGGACAAGCTCGATGTGGCAGCTGAGGAGCTTCGTCGGATCGGCGTCCGCGTCTTGACGGTCCCCACAGATGTTTCGAAGCGGGCCGATCTAGAACATCTCGTCGCTGCTGCTGTCGCCGAGTTCGGAGGGATTGATGTTCTGGTGAACAACGCTGGGATCGAATCCTTTCGTGTCTTCCATGAAATGCCGATCGAACTGATTGAAGCCACTGTTCAGACCAATACGATCGGCACTCTCTTATTGACTCGGCTCGTCATCCCGGTGATGAAGAAGAAGGGCTGGGGCCGCATTATTAACATGGCCTCGACGGCAGCGATCCAGTCCCCGCCCTACGGAGCCGCCTACGCCGCAACCAAGGCGAGCATCTTACAATTCACGATGGCGTTGCGACTGGAATGCTTCGGCAGTGGGATTTCTGCGACAGCGATCTGTCCCGGTTTCACCGAGGACGGCGGAATCTACGAGACGATCAAGCACGAAATGGGGAAAGGGGTTCCTTGGTTACTCCGAGGCACAAACGCCGAGACGGTGGCCAAGAAGGTCATCAAAGCCTTGCGAACCGATCCTCCGATCATCATCGTTGATCGCCCCGGGGCTCGGGCCTTTTTCATCGTAGCCAGCCTCTTTCCCCGCTTTGGAGAATGGGTCAGCCGAAAAGTCGCGCTCAGGTACTTTCGGCGATTGGCCACGCAACGTGACGAGGGCGACTCGACGCCCCCCCAGTGAACAGGGGACTCACCCTGGTTTTGCACAATCGACCGGCGTTGGTCACACTGCGGGCATCCTGTTCCTCACTGTGACCACTATTCCCGGAGAGTCGATCCGTGCTGCGACATCAGCTGATTCACCCCCAGATTAACCAGATCATTGGCCGGGCGGGCCATCACTCGAAAATACTGATCGCGGACGGGAACTACCCGGCCTACAACACCCTCGGGCCGAATGCCGAACTGGTGTGTCTGAATCTGTCTCCGGGTCTGGTGAGTTGTTGCCAAGTGCTGGAAGCCTTGCTGTCGGCGATTCCGATCGAGGCGGCCAACACGATGGGCATACCAGCGGATGACCCCTACGCTCTGCAAGGCGACCCGCCGGTCTGGAACGACTACCGCCGTATCTTCCAAGAGTCGAAGCTCGGCATCGAACTCCAGCCGATTCAGAAGTGGGACTTCTACAATGCCGTCGCCAGCCGTGATCATGTGCTGACGATCCAGACGGGAGATCAGGCGTTATGGGCCAATCTGCTGCTGACTGTGGGCGTCCGCAAACCGGGTGAGTGAGGGAAGGTTGAAGGGGGAAGGATGAAGGATGAATCAAACATCCCTCCTCCCTCCTCCTTCCTCCTTCCCGACATTTGCTCCGAAATAAGTGCCTCCCAGTTCTCCACATCCGTCGCCGCTGTTGCTTATGATGCCTCTGACGAGGCGTCACCAGAGGGCTGACGCCGCCCCGCTCGCCTGACACTGGTGCAGTCTGATGAACTTTGGTTTTCTCACCCCCGCGATGCTCGTCGGTCTCGCCGCCATGGCGCTGCCGGTCTTGGCACACCTCATCAGCCGCCGCAAGTTCGATATCGTCCAGTGGGGAGCCATGCAGTTTCTTCAGTTGGGGCGGAAGACACGTCGCCGCATCCGGCTGGAAGAGTGGCTACTGATGCTGCTGCGGATGGGGGTGCTGGGGCTGATCGCCTTCGGGATGTCGCGTCCGTGGGCGAGTGGGGGAGCGATCTCCAGCCTATCCGGACGCGTGAGTCGCGATGTCGTTTTGGTGCTGGACGGTTCCTACAGCATGGGCTGGAAGGGACCGGTGGAGACGCCCCGCGCGAAGTCGATTCAGTGGGGACACCAGTGCCTCGACACGCTCCGACCGGGCGACACCGTCAGCATCCTCGATGTCCGTGACCAGGTGCATCCGGTGATGGAAACCCCCACCGGGGACTTCGACTTCGCTCGCACTGCCCTCGATGAACTCGCGGCTCCGTCCGGATCATCCAACCTAGCAGCTGGACTGCGACAGGCGATTCAGATTCTCAGCCGGTCGTCAAATGTCTCGCGCGAGGTGATCGTCCTGACCGATCATCAGAAGCTGCCGTGGCGGCCCGATGATGTCTATCAGTGGACCCGGATTGAGGATTCGCGGAAGCAGATGTCCGTTCCGCCTCGCATTTGGGTGGTCGATGTCATTGGAGATGTCCAGGACCGCATCAACGTGGCGGTTGGGAAACCAGAACTGTCGCGCGAGTTGACCGTACCCGAGTTCCCGATCCGCGTGCGGGCCATGATCTCGCAGACGAACACGGAGCAACGGCGGGTCACGGCCCACTTCGAGGTCGATGGCCAGCGCTTGCCCGAGAAGTCCCAGTCGCTCGATCTCCCCGTCAATGGCGAAGGCTCAGTCGAGTTCGAGCACCGCTTCACCGAGACCGGCAGCCACCTCGTCAGCATTGTCGTCGATCCGGACAACCTGCCGGGCGACGACCGGGCCGATGCCGTCGTCGAAGTCGCGGATGGGATTCCCGTTCTCGTCGTGGATGGCGATCCGAATCCCGACCCCACGCAGTCCGACTCGTTCTTCGTGACTTCGGCGTTCTCGGCAGTCCGGGACACGCCGTGGGTCCGGGCCACCAAGGTCAGCTGGCTCGATTTCAACTCGCAATCGTTCACGGGCAAAGCCGTGGCCTGGGTGCTGAACGTCCCCACGCTGACCGTGCCCCAGGCGGACGCTCTCGTCAAGTTCGTCGAGGAGGGCGGGACGGTCGTCTTCGCAGCCGGGAGCAAGTCACAAGCAGGTTGGTACCCGGGGTTGCCCGAGCCACTCAGCAAGAAGCTTAGCCCCGCGAAGTTGATCGAAGTCCAAAGCGACACCGACCTCAAGCTGGGAGCGATGCGTCTGGATAGCGAGAGCCTCAACACTCCGTGGCTGGAACGGTTCCGCCAGGAGCAGGGGGTCGATCTGACCTCGATCCGGTTCTCGAAGTGGTGGCGAATGGAGCCCGTCACGGGCGACCCAGCTCCCGTCGACAAAGACGGAAAACCGATTCCGGACGCGCCCGGTGAACCCGCCAAGGAGCTCGCTGCGGGTGGAACCGTCCTCGCCAAGCTGGAGAATGGGGTTCCGTGGCTGATTGCCAAACGACTGGGCAAGGGGACAGTCGTGCAGATGTCGACGCCGCTCGATTCCGACTGGTCGACGCTGCCGAGCAAAAATGACTTCGTGCCGTTCCTGCATGAAGTCGTGTTCAACTATTCCACGCAGCGGACCAGTCGCAACGTCGACATGGGAACCCCGCTCGTCCTCGATCAGGCACCACTGGGTGAACTGATTGTGAAGGGCCCGGATGAGAAGGAGTCACGCACTCCGTCGAAGCTCGAAGGCGACCGCCGCACCGCCCGTTTCGCTCAAACCACTCTCCCTGGTGTCTACGAAATGCGTTCCGCAGCTGGAGCCGGGAAGCCCGAGCGGTTCGTCGTAAACTTCGACCGGGCTGAGTCGGACTTGACTCCGCTCTCGCCGCCCGAGGTCGAGGTGCTGGCCAAGAAGGGGCTCGTCTTCACTGCCGATGCGGAGTCGGTCGCCAAGAACGCCACTGATCAGGCTGCTCAGTCGGAGTTCTGGTGGTGGCTGCTGTTGATCGTCCTGGGCATGCTGGTGTTTGAGGTCGTCATGACCCGCCGCCTGGTCCAGGGGGGACATGTGTTGCTCGATCCGGGTATGGCGTAAAGTCGAGAGCCTCTCGGTTCAGCCGGGAGAGGCGAATCGTCGCTCAGCGGACAAGATCCAGTCAGCCGCTCCACTGCTTACGCAGCGGCAGTTGTCTACCCAACTCCTGACCACAATTTGAACTCCGCTCCTGTCGCGGATAAAGTGCGGGCTCACCGTTGCTGTGACAAATGACTTCTCCAGCCCTCTGCCCAGAGAGTTTCCCTGAATGATTGACCCCGTTGACCGTTGGACCAGTGATGACTCTGGCGATTTGTATGATGTCCCACGCTGGGGCAAAGAGTACTTTACGGTCGGTCAGAATGGGAATTTGCTGGTCCATCCGGATCGCGACCCTGGCAAGAGCCTCGATCTGAAGAAGCTCATCGACCGTCTCGTGAAGCAGGGTCTCGATCTGCCGATTCTGGTGCGGTTCAATGGCATCCTCAAGGACCGCATGAAGGAGCTGCATGATGTCTTCGACCACGCGATCCGCGAGCATGACTACCAGGGGAAATACTGCTGCGTCTACCCGATCAAGGTGAATCAGCAGCGTGAGGTGGTCGAGAAGATTATCGAGTACGGACGCCCGCTGGGCTTCGGCCTCGAAGCGGGAAGCAAGCCGGAACTGATGGCGGTGATCGCCCTAGCCGACTCGACCACGCCGGTGATCTGCAACGGGTTCAAGGACGACGAGTTCATCGAGATGGCGATGATCGGCCAGAAGATTGGCCGCAACATTATCCCCGTCGTCGAGAAGATGTCTGAACTCGATCTCGTTCTCAAGTACGCCGAGAAACTCGGCGTCCGCCCGCAAATCGGCATGCGAGTCAAGCTGGCCACGCGCGGGTCGGGGCGGTGGCAGTCCTCCGGCGGGTATCGCTCGAAGTTCGGCCTCACTGTCAGCGAGCTACTCAAGTGCTATCAGAAGCTCGAATCGCTCGGCATGGCGGATTGCTTCCAACTGTTGCACTTCCACCTCGGCAGCCAGATCACCAATATTCGGCAGGTGAAGGGGGCGGTGACCGAGGCGATCCGCGTGTATGCCGATCTCGCCAAGCGCGGGGCGGGACTCAAGTATCTTGATGTCGGGGGCGGACTGGGCGTCGACTACGACGGGTCGCAGACGAACTTCGAATCGAGCATGAACTACACCTGGCAGGAGTACGCCAGCGATGTCGTGTACCACATCCAAACCGTGTGTGATGAGGTCGGCGTCCCGCACCCGAGCATCATCACCGAAAGCGGCCGCGCCATCGCCGCCTTCCACAGCGTCCTCGTCTTCGGCACCCTCGGCGTCACCAACCAGGGCGACGTGACCGAGATCCCCAGCGACATCCCCGAGATCTACGAGCAGCCGCTGCACGATTTGCTCTTCACCTACCAGGACGCGACCGCCCGCAACGTACTGGAAACCTACCACGATGCGATCCAGGCCCTCGACACCGCGACCACGCTGTTCAGTGCCGGGTATCTGCCACTCGATCAGCGCGTGATCGCCGAGAACCTGTTCTTCGCCATCATTCATAAAATCCGCAAACTGGTTCAAGACCTCGACTACATCCCCGAGGAACTCGCCGGACTCGACCGCACGCTCTCCGACACCTACTACGGAAACTTCTCGGTGTTTCAATCGGTCCCCGACAGCTGGGCGATTAAACAGCTGTTCCCGGTGATGCCGATCCACCGCCTGAACGAGCAACCGACGCGGCACGCGGTGATTAGCGATGTGTCGTGCGATTCGGACGGCAAGATCGACGCCTTCATCGACCAGCGCGATGTCAAGAAAACGCTACTGCTCCACCCTTACGACGGCCACCATTATTACATCGGTGTGTTCTTAATCGGGGCTTACCAGGAAATACTCGGCGACCTGCATAATCTCTTCGGCGACACGAACGCCGTGCATGTCGATTTGAGTCCGTCCGGCGAGGTGGAACTGAACCAGATCCTCAAGGGCGAAACCGTCAGCGAGGTCCTCGACTACGTCCAGTTCAAAGGCCGCGACCTGATGGACCTGCTGCAAGTCTCCATCAACTCCGCCGTCCAAGACCACCGCATCACCCCCACCGACGCCACCCGCTTCGTCAAGTTCTACGAAGACGGGTTAAACGGGTACACCTACCTCGAAGAACCGGATGGGGAGTAGGGCGTAGGCGCTGTCGCTCCGCAATTCGCCGATCGTGATGAATTGCGGAGCGTCCAATCCGGTGCGTTGGATTCATTCCCCAACACTGGATCAAGATTCTCTTTCAGATACGGTGCTGCGGGCTCTTTTTCAACATGAACTGTCGGGAGGGCAACTTCTGGGAAGGAGCGACAACCGGTCTCTCGACATCTTCCTCGCGCGGCTTCTCCGCAACCAAAATCAGTTGCAGCCGCTCAGCAGTGACGAATCGACAAGCCAGCGGCCAGTGGCAACCGATCGCTCGTCTAATCGCTCTTCACCCTCAATGTCGGCAGATGTATCCAGTCGCACAACCCAGCAGCAAAGCCAAGAGCAATGGAGCGTAGTCCGCCAGGCTTTCCCAAGTCACAGCTGTCAACGGTTTGCGGAGGCTCTGAGCGAGCGCCCCGACAGCAGAGGGGGCCGGGCGGGCGGCGTGAACCTGTTTGATGGGTTCGTTCTGAGGAGTTGCGAGTGCGACCGGAGAGGCGACTTGGCGGGAGGTGGACTGTGGAGGCACGGTGGGTGTGGGCCTCAGTCCTCGCAAGATTTCCAGGATCTCCCGGTGGACGCGTTGTGTTTGCCAGACCACTAAGATGCTGCGTGGCTCAATGCCAGCGATGGTGCCCGTGCCCGGTTCATCGGCGTCCCAGGGGCCGCTGGTCTCTTGCTCCAACATCGCGACGAATTCATTGAGTCTCTCACCTGTCATCCCGAATGGTCCCACGCGGTACAGCACCGTTTCATATTTCTCCATGGCCTTTTCTTCCGTCGTGATCAGGCACTCTTCGTGGGAAACATGGACCGTTAGTGGCGTCCCGTTGACATTGCTGAGCAGCTGCTGGAGGGCGACTTGCAAGGGGAGGTTCGCCAGTATCACGGAAACTCTGGTGTCTTGATCGAGCCCCGCATCGGTCAGGGCCTGCTGATCGAGACGAAACTTGGCTCCGGTCGTGGCCTCTAACCACTTGGCCACATCGTGCAAGGTGTTATCGGGGAATTCAAAACTGATCTGCTTCTCTTCCAGCAACCGTCTCAGTCGCAGATCTTCCGCGGAGCAATTCGTCAGAACCACGGGATCTTGCCGACGGAGGCCAGCCAGGATCTCCGCGACAGCTTGTTGCATGCGGTGCGTCTGGCGAACGAACAACAGATTGCCGACCATCGAGAGCGTTCCAGTTCCCGGTTCGTCGGCATCCCACGGGCCTCTCGTGGTTTGCTCCAAGATGACAATGATCGCTTCGGGACCACAATCGTCGGAGAGCAGATCGCCGATGGGGTACTGCCGGGTGACGTAAGTTTCGTTGGCCTTCTCCTCGGTGGTCAGGTTCAAGAGTCCCTCTTGGGCATACCAGACGACTTGCGTTTCTCCGAACTGGTGGGAAAGCAGAGTGGCCAGGTAGATCACCGTCTCGCCTTTGAGCCACTGTGGAATCACGGTGTGCTCGTTGACTTCGATTCCAGCATCTGTGAGCGCCTGTTCGTCGACCAAAACCTGCATCCCGGTCATCTGCTCGATTCTGGCCTTCACGAGCGGCCACGGAGCATTCTCCATCGTCTCCGGGTTCACTCGAGTCACCGACCTCTCGGCGATCTCATCTAGCTGAACCCCCACCGCCCCGTCGTACAGCCCCGGCTTTCGGAGAGCAGCCTCCTCTGCCTGCACCACTCCCGCGAGCAGAATCGCCGCCAGCATCACTCCCAACTGGCTGATCGATGGCGATGCACACATGTCTCACTCCAGAATCGCGTACCGGGCCGAATGGCCACTCGATACCCTCTGGGCATTATCACCCCCACGGGGATCGCTTGTCGAGGAATAGTTCCGAGTGCCACGTGAAGTCGAACACCAGGGGGAGCGACTTCGCCGGGAGGGCGAGGCCAGTTCAGTGAACACGGTCGTGGAGTATGTTTCCGATGTGCCCATCCTCGGAACGGCGTTCGCTGCTACCGTGACCGTAGCTCATGACTCTCCGCGACTGAGATTGCGACCGCCAGACGCCGTACTGCTCCGAGTTGAATTCTCAAGCATGAATCTTTTCTGCGGCGGAATGCGAGTCGCGGAGCGACATCGCCTACGATTCTCTCGCCGACCGCTGAAACCGGAACGCAGACAGCTTACGATACATGTGAACTCTCTCAACCCGGTGCCCGATCTGCCGTGTCTGACCCGCTGCCCAACTCCCCGATTCTTGAAGGTGAACGTGTCGCCCTGACCGGCACGCTCGCTTCGATGACGCATGCGCAGGCAGCGGAGCTAATCACGCAGCACGGGGGCGTCACCGCCGAGCATGTCAGCCGTCACACGACCCTGCTCATCGTTGGTGAGGAGGGCTGGCCGCTGGAAGAGGACGGGCAGCCGAGCGTCAAGCTGACTCAAGTCGAGCGGCTGCGGGCCGAGGGCGTGGCGATTCGCGTCCTCAACGAATCCGAGTGGCTCCAGGCTCTCGGACTCTCCGAACAGCACGCCGAGGTCCGCCGGCTGTACACGCCGGCCATGCTCAGCGGGCTGCTCAAGGTCTCCGTCCATCTGATTCGCGGCTGGGAACGACTGGGATTGATCCGGGCGGTCAAGCGGGTCTACCGGCTGCCGTACTTCGACTTCCAAGAGGTCACCAGCGCCCGCAAGCTCAGCGAACTACTAGTCTCGGGAGTCTCGCGCAAGGAACTGGAGGCAAGCCTCCGCACGCTCCCCAGCGTGGTCCGCGGCGACTTGCGACCACTCGAACAGCTGGAGATCCTCGCCCGCAACGAGCGAGTTCTGGTCAAGGACGAGTACGGGCTCTTGATCCCTGCGACCCGACAGCGGGTCTTCGGTTTCGACGAGCCCGGCACGGTCGCGAAGCCACCCAGCGCAAACGATGAGCCGCCGTTCCAGCTGCGACTGGATCAGGCGTGGGCACCTCATACGGAGACGGCGCGGGACTGGTTCGATCGAGGGTGTCAGTGTTACGACAGCGGGGAGTTGACGGAGTCGATCGAGGCATTCCGCATGGCCCTGATGGCCGGACCGCCGACCGCTGAGCTGCACTTCCACCTCGCGGAGGCGATGTCGCGAGCCGACAATCCACGAGGTGCGCTGGAGCGGTTCTACGCCACGGTCGAACTCGACCACGATTACATTCCCGCGTGGACCCAGATCGGCAGCCTGCACCGAGAGGTCGGCGAACCCGAAGCGGCCCTGCTGGCGTTCGACATCGCCCTGAACGTGCATCCCGACTACCCCGATGCGGTCCTGCAAAAGGCCGAGACACTGGCCGAACTGGGCCGAGGGGACGAGGCCGTCGACCTGTGGAAGCAGTACCTGACCTTCGACTCACGCGGCCCCTGGGCCGATTTGGCGCGGCAGCGGTTGGAGACGTGGGAGCCCGTTGTTCCAATTGATCGCGAATGAGAACGATTGGCATCAGACGGAAACGGCCTCACCCTTCGAGCCAACCCGAGACCAACAGGAACGTCCCGATGACCAGGCAGACCCCGATCCCAAAGTAGCAGGCCGGAATCACGTATTGTGCTTGCAATTGCAGCAGGGGACTAGATCGGGCACTGAAGCCGAGAACGCGCACAAGAGCCCCCCGGCTCCTGTCTTCAACTGGGACCGCTTCCACCACGGAGTCCGATCCAGGCCAGTCCTGAGGAGAGCCTCATGGGCATTCAAAACATGGCGATGGTCGATCGTGTCCGTTCGCTCATGAATGGCAAGTCGAATCGTGATGCGACGTAAGTTGTTCTGGAAGTCTGCCACAAAATCGTCTGACCGGTCCTGTGCTGCCTTGCCCTATCGAGGACTGGCCATTCTCACACCTGTTAAGACTTGGGCTGTTGTTCAAAACAATTGGACATTCCACTCACCAACTGGCTGGCTCGCAGGGGAAGCTTTCCATCTTTCAGGAGAGTTCTCAATCGTTCCATGATCTGCAGTCCGGCATCACGCACATGAGACTCCTCAATCGCCACAGTGGTCTTGTCTTCCAAAAACGACCCCTCTTCGATGGCAATCTGCTCAGCTAGTTCTCGCACGACAACATCAACACCGTTGTAAAAACGGTGGACCAACTCAAAAGCATCTTCCGACATACTGGTCGGTCGAGGAGGTTCTTGGACTGCTGGCATGGTGCCCTCGTGTGTTGAGATTGCGTACTGCTCGTCAAATCTCTTCTGGTACTATCATACGCAACCGGTGGTATTACAGTCGGCAGTTTCGGGATCAGCTAATCAGCAGAATCAGCCATTAGAAACATTTTGGCCAGTAGTCAGTCACGGAGTTGCTTTCTCGATCTCGAACCACAATCTGAACTTACCGCAGTACTCCCGTACCTGGCTTCTCGGCCATTAGCCAGATGGTTTTGAAGGGGCGGAGATCGAGGAAGTAAGCTCCAACCGGTTGGTCGAGGGACTTCTGCTGGCGGATGTAGCTGTCGAGGCGGCCGAGTTTTTGGGCCACCGTCGGTTCGAGCGAGTCATCACCGGGGGGGCGGCCCCAGATGATGCGGCGGCCACGCTGGGTCAGCAGTTCAAACACGGGCGGCTTGGGGGTGTTTTCCGCGTTGTCGAGAAGGGTTTGAGGGGCGACGATGGCCTCGAGGCCGTAACGCTTCCAGTGCGACTCCAGATTGCCTTCGGGCATCATTGCGGCACAGAGTCTGGCTCCGGACACCACCAGCGGGTCGCCCCACACGCTCCCCGCCGGGCCGCTGGGCATCGAGCGAATCTGCCGCAGGTGGGGCAGCTGGTCGGACTCGGCGAGTGAGAAATCGTTCGGGGGCAGGAGTACTCCCTCCGCATCGACGGGGTAGAGTCCCCGATGGGTCTCGATCATCGCGACGGGGGTGCGGTAGGTCACTTGCACGATGACCCGACCCTGGCGAGTTTTCTCCACGCGGTCGACCTTGGAGATCCACGGATGCTTCGCGAAAGCCGCTGCCAGATCGGCGGCGAGGCTCGACTCCAAGAGGCTGCGGTCGTTCCAATCGGGATGGTTCTTCGCGACGTTCTCGACGATGTCGTGCGGCGTCCAGCGAGTGGCCGGGGAGAGGTCGATGCGGTCGGCCGACATCTGGAACTTGGCATTCTGACTGACCGTCGGCCACAGCGAGGGGACCGACGGAATCACCACCACGAACAGCATCGCCAAGGTCAACGCCCCGAGGATACGAGGACGCAACGCCCAGTCGAGCAGCTGGGACCACCAGCTACCGGCGGGGAGATCGTCAGTCTCGTCTTCGGGGAGGGACATCGACTCGGTCTGGGGGAATGAGGCGTGGGATCGGCTGACTTAGCAACCCGCTATTGGATTCGATTCCGGTCCCCTCTCCCCCGCGATCGGTGTGGCCTTCGCGAGCGATGTGACTGCGGGGGAGAGGGCTAGGGTGAGGGGGACAGCGGGCAGTTCACTCCCCTCACCCCGGCCCTCTCCCCCACAGTGGAGTCCACTCCGAGAGTGTCATCGAATGTGGGGGAGAGGGAGCAGAACACTGAGGCTCGGTTGGTGGTTCGAGGAAGACAGGCTGGAAGCCTATCCCACGGCGCATCGGCGATCTGCGGCTCGGACTTGAAGCGGGATTAACTGGCCCGGCGGATGTTGAGCGGGACTCGGCGTGCGTGCCGACTCTGACGGAGAGTGGGATTGCGTTGGCTGGCAGCGATGGCTCGGCGGCAGACTTCCTCGCAGAACTGGGCGAAGGTCAGGCCGCTGTGGGCTGCTGACTTGGGAGCAAGGCTGTGGTCGGTCAGGCCGGGGATGGTGTTGACCTCGAGTACCCAGGGTTGGCCGCTGGCATCGATGCGCAGATCGACGCGGGAGAGGCTGGTGACGCCGAGCGACCGCGCCGCTTGCTGGGCGATCTCGGTGATTCGAGCGAGCAGGGCGGGCGACACGTCGCTGGGAAACTCATACGCGGTGTCCTCGCGCTGGTACTTAGCCTCGTAGTCGAAGAACGCCTGGGGAGTGCCGATGCGGATGGGGGGCAGGACCAGCTCATCCAGGAGCGGGACGGTCCATTCCTCCCCGGCGATGGCGACCTCGATTAAGCCTTGCGTGTCGAAGGCCAGCGCAGCTGAGATCGACTGCGCCAGTTCCTCGCGATTGTGGGCGAAGCTGATGCCGATGCTGGAGCCTTGGCGGTCTGGCTTCACGACGACGGGGAAGCCGAGGGGAGCGGCCCGCTCGACGCATTGGGCCAGCGGCTCGCCCGCCCGGAACAGCACCATGTCGGGCGTGGGGACGCCGTGGGCGATGAACCGGGCCTTGGCCGCCGTCTTGCTGAAGGCCAGGGCCGATGCCTCGGGACCGCTGCCGGTGTAGGGGAGGCCGAGCGATTCCAATTGCAACTGCACACCGCCGTCCTCGCCGTAGCGCCCGTGCAGGGCCACGAAGGCGACATCGAAGTGGGACGCCTCGACACCGGTCAGCTGTTCATGAATCGGGTCGAACCTGGTGACGTCGTGACCGCTCTGGGACAGCGAGTGAGCGACGGCCTCCCCGCTGCGCAGGCTGATCTCCCGCTCCGCCGACGGCCCGCCCGCGAGGACCAGAATCCTCAGCGGCCCCGACTGCGATGATGTCGTCATGATGCTGTCTTGAACTGAAATGGCAGCCTCCCTGCTGCGGTGAACGAGCGAAGCGGGGATTGTTCGTCGGCTGGCACGATCCGGTCAAGAGGAACACCTTCGTCGCTCCTCTGCGTGTGATGCACTCATTGCGTCAGTGCTGTCGGACCAGCACCGGGCGCCACGAACGAGGGAAGCGAGCCTAGGAATGTCAGTGACCGACTCTCGCTGTCTGGGATAATGGACCGCCGATGGGTTAGACTGCTCGGCTGAGTTCCAGCGCGCAGTCCGACTGTCATGTTTGCGGGCCGGGGGCGCGACTGGACCCCGACAAATACTCCTTCGAGGATTGAGAGCGAATGAGAGCGATTGCATATCTCCTGGGCACGGCGGTCTGCCTGTCCTTACTGGCGGGCGGAGCGGAGCTTCGAGCTGCGGATGAAACCGAGGCGGGGTTCCACTCGCTGTTCAATGGGCAGAATCTGGACGGCTGGAAGCCGTGGGCCGGGGACGAGGGGTTCTGGCGAATTGAGGACGGGGCGATCACCGGTGAGTCGACGGCGGAGAAGCCGCTGGGGCACAACACGTTTCTCGTCTGGGACAACGCCGAGGTCGATGACTTCGAGTTGCGTTTGCAGTTCAAGCTGACCGGCGACATGGCCAAGGCCAATAGCGGGATTCAGTTCCGAGGCCAGCAGAATCCGGACGGGCATGTCGTCGGGTATCAGGCCGACATCGATCTCGCCGGGCAATGGGCGGGGGCCCTCTACGATGAGGCCGGTCGCGGACTCCTCTCAGGTCGCGGAACGAAAGTTACGATTGCTGCTGATGGCAAGAAGACGGAGACTAACAGTGAACTGGCCACAGCTGTGAAGGCTGGCGAGTGGTGCGACTATTCGATTACCGCTCAGGGCAATCACATCACCCTCAAGATTAATGGCAAGGTGACTGCGGAACTGTTCGACGACCAGAAGGACCCCGGTAACGACGCCAACAAGCAGGCCGACCGCATCGGCATGCTGGCTCTTCAAATGCACTCCGGTCCGCCGCAGAAGGTGCAGTTCAAGAACATCCGCATCAAGCGGCACAAGCTCGCCGAGGGGAAGAAGGTCGTGTTCATCGCGGGTCGCCCGAGCCACGGCTGGGGTTCGCACGAGCACAACGCGGGTTGTCTGCTGCTGGCGAAGCGGCTCAATGAGTCGGGTCTGCCGGTTGTCGCGACCGTCTACCGCAGCGGCTGGCCGAAAGACCCGACCGCTCTCGACAACGCCGACACAGTGGTGTCGTACTGCGATGGTGGCGGGGGGCATTACCTCAACGACCGTCTTGATGATTTCCAGCAGCATGTCGATGCCCGTGGCGTCGGCTTAGTTTGTATCCACTATGCGGTCGAGACGACCAAGGGGCCGTGCGGCGATCACTTCCTGAACTGGATCGGTGGCTACTTCGAGCCGAACTACTCGGTGAACCCGCACTGGACTGCTAAGTACGCCAAGTTCCCCGAGCATGCGATCTCTCGCGGCGTCCAGTCATTCGAGATCAATGATGAGTGGTATTACCACATGCGGTTTATTGAGGGGATGAAGAACGTCACCCCGATTCTGACCGACATGCCGCCGCGCGAGACCCTGAACCGGGGTGACGGACCTCACAGCGGCAACCCGTTCGTGCGAGCTTCGGTCCTCGAACGCAAGGAGCCGCAGCACATGGGCTGGGCTTATGAGCGTCCGGACAACAAGGGTCGCGGGTTCGGTTTCACCGGTGGCCACAACCACCAGAACTGGCAGAACGACCAGTTCCGCAAGGTCGTCCTCAACGCCATCGTCTGGACCGCCGGACTCGATGTGCCCAAGGACGGCGTGGCCTCAGCCACTCCCTCGAACGAAGAGATGGACGCCAACCAGGACGAGCCGAAACCCGGCACCGCCCAGGCCGCTCCTCAACAGCAACAGCCGAAGGCCGCTGACCTCCTCACCGGCGATGCCAAGACCAAGCCCGCAGCTAGCAGCCCCATCGTCACTCCGGCCACAGCCAACCACTCGGTCGAAATCGAGGCCGACATCACCGGCGCGAAGCAGCTGTATCTCGTCGTGACCGATGGCGGTAACGGCTTCACCGCCGACTGGGCCGACTGGGCCGAGCCACGTCTGGTTGGACCGGGCGGCGAGACGAAGTTGACCGAGTTGAAGTGGAAGAATGCCTCGGCTGACTGGGGCAATGTCCAAGTGGGCAAGAACGCTGAGGGCGGCGAGCAGAAGATCGCGGGCAAGCCGGTCGCATACGGGATCGGGGTGCATGCCAACTCTCTGATCGAGTACGACCTGCCCGCCAACCACCCCTTCACCAAATTCAAGTCGCGGGTCGGCATCGACAACGGCGGCAGTGACCAGGGCGGCAACTCCAGCGTTCAATTCCATGTCTTCACTCAGCGGCCTCCGAAGAGTGTCCTGGAAATGGTCAGCAAGGGTGCCTCGGGTGGCGGCGGTGCAGGTGCGGGCAGCCACGAACTCGCCGATGCTGCGTCGCAACTCGACGCGGGCGAAGGGCTCGAAGCCCAACTCTTCGCGGGCGAACCGAATCTCCTTAGCCCTAGCGACATTGATGTCGACCACTTGGGCCGCGTCTGGGTCTGTGAAGTCGTGAACTATCGCGGTCATAATGGAGAGCGCAAGGAAGGGGACCGCATCCTGGTCCTCGAAGACACCAACGGCGATGGGGCCAGCGACAAGACGACCGTCTTCTACCAGGGCCGCGAAGTCGACTCGGCTCAGGGCATCTGTGTCCTCGGCAATCGCGTCATCGTCTCGGTCGGCGACAAAGTCTGGAACTTCGTCGACACGAACGGCGACCTCAAAGCCGACGACAAACAGGTGATGTTCAGCGGCATCTCCGGCACCCAGCACGACCACGGCATTCATGCTTTCGTGTTCGGGCCGGACGGCAAGCTGTACTTCAACTTCGGCAACTCGGGCAAGCAAATCAGAGACAAGGACGGGAAGCCAATCGTCGACAAGATGGGGAACGTCGTCGACGACTCCCGCAAGCCGTACCAGGAAGGGATGATCTTCCGCTGCGACCTGGATGGCTCGAACTTGGAGACGCTG
The DNA here is from genome assembly GCA_043736295.1 of Planctomycetota bacterium. GTDB lineage: Bacteria > Planctomycetota > Planctomycetia > Planctomycetales > Planctomycetaceae > TH-plancto1. The sequence continues at coordinate 236 of JAYTCW010000225.1, read as the reverse complement.
GCCTGGAACTTCCGCAACAACTGGGAAGTGACCGTCGACTCGTTCGGCGGGCTGTGGCAGTCGGACAACGACGACGACGGCAACCGGGGCGTGCGGATCAACTATGTCGTCGAGTACGGCAACTACGGGTACAAGGACGAGAAGACCGGGGCCGGATGGCAAGCCTTCCGCACCAACTGGGAAGAGGAGATCCCGCTGCGGCACTGGCACCTCAACGATCCGGGCGTGATGCCGAA
>JAYTCW010000224.1:0-3788 GCA_043736295.1 Planctomycetota bacterium | reverse complement strand
CTTTGCTTGAGCAACAGACTCGCCAGCTCAGTGGTCAGGTCGTCGCGTTCGCTCGCGGTGTGGGGAGGCTGTTCGTCTTGCCACAGCGCATGGGCCTGTAACGAAAAACTCCCGCAGCCGGGATACCAGGCGACCTTCCGCTGAAGGATCGACTGCCGCAGGTGCAGAGCCAGGGCGTGATTCCCCTGGCCCGCGAGGAACTGGAACCGCTTGACGGGATAACGGGTTTGATACTTTTGCAGCGTCGCCACCAATTGGTAATCGTCGAGGACGAACAGGATGGCAGGAAACGCAGCCGCAGCGCGGTCGATCCAGTCCTCGACCCAGGCGATTGGCGTCGGGCAGAGCGGTGAAGGCCGCACAACATCCATGCGGTCGACGATCGTGCGGTCCCCCTCGCGGTGGACGATGACGGCGACGGTGTAGTCGTGCTTCTCGGCGTAGTCGATGGCGGCGATGTACTGGTGCTGCGGGGAGCCGTGGTCTTTCCGAAAGAGAGTTGAGTCAATGCAGACCTCCGCCTCGGCCAGCGAGACGAACTCGCCGTCCGAGTGCTGCCAGCGATTGAGCCACAGCCGCTCATACACGGCGGGTGGGAGGAGAGCCTGTTGTTCGTCGAGGCTTTGTCGTGTGATCCACGGAGCGTGGGGGCCATCGAGTGACGAGAAATACCAACTGGGCGACTGGCTAGCGTTCTCACGGACCTCCCACTGCCAGCCGAGCCCAACGCCCGCGTTAGTGAGAACGGCCAGTACGCAATCGGGTTTCTTGGCGGCTGAGGAGAGCAGCGAGTACCACAACTCGGGGCCAGGCCAATGGCTGAGTTCGTCGCAGATCACGAAGTCGGGGAGGATGCCGTACGACGACCCGACATCGGAGGAGATGAGGTCGAGACGACTCCCCGTACGGCGGTTGCGGACGGCTCCGTCGACGAAGCTGAGGTCGTGGCAGATCGTGGGGTTGAGTGCCGCGAGCCGCTGGATGGCAGCGAGGAGTAAGGCCGCTTGTTCGCGGTCGGCAGCTGCGGCGACGCCGATGACGGCTGTGCGAGCGGCCAGCAAGATCCAGGCGATCTGGGCGGCCATATCGGAGGTCTTGGAATGCCCGCGCGGGCGTTCGATATAGGCCCGACGAATCGGGGCGTCCTCGTCCCCTCTCCCCTTGGGAGAGGGGCTGGGGGTGAGGGCCGAGCGCGGAGAAACCTCGACCCCAGCGAGTCGACACCACGCCGGATCGAGAGCCTCGAAGTCGGCGGTCTGCCACGGTTGAATTTCGTCGCGGAGCAATCGCGACGGTGAAGCCGAAAGTAAGAGCCGATCACGAAACCGTGACGGTGATCGAAGGGCAAAAAGATTCGAGACGAAGCGTCGCCGTTCGATCCGGGCCATGAGTACACGTCGTTGATCATCGTCGTGAGTCGGTCGATGGCGACGTGAGCGGCGCGGCATAGGGCAGTCCGTAGGACGGGCACATTTGCCCGTCCGAGAGGGCGATGAACGACTGGACGGACGGGCAAATGTGCCCGTCCCACTGTCGGAGACTCCTCGGTCACAAGCAGTGCTTGGGATCGCATCTCCTCGAAGTTCTGCTTCGTCACGAGCGAGGGCGTTCGGACCTTGCGCTCGACACGGGGTATAAGGAGTGGTCGCTCACTGACGGCGGGGACGGGCAGGATTGCCCATCCTACTTGGCGGGCTTTCGCTTGCTCTTGGTGGCTTTCAACTCTTCTTCTTCGGCGGCGTCGAGGGATTCGAGTTCGGCAGTCGTGAGGTGCGCCAAGTCGGGAGGCGGAGTCGGTTCGTCTTCTTCGCACGGCCATTCCGGTGGCGGTTGATTGCGGAGGTAGAACGTCTGGGCGGTGACGCTGCCTTTCATCGCGGTCTGGTAGAGTTGGGCGGCGACGTTCTGGCTGAGGACATCGGAGACGCTGGTCGCTCGGGTGCGGAACTTGGGGGACTGCTCCATCGTGACGAGCAGGGCAGTGATGGAGATGCCCAGCTTCTGGCAGGCGGCGGCGGAGGAGGCTCCCTTAGTAAGGAGGGTGAGGTATTCGTCCTGTTGCTTACGGGTGAGGGTGTTGACCTCGTCAGTGGTCGGGAGCAGGCAGGGCGAGTCTGGTAGGACGGGCACATTTGCCCGTCCGGGTTTCGGCGACTGCGGAAGAGACTCATTCGCCTCGGCAGGCGGGCGCCGTGCCGCTCTCTTTCCTTTTTTCACAGGCTCGTCGGTTGTCGAGGATGTAGTACACCGGGTTGGCGTAGCGGCTTTTGAGGAAGGTTTCTTCCGTGACGAGGGCTTGGGCTCCATGACGACGACCTCCAAAGATTCTCGAATGAGTTTCACGCGACTCCGACTCCACCGTGATCACACCGACCCGCTGGAAACCGGCAGTCTCAAAGAACGGGTGGATGCGACCCATCTGGCTCATCGTTTCAATCCAGGGGGACGGGCACAGCTCGCAGGCCCTTCTCACAAAGGCTGAGGCCAAGCCCGCCCCCCGATAGCTCGGGTGGATCACCACCCGCTGCAACGTGACGAGTTGTTTGTTGAGAGCGAGCATCGTGGCGCGATTCCACCCGCCTCGATGTCCAAAGAACTGGTTGCGCGGCTTGAGCGATCGCGGCGGCGCGACGAAGATGCAGATGCCGATCGGCTGGTCCTTGTGCCAGAGCAATACTCCGAACTTCATCAGCCCGATGTGGTGACTGCGATAATGCCACCGAGCGAAGTACGGCCAGTCGCAACGGGTGGCGGTGCTGAGCCAGAGGTCGCGGTGGAAGGAGATGGGAGGTCTTTTTTTTTACGGGGAGGGTTGAGCGTTGAGCGTTGAGCGACGGAGGTGGGACGGGCCCATTGGCCCGTCCGGGATCGGCGTTCGAAGGGGGGGGGAACGCTGTCTGGTGGCTCGGCCCTCACCCTCAGCCCCTCTCCCAAGGGGAGAGGGGAGTCGGAGGCTGTCTGGCGGGTGGCAGTCACTCGCCCATCGAGATCGCACGTGACGCACAGATCGGGCGAGAGATCGGCTGTGATGTCGTGTTGCGCGGTCGCCAGCAAGAACCCCACGCCATACCGATCCGCGATGCGGCGGACGTTGTACGCAATCACCTTGGCTGTCGTGCGATCGAGGACAGCTGTGAATTCATCGGCGATGATCCACTGGGGTTTCTGCGAGACCGCCAGGGCCAGCGAGAAGCGGTAGCGTTGGCCTTCGGAGAGTTCTTGGGGCGTGCGAAGCAAGAGCGGGGCCTCGCCGAGACCGCACATGGCCAGCAGTTGCAGGGCCTCCTCGAAGGGGAGCGGGATCGCGTCGACAAGGGTTTGCGTGCCGAGCGGGAGGGAGGGGAGATCGAGGAGGCGTGGAGGGGGAGAAGGGGCAAGTGACAAGGGACAAGTGCCCAGGGGGGAGACTTCCGGTGCATACGCCAATGGGCGGCAGTTCGTGGTTTCTGCCCCCTCTCCCCCACAATCGGTAATGCTTGCGGTGAGGACTCCACTGTGGGGGAGAGGGCCGGGGTGAGGGGGACAGAGCGGGCGATGTGGCCCCCTCACCCCAACCCTCTCCCCCGCAACGTGTCCTCCGATTGGATGGATGTCGCTCGCGGGGGAGAGGGGGCCGGAGTCCGCCAGTTGGCAAATGCATCCAGAGCCTTCGGCCTGGCCACTTGTCACATGACACTCGGCACTTTCATCTGAAGTTTTGCATTTCACCCGATCCCCAGTCTCACCATCACGCGATCGACGGTTTGGCCATGTTCTGTGACTTGGCTGAAGGCCCATTCCAGGGTGGT
>JAYTCW010000223.1:0-10553 GCA_043736295.1 Planctomycetota bacterium | reverse complement strand
TCAGATCTCGTTTCAGTCGATGGTGCCGGTGCGACTGGGGCGATCTGCTCGAACTCGAAAGCCAGCGGCACTGCAATCGATGCTGACAGCTGCGGTGTTGCTGGGAGCGGTGGGGCTGTTCCTGTTTCCCGGAGCGGGTCGGTCGCTGCTCGATTCGGCGGGTCGACTGCTGAGTGCGAAGCAGGAGGCGGGCGGGCCCCCGAAGAAGACTTCCGAAGTCTCCGAAGACTTCGGAAGTCAGACGCCGCAGCCTACTCCCCCGCTCAAGACCACGGCCTCCGCACCGGCCCCACAAGAGACCAAAAAACACTCGGGCCGGATCATGCTCGATAAGGCCGGTCCCTACGCCGCCTCGACCCACTCGGCAGTCGGCGAGTTGCGGATCACTGCGGTCGAGGGGATACGACCAGTGATCGAGATCGGTGACCAACCGCTCCGCCTCGCCGCTCAGCGAGTCGTGCTGGAGAACGTGATCATCCGCCGGGCGGCAAGCGGTTCGCCGGATGTTCCGCTGTTGCAAGTCGACTCGCAGATTCTGATTCTCTCGGACTGTGAGTTTCACTCGGGGCCACTGGTGTCAACGGGCGACGACGAGACGACGAGTAACTCCTCACGGGTGGCCATCCTCTGGCAACGATTGGACGAGAATGACATCCAACCGGGCGAGATCGAGTTGTCGAACTGCCTGTGCATTGGAGGCGGCTCGGTGATCAGCTGCGATTCGGTGCCGCAGGCCGTTCGGTTGCAGGACACGGCGTGTCTGGGCACGGGGCCAGTATGCGAGCTGCTCTCCCCGCCGGGCATGCGGACGCTGCGAATGAGCTTGACCCGGACCACCTTGCGAGAGACTGGCCCGCTGTTGCGTGAGCATCAGTTGACCTCTCAGAAGCAAACGCCGATCGTGATCGACCTGCGACAGTCGATTCTCGCACTGCGGCCCGATGTCGCAGTCGTTGAAGCACTGGGGCCGACCGGAGGTCGCTGGAGTCCCGACATCAAGATCGAATCGAACGGCTCGTATCTGGCCGGAGAGGCGGCGTATGTGGCCACTCGCACGGAGCCATCGAGCGAACTGAACCCGCTCGATCCCACCGTACTCAAAGACATCGATGGCTTGCTACCCGCGGAGGTCGAGTTCTTCGGCCCGCTCTCCCCACGCTGGCACAACAACGTCGTCACCCGTTACACAGCTGATGTGCAAAGTGCAGAGACGCCGGGGATCAAACTTCCCGCCGTGCCTGCTCCCATTTCCCAACCCCCTCTTTCCGGCAAGCCATGACCAGGGCCGCTGAATTCATCGTGACCAGCCATATCCCGGAACTGCGACAGGCGGTCGGGACGGCGCGACTGTCGGGCTGCACGATCGGGTGCGTGCCCACGATGGGGGCACTACATGCGGGGCATGTCAGCCTAATGGAGGAGTGTCGGCGGCGGACCGATTTCGTGGTGGCCACGATCTTCGTGAACCCGTCGCAGTTCGCCCCGCATGAGGATCTGTCCAAGTACCCACGTCCGCTGGAGCGCGATCTCCAGCTGTGTCGCGAGGCGGGAGTCAATCTGGTGTTCGTGCCCGAGGTGCCCGCGCTCTATCCCGCCGGGTTCCAGACGTGGGTCACCGTCGAGGAGATATCCAAGCCCCTCGAAGGGACGTTCCGCGCGACCCACTTCCGCGGCGTCACGACGATCGTCCTCAAGCTGTTTAACATTGTGCAGCCGGATGTCGCGTGCTTCGGGGCCAAGGACTACCAGCAGCAATCAATTATTCGGCGGATGGTCTATGATCTCGACCTGCCCGTGGAGGTCGTTGTCTGCCCGACAGTGCGCGAGCCGGACGGACTCGCGCTGAGCAGCCGCAATGTGTACTTGAGCAAGAAAGAGCGGACGGTCGCTCTGTCGCTGTCACAGTCACTGGCCTTCGCTCAGGAGCGGCTCAGCGCGGGCGATCGCGATCTCACCGCCATCACACAAGCGATGAAGGCCAAGCTGCAAGCTCACTCGGAGATTCAGACCGACTACGTGGTGATCGCCGATCCCGACTCGCTGGGGGAGTTGACCTCTCCGCAGCCCAGGATGGTCGCCTTGATTGCCGCGCGAGTCGGGGCGACCCGGCTGATCGACAATCGCGAGTTGACCATCTCGTAGCCACGTTCGCCAGAACGTGGGGGGCCAGTTAAGACTTCCGAAGTCTCGGAAGACTTCGGAAGTCTGCTCGCCACCGCGAACGCCGAAGCCAACTCGCCCACCTTCTGGCGAAGGTGGCTACGAAACCCTGCCCCCTAGGAATTCCCCCGGATGCGACAAGTCCTCATCTACATCCTGCTCAAGCATCCGTTCGCCATCGGGGAGCGAGATCCCGTGTCGGGTGTGCCGGGGTTCGGGCTGACGTGGGTCTTAGCGTTCGCCTGTGTCGTCTGGATGGCGGTGAATTACGTCCGGAATCGAGCGATCTTCCTCGCCGAGTTGAGGCAGTCCTCGCTTGTCTGGGGCGGGGCGATTCTGGCCTCGATATTTGTGCTGCCAGCTGTCGGCCTGACGAAGCTCCCGATCTTTGGCTACGGGATGCTGGTGCTGATCGGGTTCTTGTGCGGGTTGTGGCTCTCACGCCTGCGGGCGAAACGCATCGGCCTCGATCCGGAGATCCTGACGGACATGAGTTTCTGGCTGTTGGTCACGGGAGCCACGGGAGGTCGAGTGGCTCACCTCGTCCAGTACCGGGTGACCCATTACGCCCATTGCAAGACGGTCCTCGACTCTCTCATCGCGACGGTGAATCTCAGCGAAGGGGGGCTAGTTCTGATTGGGGCACTTGTAGGAGGGGCTATCGGCTTCTTCACTTTTTGTGGAATTCGGAAGTTGCACGCATTGCAGCTGACCGATGTCGTGATACCGGGGGTTTTCTTTGGCGTGGGGTTTGGCCGGATTGGCTGCCTGTTGAATGGGTGCTGTTACGGGGATCCGTGCAACCTTCCGTGGGCCATTCAGTTTCCGCGAGGGAGCGTCCCGTGGCTCGATTTTGTGAAACAGGGGCTATTGTTGCCAGCCGACAATTTCACTATGCCGCTCCATCCGACTCAGATCTATAGCTCGATCGACGGGTTTATGATCACCACAATCCTCTGGAACTTGTATCCGCTGCGAACTCGCAATGGGCAGCTGCTCGGAATAGCGTGCATAATGTATGCCTGCACGCGATTCCTGATGGAGATGATCCGCAATGATACGGAACAGTTCCGCTTTTGGGGCCTCTTACTCACGATTTCTCAGTGGTACAGCATTGGGCTGTTCGTCACTGGGACATCACTCTTGGTGTGGTTGATTTTTAAGGGAGAACGAGCCACGCCGAACTGGACCGCGAGCAATCTCCCGACCCCTTGACTCCCGACTTCCCCTCAATGATTGACAGCGAACTCGGTCGAGTTCAAGTAGGCCCAGAGGATATCGCCGTAGGGTTCCGACTCATTCGCACCCGATCCGGAATGGCGGTGCCGTAAGATCGGCTGGAAGCTGGCCAGTTCGTTACGTTTGGGATCGCGGCCCAGTGCCGCCCGGCACAGGCTCTTGATCCGATCCTGGTCATCGCCGCCCATCCGCATGATTTCATGCAGCACGGTTCCGGGGGAGTTGCTGATCGCGTTCCGGACCAGATCGCCGTTCATCATCATGAGCGACTGCGAGAACGTGCCGTCGAACGTTGACGCGTCCCCGTTTTCCTCGTTCTCCATCACCGAGTAGAACTGAGCCAGCCACTCTTTGCGATGCTCTTCCGCCTGCTCCCAGTACGCGGCCCCCGCCCGATCCGCAGCTGTGGCGACGAGCAGCGAATCAAACATTTGCTCAGCAGACAGCGGCTTCAGGTACATCCGGCTGAACAGAGGCAACTCGCCATCGACTGGCAGGTCTGCCCGATTGCCCGGCACTTGGGCACTGGACAGGTGATACGCCCGTGTCGAGACAATCCAGCGATTGAGGCGGTTGGTGTCGAAGTTCGTGGCCACGACGGCATTGGTCAGCGCATCGAGCAGTTCGGGGTTCGCACAGGGCGAATGCGGACCCATATCGTCGATCGGGTTGACCAGCCCCTGGCCGAAGAAGTGGGCCCAGGTGCGGTTGACCAGAGCTGCGGCGAGTTCGTGTTGGCCTTCATGAGTGAGCAGCTTGGCCAATTCCTGACGCCGCTTGACGGTTGGGTCGGGATCGACTTCCTTCCCTTCGAACTTGGGGTACGCGACCCGCATCACGCCCTTCAGGTCGTCGTAATAAGTCGGTCCACCAACCTCTCGGTCGACGAGCGAGCGACTGACCACATCCGTACGCCCCGTGGTGGGGTTGTACTTCTTGTTCTCGACAACGTCGGCTTGCTGGAAGAAGCTGTTGAGTTCCCAGAACTCGGCCATCGAGCCGCCGTGCTTCGAATCGGGGTGCTTGTGGCACTGCGTACACTGCACCTGCTGGCAGAGGAAAATTCGGGCGGTCACAGCTGTGGCGGGCACAGCTTGGTTGTTGAGGTGAGCGAGCAGGAAGTTGGCCTCGCCGACTTTTTCGCCGTCCCCTTCGGCAGAGACGAGACGAGCGACGGTCTCCGTCCACGGGCGGTTCTCTTGGAACTGCTCTCGCAGGAACTGGCCGAGTAGCTCCCGATTGATCGGGCGATCCGGCGACCGACCGACCAGCAGATTGGTCCAAATCGTGGTCAAGTTGCGGACGTAGTCGGGCTTCTGAATGAGATCATCAATCAGCAGTTGGCGTTTATGGGGACGCGAGTCGGTGAGGAAGCGGTCGACGCTGCTGGCATCCGGGATATGACCCGCCAAGTCGAGGTAGACCCGGCGAAGCCACTCGGCATCATCGGCGATCGGAGAGGGGCGAACCCCCGCTTCATCGAGCTTAGCCTGCCACATCGAGTCGAGGCGGGCCACGAGTTCTGCGTCGACGATGGGCCCGAGAGCAGCGACTGCGGTTGGAACCTCGGGAGTGACTGCTGGTGTCTCGACAGGCTTCTCCACGGGGCCATCGCGATGGAGGTCGACTCGCGGGATCGGAGTGACATCCACGACAGCATTTTCGGCGATAAGGCCGGTGTCTGGAGCAACCGGAGTGATCGTCCCTGGCACAGCGGGCGGGACGACAACCACGTTGTTTGGACCGGGGAGACTTGCGGGGCCGCTTCCCTGGGTCACGAAGAGGACTATGAGTAAAGCCGCTGAAAGCAATCCAGCAATCGTGGCCAATCGTTTTGCAGTCCAGCCCGTCTGGCGAGCGGGTTCCGCGCCAGTCCGTTCGGCATATGCTACGAGAGACGCCGACTCACTCAGAGAGGCATCCCACGTCAGCGTGCCATGCAGGTGCATGTAATCGACATAGAGCCGACGAGCTGCGGACTGAGTGAGGACTAGTTGTTCCAGGCGTTCCTTCCCCGCCAGCGTCTGGCGATTTTCGCACAGCGCTTCGAGAAGAGGGTACAGCTCGGAGACAACTTCGACAGACATCAGCTTGCTCAACAATTCCGGGTCAGGTGAGGGTGCGGGAACATGATCGAGGTTACATTTCCGCCAATCGCCGCTGGATACACTCCAACAGCACACGACGAATTCGGCCCAAGGATTGGTAGACCGAGTTCGGAGGCCGCCGCAGACTGGAGGCCAGATCCTTGCCGGAGGAACCCGGCTGATACCGTTCCCGAATCAGTTCCCGATCCCGAGCGGACAACTTTTGCAGACACTGTTCCAGAGCCAGTCGCTGTGGCTCGGGATCGTCGAGTCGACTGACCGACTCCTCTGCCACCACATTCAGGAACTCGTCACTGAATTTGAGCTTGTCCCGCCGATACCGCTGGCGATGCTGCATCACCTCGTAGCGGGCAATCTGACACGCCCAGGCGAAGAAGTTCGTTCCGGGGTCGAACTGGTTCGACTTCGACCAGACGACAAGGTTCGTGTTCTGGAGAACTTCTTCCGCATCTTGCACACTCCCCGTCTGTCCCAGAATGAACAGGTAGAGAGATCGCTGCGACTTCGTGAACAGCTGGACAAAGCTCGCGGGATCGCGAGGCACATGCGGGCTGCCTGGCTGGCTTGTGGAACCCGCTCCAATGCCCGAGGGCTTCTGAGAATCAGAGGAACTCTGAGCCGCAGAAGGAGTGGGAACCGCCGGGATAGCCGGGTTGGAACTCACAACGCCTCACCTTGTAGGCCGCACGACAACAGTTGCCTTGGACCTGAGTTCAAGAACTCTCACCATTCAAGAAACAAGGGGGCAGTGGCTGCCCCCTTGCGTCGACGAATCTCTGACCGAATCACTAGAGGCCAGTGACTAAGAGATGAGTCCCTTGATCGGCACTCCGCCGCCAGCGATCTTCATCGGACGACCACGCTTGGAAGTGTGGACCGTGTCGAGAGGAATTCGTAGAGCGTAGGCTGCGGTCGCCCAGATGTCTCCGGGCAGGTAGCTCTCGCTGATGACCTTGTCACCGTCGGCGTTGGTTTCGCCGATGGCACGACCACCCTTGAGGCCGCCGCCGCCGATCATGACCGACCAGCTGGTCGCCCAGTGATCGCGTCCGACGTTCTGATTGATACGAGGAGTCCGGCTGAACTCGCCCATGCAGATGATGACGACATCGTCGATCATGCCGCGTTGCTTGAGGTCAGCTGTGAGTCCCGCGATTCCCTTGTCGAGAATCGGCAGACGCTGATTCTTGAGGGTGTTGAACACGTCGTTATGGAGATCCCAACCACCGGGGAAGTTGACTTCGATGAACGGAACACCGACTTCGACCAAGCGGCGAGCCATCAGCATACTGGCACCGAATCCGGGTCCGCCGTAGGCTGCGAGGGTTTCTGGGCTCTCCTCGGAAACCTTGAAGGCCTTCATCTGCTCGGACCGCATCAGGTTGACGGCCTTGCCATACACATCCTTGTGAGCTTGGCCCGCTTCGCCGCGGTCGGACTTAATAAAGCCGTCCTCGATCGACTGGAGCATCGAAAGCCGGGCACCGAGGCGAGCCGGATCAACACCGGCCATGTCGGCGTTCTGGATCTGACCCTGGGCATTGACGCTGAACGGAGCGTGGGACATGCCGAGGAAGCCGGGGCTCATGCCGCCGCCACCGATCGAGACGAACGAAGGAATCTCCAGTTCCTTACGCTTCGCGCCGAGTTCGTAGCTCACGACCGAGCCGAAGGTCGGATGAACCACGGTGGGGTTCGGGACGTATCCCGAGTGCATGAAGTACGCACCTCTCATGTGGTCAGCTTCGCGAGTGCTCATCGAGCGGACGACCGAAAGGGCATCCATCTGCTTGGCAACTTCGGGAAGGTGCTCGGAGATTTGCAGGTCGCCCGCAGTGCTGATCGGCTTGAACTCTCCACCGTTCTTCGAGCCGGGCTTCAAGTCCCACATATCGATGGTGGGAGCACCACCGCCCAGCCACACCAGAATACAGGCCTTCTGATTCTTCTTGACTTCCGCAGCGTTCAGGTGCAAGTGGTTCAGGAACTCATTGGCTCCCAGAACCGCTGCGCCGCCCATCGCGGCATGGCTCATGAAGTGACGACGGGACATGCCTTGGTTGAACATGGGAGACTCGCTTTGGGAAAGGGTGGTGAGTGAAATGTTTTTGGAGAAGGAGCCGAAGCTCCGGGTTCGTGAAGGTGACAGGTGAGTCGCAATTCAGCGGTTGACGATGAACTCATTCGAGTTCAGCAAGGCCCAGTAGAGATCCTGATAGGCATCCAACGGATTGGAATACTGGGACATCATCCCTTGCAGGTTCTTTTGCTCGCTGCTGCTCGGAATCCGACCGAGAGCGGCCATGTACAAGGCTCGAATCCGGTCCGGATCCTTCTTGTAGCTCGGATTGGACAGCACCGTGTTGAGGTAGCTGCCCTTCTCTCCGCTGGTGGCGCTCTTGACCAAGGCTCCGTTCATCATCAACAGGGCCTGTGGAATAGTACCGCTGTAGACCGAGGGATCTTCGTCGTCATTTCCACCGAATATTTGCATAAACTGGCGTTTCATCTGCTCCCGCTGCTCTTGGGAAGCCTCAAAACTCCCCGCACCCGCAGCATCGGCACTCGTGGCCACCAACAGGGATTCGTACAACTGCTCAACCTGCATCGGTTTCACGTACATGTGGCTAAAGAGTGGGACTTCCCCGTTAGCCGGGTTGTCAATTTCGTTCTTTGAGTTGTATTTGCTGGTCAGGTTGTACGCTTCCGTGTTGCAAATCCAGCGGGTGAGCTGCTTCAGGTCGTAGCCGCTCTTAATGAATTCGTCTGTCAGCCGTTCCAGTAATTCGGGATGGCTCGCCGGGTTGTGTGGTCCCATGTCGTCAATCGGACGGGTGAATCCGTTGGCGAAGTAGTGACCCCACATCCGATTGACCATCGCCCGGGCCAGCCACTTGTTCGTGTCGTCCTTCGTGATCGATTTCGCCAATTCGTCCCGTCGATTCGTCTCGCCCCCTTGGTCCACTTCAGTCCCGAAATACTTCGGGTAGGCGACGAGCATCAAGCCCGCCCGTGTTTCGTAATAAACTGGCCCCTCGAAGTTGCGGCGAACCAACTCGGAATAGTCATCGTCCATCTGGCCGGTTTTGGCGTTGTACTTCTCGTGATCTTCTCGCTGCATCTGCCGGAAGAAGCTGTAGAACTCCCAGAACTGGTTTTGCTTCCAGTCATTAAAGGGGTGGTTATGGCACTGGGTACACTGAACTTGCAGACCCAGAAAAATGCGAGCTGTCCGAGCTGTGGCTTCGACAGGGTATTCGTCGCTATTCGGGTTCAGCTGCAATTGGGCCAGCAGGTAGTTGACAGCTCCATTTTCATCGAACCGGCCTTCGGAGGACAGCAAGTCGTAGGAGATCTCGTTCCACGGGCGATTCTTAGCGAGGCTCTCTCGCAAGAACTTTTCCAGTGCCCCACGATTGGTCTTGTCCGGCGTCGTTCGCCCAATCAGCGTGTTCGTCCAGTACGTCGTGAAGTTTCGCACATAGCCGGAATCGGCCAGCAGTGTGTCGACCAGCTTGCTGCGTTTGGCAGGGTCTTTGTCCTTCATAAAGTCTTCGAGCACCTTGCCCGAAGGGACATGCCCGGCGACATCCAAGTAGACCCGGCGGAGCCATTCCGCATCGTCCGCGACCGGGCTGGCCTTGATTTCGTTATCCGTCCAACCTTGGCGGATCTGCTCATTGATGTAGCTAATGAGCGGGTCAGACGAACCCGTCGTGAACTTGTCATCCGCCCCAAAACTCGGGACAGCGGCAACACTCCACAGACCACACCACAGCATCAGGGTAATCACGGCGCGATTCATTGAGCCATCTCTCCCGCAAATCCGGTCAATCTTTGTGATGCGACGGTCACTTCGGAACCCTCCGAAGGATGAGGCGAAAAAGCCACGTTTCCCAGCTTTTCACCTGACCGAAGCAAAGTTGTTCGTCCTCGAAAGTACCGCAGGTTTGCGAACGGTGTTCGAAACATTTCGGAAATTCGAGGATTCCTCCCGCGGAACTGAGTCCCTAGAACAGTCACAACTCTTTGCGAGAGACAGTGTTACCAATTCAATCGACAATTGCAAACAAAATCAATCCCGAAGACAGAATTGCGGGATGCCGAACATGCCAGCGTAGCCGCGTTCGCCAGAACGTGGGCGAATTGGCTGCATGCCCACCCTCTGGCGAGGGGCAGCTACGGCTCCTTTCGGGCCGCGCGAGGTCTAGCTGGGGGTCCGTTATTCAGTCGTCAGTTCACAATTGTCCGGGAGTGGCCCGTGGAAACTTCCCGTAGCCTGGCCCGCTAGAGCAGTTTCACAATCTCTCTTTAGTGAACTCATCAGCGGTCAGCCGTCAGCCGTCAGCAGTCAGCCAGAAGGTTTTGTTTCGGCTTCTGGCTGATGGCTGATGGCTGACGGCTGACGGCTTCGACTGAAGACCAATTCTGAACATGCTCTAGGTCTGGGCGGAACGGACCTCACACCATTTGTTTCACTTTTTGTACCGTGACTCTCCTCCGGTCGTGGAAATCTCAACCATAAATCTCCCCCAGCCCCAGTCGCTGGATCTCCGCCACGAGCTGGCGTACCCCCGCCTCATCATCGCGGCGAGCGATCAGAGTGGCGGTCGGAGTGTGGACGATGAGCAGCCCCTCAACGCCGAAGGTAGCGACGAGGTGATCGGTGCGGGTTTGCACAATGCAGTCAGTGGTCTCGACGCCAACATGCGGGCCGCGAATCGTGTTGCCCGCCTCATCCCGGCCCCAGAGTTCCGGCCAGGTTTGCCAGCTGCCCACATCGCTCCAGGTGAAGTTGGCGGGGATCACATACAGGTCGGACTGGGCCTCGCGCGAGAGGGGTTCGAGGACGGCATTGTCGACGGAGATCGAGGGGAGCTGGCGGAACTCCTCGCGGATCGGCCGGTCCCAGTCCTGGTTAATCCCTTGGGCGGCCATCCGCTGCACGACATCGGCGATTCGGGGTTGGTAACGAGCCAGCAGGTCGAGGAACCGTCGGGCTCGCCAGATAAATATCCCGGCGTTCCAGAAATGTCGCCCGCTGGT
>JAYTCW010000222.1:0-4550 GCA_043736295.1 Planctomycetota bacterium | reverse complement strand
TTGGCATTTTGGCTTTTTGTGCCTCCGGACCTGTGTTCTGAGCCAAATCTGTGAAATACACCGATTTGGCATTTTTGGGATTTGGTTTGGCATTCGCTCAGCAGTGACCGATGCGAGGACTCATGGCTGGTTCGAGACGGGAATCCGAAAAGGCTCACTGACCTGTCGTTGATTTCTGAACGGTGACGATCCGACTACGTCTACGGAACCCCGCCAGACTCGGGTGAAATGGGGATACCGTAGACAGCGGACAGCTGAAACCGCCGGGTGGGCTGTCCCGGCTGGCCCTTGGGAGAGGGCAACCAAGTTCCCGCGCCCGCTTCGACCAGTGATTGCAAGGCACGCTCGGCTTCCCCCGGCCCCTTCAACCAACGGCATCCCTGTTGCACGTCGCGAGGAGTGACGGGCTGGCCCCGGCGTTCGATCCACTCGACCAGCCGACGTTGCTTCTGCTCAGACTCGGATTCGGACAAGTGGGCATAAACTCTCCGAGCTTCATGCTTGAACCACTCGACCAGTTGCACAGCTGCCGACATGCTGGCTGCGTCAATCGTTTCTGGACATCCCAACGTCGGGTCATTCGCAGCCCAGCGAACGAAGTGGATCACCAGGGCCAGCCGTCCGGGATACTCTTCGAGTTTTGACCAAGCTGCCGACAAGTCTCCGCAGAGTTGGGCTAGTTCCGTCGCGTTCAAATCGTAGAATGCCCTGAACACCGCCTTCGCTTCCGGTGACAGTCCGACCACTTGCGGACATCGCTGACCCTCGGAATCCGTGCCAAACGGCAAGTCATACAGCCGGTTGAGGACTTCTGCATAGCGGGCTTCTTGCCGGGGATCCATCTCCGCATCGGACCAGCTCTTGGCCTTGCGGGGAGGAGAGGCCAGCAAGAACCTGGCCGCCATCCCCGATTCCCGGTGTTCCACTCCCAAAGCCCGTTTGAGGACACCGGGCTGAATGCCCCCGGTGATACACATGGCGGCATTCGGTACGCAGATCACCCTGGGTGTCCCCGTCTTGCGGTCGACCGCCAAAGATCCCGCATTGAACATCGACAGCCAGTGCGCCGCATCAGCCCCGCCCTTCCCGCTGGCGTACTTGTCGAACGACCCAAACCAGCCGGACAGCTCATCGCGGGCCAGAAGCAACCCTCAGGGATTCCCGGCCAGCAAGGGAGCCACCGCTTCAATGGTCGTGTCCACGATATACAGTCGCTCGGATTGCGGCTCATCTGGCTTCCGGGGCGGCTCCTCGGATGACTCTTTTTCCTTCTCCCACAGTCCCAGCTTCTTTTTGTGCCTAGCCAGTTCTGTTTGATACTCCCGCTCAGCTTCGGCATGACGCATGAGCGCGGCATGCTGCCTCTCCTGAACTGGCTTCATTACCAGAATGAACGCAGGCGTTTTGGCAGTCCCGCTGTCCCCCACGAAGAGCATCCAGAGGATGGGAGGGGCGAGCCAGCCACGTTTCAGTTCAATTCGAGCGGTGTTCCCGATCGCCGCGCCGCAAACCGTCAATGCAGGTAGGGCGATGTATGACGGATCGCAGCCGATGGCCCTTGCTCCGGCCTTCACCAAGCCCCGCAACGGCTCCGGGAGAGCATCGACCGGGAATGGACGGAAGCGGTCGATGGATGGGGCAGACCGGATCAGGGTCATCGGTTCCGCAGTGGCTGCCATCTCTTCCACCTTCGCTCGAAGTTCGTCTGGTTCCACCCCGTCCCCCTGCGTTTCCACCCAATCAAAGATGTCCCCCTTGTCGGGGAGGTCCGGCAGGTTGACCACTTTGACTACGGCGGGCGGGGCCAGCTGCATCAGGATTCGCGTCACGGTTTCGGCGTATCGCTCTCCGGGGTCATCGTTGTCGGGGAGGATGATGACTTCTTTACCAGCCAGCGGCCCCCAGTCGGTCTGTTCCGGGGACTGCGCCCCATGAGCCGATGTTGTCGCGGTCAGTCCGATCGACCGCGCAGCTTCGACAGCCTTTTCCCCCTCGCACACATACACGCGGTCCGCCTTGGTAAGTTCCGTCAACCGATACAGCGGTCGGGGGTCCGGCATGCCGCCCAACCGCCAGCCGTCGGCATGCTTGGCAACGGGACGGATGTCCTTTTTCCCGTCGGGTCGATCCCAACGCAGGACGATTCCGACCGGTTCCCCGGCGGCATCGTGGTACGTCCAGGACGCGCTCACTGGCCCGTGACGGTGTTCGAGAATCGCCACCGCCTCATCCGATGAGCCGAACGCCCGTCCCTGCGGTTTCGCGGCTTCGCGTCTACGGTTCCGCTCTTTCTTCTGGGATTGCCGGGGTTCCGTAGACGTAGACGCGGTAGACGGGTTCGTGAATAAGTCGGCAAACTTCAAGCCGACAGCCTCGCAGACCGCAAGGTTTTTGCACCCCGCGAGGCAACATAGCAGTACCTTCCCGTGATCCCCTTCCGTGATCGACAAACTCGGATTCCGGTCCTCATGCGCGGGGCAGCAAGCCATCCAGCCCGTCCCCGTCGGCTTGGCATCCGGGAACTTCGACAGAACCAATTCAACAGGGGACATGGTGGCCCCCTTTCCCGGCAGCGGCTCGACACTCTGACCGCACCTGCGATGCGATCCGCCTCCACAAATTGCCCACAGCGGGGCGCGTTGTTATCATGATGAAATCCTGAGAAGAGGGGAGCCGCTTCGCCTGTGAAAGCATCAGCGGCGACCCGAGACATGGAACGAACCTGTGAGACGGACCGGTTGCCGCCGGTGCGTCTCTGTTCGTTGGTGAACAGTGCTGCGGCCTCTCCCAAAGGGGCGAATCGTGACCACGACTCAGCCGCTCTGGACGGTGATGAATTACCGGGGCGCACGCTGCGGGGTTCGGCTGACGGGACAGCCGCCAGCGACCCAGTCTTCGATGACCAGCTGGGGCCAGCGGAGCAGCGTTCCCAGTCGTATCGGGCGGGGCATCTTGCCACCGTCCGCCAGACGCTGCACATGGCGTGTGGAGCAACCCAGGATTCCGGCAATCTGCCGGATCGAGAGCAGCGTGGCGGGGGATTCCGCCGGGGGGGGGTGTCGTGTGGTCCATGTCAGCAGTCTCCAGTGATTCACCGACGATGCCGCCCGCGTCTGCGGACGACTCACATCGCCTGTCTCAGACCGGAAACCGGACCTAGCGGACCGGGCATAAAGTCCGCTTTTGAATCCGGACTTTTAAGGGAATGTCAGGGGTTTAACGCATCTCGACAAACTGAAAGAAATTCGCGGAAGTCCGTTTGGGTCCGCTTTGACCGTTAGAGACGCTTAGCGGACACCACGGAACGGGTTTCGTGAGCCACGCCCCTCCGGTTCTTTGGTTGACCCGCGGCGGCTCGAGCGTTTCGGATATACTTGGCCCATGTATCGAATGACGGAAGTTTATCGCTTTCGTCGGCCAATTTATCGACGAACCAGTTGTAGACCTCTTTATCTGTTATCAGTTCTGAGTTGTTATCCATCGCTTGCTGGTATTGGTTCCAGGCTTTCCTTTCGCAGAGGCGAAGCTGCAACGATCCAGCCAGAGTTGGTTTCGATCCAGAATACTTCGTCGGCATTGCAGGAACCGTCAGAGCGTTCTCGTGGACTTGAGACGATTCGGAATCCCAGATTGGCTTTGTCGAGTCCGGCACGGTGGCTGGCGATTCAGGCCCTGCCTTCGGAGACCTCCAACGTCCCAGGAGACTACGCAATATGTCTAATGTCGCTTGGCCCGCCGACAGAGATTGGCGGATATCTGCTGGCAATTCCAGCCGATTCGGATGACAGTCCGGCCAGTCACCGATGGTGTAAATGTCCCCCCATAGACGACGACGATCTTGAAGCGACTTAATGATGAGTCGACAGTTGTCTCCCGCCGCTGAGATCGCGACTCCGCCGAATCCCTCAGCCTCGGCCACGTCGACCAGATGCTCGCATGCCAGCCGATGGACAAAGAAGTATTGGTCTTCCAGACCACCATAGTCGTATCTCAGATCTGGAAACAATCCCTCAAATTGATCCACATCTTCTCGAAGGGATTCCGGGAATGTTCTCCAGAAATTCATCGCAAAAAACAGTCTGTTGTCCTTACGAAAATTGCATCGATAGGAGGCGTCCCATGCCGGACAACGATACTTGGAATCGGTTGAATTGTGTTCGTGTTGAATGAATTGCTCGACAGACATTCTGGAGTCAAACAAATTCATCCAAGTACGAAGCCGCTTTCGGTGTTTCTGGATCTGCTGGTACGCTTGTCCCCGAGTGAAAAGCACCATTCATGAACTCCCGTGATGTCCCGTCTCAGGTTTACCCCGATGGTCGCTCTTCTCCCACGTAGGTTGGAGGTTGGTTCCATCACATTTGGTGGAACAATTCCAATTCCTTGCAACGCCGCGTGAGATACGACTCCGTGTCGCATTCAGCTGGCCCGCCGGAAGAAGAGTGGCTGTCTACTTCTACTGTCCGTTGTTCTTTACCTAACCTAACGCTTTATGGGACAGTCCCTTCCAGGGTTTTGGAAACCTGTTGGGGAGTTGGCCATGGAGGGGC
>JAYTCW010000221.1:0-19193 GCA_043736295.1 Planctomycetota bacterium | reverse complement strand
CGATCTCGTGCAGCGGCGCGGCCTCCCAGTCCTCGACGTTCATCGCCACCTGGACGTGGCCCGCCCTCGGCAGTGCGAGGCCCAGGGCGCGAACACCGGAGAAACCGCCGCGCCCACCGCTACGAAAGGTGGGCCTACCACAGGCGATCTGCTGAAGTGGGTTGTACCGTAGACGGATAGACAGGGTCAATTGGGGGTTGGTTCGCCACCACGGCTGGCAACACTACCAAGAGCCGCATTCCGGTTTCACAGAGCGAATCTCAAGTGACGAGGAATTGAGACTGAAATCCGTGTCTTGACAATTCGCATCGTGCATCGACAGAATCACATTCGCATATTGGCGGAAAGGCAAGTTCCGACCGGTGGGACTCCATTCTGACTCACACAAAATCTTTTAATCGGAGTCGATGATGGCTGTTCACGAATCCAGTAAACGCCAATTTGTTGCTGGTATTATCGTGCTTTTGTGCGGCATCCTGATCGTCGTTGTCCGACTCGATGGCTGGGCGAGGTACGGAGAAAAGCTTCAAGCTGGTCCAGCTGTGGTTTTCCTCAGTTTGGGTACAGCGCTGATCGCGTTGAGTCATCGGCGAAAAAGCGACAAATAGAACCCCCTTGGAAGACACCGGGATTCGCGGGGTGGCAATTGGGTCCGGTACAGGGAACCTCAACTGCAGCGCAACCCTTCCGCATCGAGCGTGTACAGCGCGAGTCGTCTCCGTGATCGTCGGACTCATTCCATGGATCTTTCGGTGATTACTGCGACATGCCAACGGCCCACTCAATTGGCGGCCGTTTTCGCCCTCATTCCATGCCTCGTTCAATTCATTCGTGGCGTCACAGCACGCGACAGTCAGCGGGCTGCGGCGTATGATCTGCTGGAGAAAGACTTCCGAAGTCTCCGAAGACATCGGAAGTCTGGCGGGGAAGCACAGCTGTTCGAGGATTCGCGATTCGATGTCTGATTTCAAAACTGTCGCCGATGTGGGCGAGATCCCCGAAGGGGAAGGGCGTTCCTATGCGGTCAATGGCCGGATGGTGGCGGTCTTTCTCTCGGCCGGAGAGTATTTCGCGATCAGCGATACCTGCCCACACATGGGGGCTTCACTGGGGGCGGGGGCGCTGGAGGACGGGGCCGTCTCGTGCCCGTGGCATGCCTGGCGATTCAGTATCAAGGACGGTTCCTGGTTAGACGCTCCGAACTCGAAATTGCGAGCGGATTCGTTCGCAGTGCGCGTGGTTGATGACGAGATCCAAGTGCTGGTGCCCGATCCAGCGCCGCGTGGAGCTGTTGAGTCCGCCGCTGCTGCTCCGCCCTGCACTCCCCAGACTGGTTGCCCGTGATGTCTGCGGAAACCATTGTCTTTCTGGCCCGACATGGGGCGACGGCCAATAACCTGACCGTGCCGATTCGGTTGCAGGGGAACTCGATCAATGGCCCGCTGGCCATGATCGGTGTCGAGCAGGCCACTGCCTTGGGACAGGCCCTCCGCACGGTTCGAGTTGATGCCGTCTACTCCAGCACGATGGTGCGAGCCAGGCAGACCGCCGAACTGGTCGCAGCCCCGCATCAGTTGACACCTCAAGCGGTTGAAGGGCTGCATGAGATCGGCGTCGGGCAGTGGGAGGGGCTCTCCTGGGTCGAAATTCAAGCCCGCTTTCCGAGTGAGTTTCAAGCATTCTTCGACAACCCGGCTGAGGTGCCGTACTTGGGTGGCGAGTGCTACATCGACGTGCTGGCCCGAGCGCGACCGGCGTTCGATCAACTCGTCGCGAAGCATGCGGGGCAGGCGATTGTGATTGTCACTCACAATGTGGTCAACCGGGTGCTGGTGGCCGATTTTCTGGGACTCCCCTTGGTGCGGGCCAAGTTCCTGCATCAGTCCAACTGCGGGTTTAGCGAGATTCGCTGCCGCCCCGGGATCACCGATGTTCGCAGCGTGAACTGCGACCAGCACGTCTGGCGGTGGACCCGTGAGACTTCGTCACGATAGCTGCAAGCGGTCGATTCACGCTCCGAGATTTGGACCGATGCCAGACATTGTTTACGCCATCGATCCCGCTCTCACTGTGGATGAATTCATCTCCGTGCTGGTCCTTTCCACACTCGGAGAGCGTCGACCGGTCGATGATCGCGCTCGTATCGCCGGGATGCTCCAGCAGGCCGACCTCATCATTACGGCCCGTGATGCGGGACAGCTGGTCGGCGTCTCGCGGGCGTTGACCGATTTTCAGTTCTGTACGTATCTGTCTGATCTCGCCGTCGATGAAGCCCATCAAGGCCGGGGGATCGGTAGACGCCTCATCGAAGAGACGCATCAAGCCGCGGGCCTGCACACGATGCTGATCCTGATCGCCGCCCCGAAAGCGGCCAGCTACTACCCGCACATCGGGATGGAATCGCACCCCTCCTGCTGGGTGATTCCTCGGCAGGCCACGCCGTGAAGGATTTCTCAGGGACAACACTCGCAAGGCAGCCCACACGTTTCCGGCCCCCTCTCCCCCCGCGATCGACGTGTCTTTTGCCCTGTGCGTGTTTGCGGGGGAGAGGGCTGGGGTGAGGGGGCTTGAGCGAGCGATATGGCCCCCTCACCCCGGCCCTCTCCCCACAGTGGAGTCCACTCCGAAAGCGGCCTCGAATGTGGGGAGAGGGGGCAGAACTTAGCGAAACGCCTCGCGGGAATCCTTCACGGCGTGGCCTGTCGGGGTCTGAAAGTGTTCAAGGCCACTTCAGGAAATTGGCGCAGCGTGCGCACATTGTCGACGTGAGTCGTTCGGGCCGTTCGCTTAGAGCCTCCATCGGCAGGATGTGAGTGAGATGATCTGTCAATAAGAAAACCGCAGCTGGCCACGGGGACCAGCTGCGGTTTAGAACTTGAGATCGCGATGGCTTCGATTAGAAGTTGTTGTCGCTCAGCACATTTTGACCGTACCGACCACCGAACGGAGTCAGCAAGCGGGCATAGACGCTTTCGTCGATATCTTGGCTGATGACTTTGCACGAACCATCCGCGAAAGCCATGTTGACCACACCGGGATGCAGAGACGATGGACGTGGGCTAGCACCGTCTGTAGCTCCCTGCAAATTCGCATTGATCTTGCAGTTGGTGGTATCGATGATGGCATCGCCTGCCAAAGCCAAACCGTTTTGTTTGCCAGATCCACTCGTTCCGCCGATTCCACCAGCACTGCCGTAATCAGTAATGATAGCTCCTGTGACCGGAATGTTGACTCCGAACGCGATATTCCCCGTGTATGGCGATCCCCATCCACCGAAGTTGCCCGCACCCACAGCAAACTTCACCACATTGTGGTTCTCGCTCAGAAGAACCGTTTGAGACGTTCCGTCTGCGGCACTAATCTGATCCAGATTTGACTCAAACCCCTGGTTCTGGAACTCTCTCCAGAAAACTCCAGACGCAGCGGTTACTTGGTAGTCGTCAGTGCTGGGGGGCGAACTGGTCCCGTCGAATTGATGGTCATAGACGCCGATACTATGAGTCTGGTCACTCGACGATCCCCAAATTGATGATGCAATGTAACCAGTGTTTGCCACGTATGACATGGCACCGTTGCCCGTATTCTGATCTGTCGGGCAGTTGAACACTCTCATAGAAGTATTCAGCAGATTGTCTGTCGTGTTGGCCCCGAGAGCAGTATTGTTTGTCGAAACCCTCAGACGATCGTAGAGCGTCGTGGCTTCCAGGTACGGCAGCAGTTGAATGGCCCATGAAGCTCCGCGGGGATTGGTGTTAACCGCGTTCCCGTACTCGATGTTGAACTTGGCCCCCACGTATGGAGTCGGAGAAGTATAACTCTTGTCGTCAGTCACGAGATAGGGAATGCCTCCACGCCGTGCTGTTGCGTACGACTGCACAGCGATCCCTAGGTTACGGAGATTGTTCTGGCACTCCGTGCGGCGGGCGGTTTCGCGGGCGTTCTGGACGGCGGGCAGAATCAGCGCGGCCAGCGTGGCAATGATCGAGATCACCACCAGAAGTTCGATCAGGGTGAAGCCGCGACGCTGCGGCATACGGAAGAGCGGACGGCGAACAAACATGATGGACTCCAGGCTGCCGAGTGTCTGGTGAAGTGGATTCTCCCCCCGACAACGCATCGGCGGGAAGGTCGCTTTCGCGACTGGCCGGTTTCACCACCCGGCCTGGACAGTTTGGTTGTGTGTGTGTGGATCGGAAAGACCGAATGGTCTGGGAACTGGACGTGATCAGAATCGTTGGAGGATTTCACAGCGGGTGCCGGTGTTGCATTTTGCGGCAGTCCGTTGATCTTCCCTCCATTATGCGATGTCTGTGGCTCCGAGAACAGTCTAAATTCAGCAGTTCTGTGTTTAGATCGTCTCGGAATCCCTCGCAGCTGTCATTCCTCTCAGAAGATTATGCAAATCCTGAGCCGAAATCTGGCTAGCGGAGGCGTTTCTGGTAGATGATGAACTTCTTCTCGTCGAAGGTGTTGGTTTGGGTGTCGTAGGCATCGTCCAGTTTGGACATGTCGACGACCGAGAACCGCCGGTGAATCGGGATGTCCGTCAACCGGGCTCCGATCTGCGTCCGGGGAACACCACCCACCGTGATCTGATGAGCCTCGAAGTACCCCACAGCCGCCCAGACGAAGAAGACATGGCTCTTGTTCGTGGAGTTGTTAGCCACCTTGGCCAAGATGCGGTTACGGGTGTGATGATCGATCTCCGTCCCGCTGGTCAGGTCTCCCGCGTCGAACAGCCCCTGCCAGTTCGACGACGAGGTGTCGTGCGGGGCCGCTCCGCTCCACAACGCCGAGTAATTGGTCGGGGTCGTCAGGGTGGGAGACGCATAGGCGACAGCTGCCGGGCGATTGTCAATCTGTGTTCCATTTCGTACGAGGGTCGACCGCAGTAGCCCCGACTCGACGCCCTGGTCCGTGGTCGCGGTCCAGTTCGGATCGACCTTGCTGATACCTCGGAATGGACGGGACACGATCGAATTCGGAATCGAAGCGCCGCCAGTACCGGCGAAGAAATCGATCCCGTCGCGAGCATAGAGCAGTTCCTGGAACCAGTTCCGGTTAGCGGTCAGGTTGTCCGTGGTTCCACTGCCGTAGCTCAGATGCACTTCGTCATCGATCAGAGCAGCCAGGACCGTCTCATCCCCAACGGTATTGAGGTTGATCTTGCCCGGAACACGGAACACCGGCTTCGTCGATCCGGCGACATAGGTCGGTGGCAATCGCAACTCCTCGCTCTGTTGATCGGCCCGACGCGGGACGGTCACGAAATCGAACAACCGATACCAGCAGTTCTGGTAGTTGAATTGATTCCACCCTTGGTAGGGACGACCGGGAACCCCTGTGGGGAACTTGAAGCGGATACCCGCCGTAAAGTCGCCGGACATCAAGCCCGTCAGGGTGTCGGTGGCTCCGGGGGAGAGATTGAACTGCGTCCCACCGTGGATTTCCTTGTAAAACGTGTCGGTCGTGTAGCCGTCATTGTCTTTCATGTTGTCCGACATTTCCTCCAGCGGCCAGTTCCCGTACAGAGGCACCGACAGCAGTTCATACGCCGAGGTGAAGTCGCGGTCGAAGTGCGGCTGCCACAAGGAGAATTGAGACAGGGGCGGGACCAAGGTCGGCAGGAGCAGCGCGTCATTGGCGACATGCTTGGTGGCCGCCACTGCACTCATCGTGTGGTTGATGTAGTCGGCGTCTTGATCATGCTCCACCAGCACGGGGTCAAACGGCTGTCGACGCTCAACACTGTTGAGAGTCGAGAGGGCCGCCTGGACTCCAGCTTGATTATCCGTGGCCACATTCAGTTCGGCATTCGCACCGGTACTCATGTTATTGGAGTCAACGTGGAAGCGATCGACTTCGATCCAGGCCCCGCGCGTGCTGTCGGTCACTCCCTTGAGATTCTGGCGTCGCTCCAAGACGAGATCGAAAATCTCGGGTTGCGGAGTCGCGGGACTCTGATAGCTGCGGACCAGGTTCAGGACTGTGGCCGGGGCCACGGGAGCCGGGTACGAAGGGTCGATATCCTGCCCCTCGTAGAAGTAATAATCGACATGGTAGGGAGCCCCCCCGGTCAGAGCCGTATACGTCAGATCGAGGTCGGTCTGCGGTGCCGGCTCCGCCTGGTTATTCGCGATCGTGGCATTGCTCGAGGGAAGGACGGATTCCAATCGGGAACTCCCGGTGTAATCGGCGTAGATGTCTGCCGTCGCCGCGCCCCAGGTTCCCGCTCCCCCGTTGACGACGGTGCCATCGTGTGTGCCGATCAAGAAGTTTCCGCCCGCAGGCACCTTCTTTTTGCTCAGGGGGTTCGACAGGGCGAGGGTCGGGTTGGTCTTGAACTGGATCGAACAATTCCGCGTGCCTGTCCCCGACTTGACACGGGAGAGACGCCACCCATCGTCCAGGTTCACCTCCACGGGGAGACTGTTCCGCAATTCGATGTGCAGGAATTGATGGACGATATCCTCCTCTTTATACAACGTGGTCGTTTTTTCACTGGTTGACCGTGGCGTCTGCACGAATTGCACTTCGCCGAAGGACAGCGAGGTCCGCTCGATGCCATACACGATGGGGTCGCCACTCGACCAAGACCAGCCATCCGACAGATCCTTGTCGTACTCGAACTTGGTAATCACATCATCACGGTCCAGGGCATCGACATAGTTCACCGCGAACTGAGCCATCTCCCGGATTTTTTCCGGCTGTGGGTAGACCGTGGTCGCGGGATCCGTGGCGGGGTTGGTCCCGTTAGGGGCTCCCACCAGATAGAGCAATGTGTAAACATCGCGGGCCATTCGCTGCCGATCGTATCGCGCCCACCACTCGGTGGCCACGGCATCGCCCGGAGTCGCGGTGCCCGGAGTGCTGGTGAGACTGACGTTCGAGAATTGCGCCACGGCGGGAATCGGGTCATCGTGATCGTGAATCATGTCCGGGATCGCGTTGAGATCTGGGTCCAGATTGCTATTGCCGCTTCCCGCCACACCGTTCGCATTTCCATTTCCATTTCCGTTGCCATTTCCATTCGCATTCCCGTTCGCGTTCCCATTGGCATTTCCGTTCCCGTTCCCGTTCGCATTCCCATTTCCGACACCGTTCGCATTGCCGTTCAACGTCAGCAAGCCAGCCTCTTCCATATCTGCATGCGGCATCAGGTCGCGGAAAATCGGATAGCCATCCGCATCAAATCCGACCAGCAGCTTGTTGAGGTTGAGCGGCTGCCGCCAGCGCAGTGCCGTCCCTGATCCCGATGTCCCGGAGACGAAGGGCAGCGAGTTCGATTCCCGGCGGCTGGAGCCGACTGCATTGACGGCATCTGTGTCCTCTGTGGCCAACAACGCCCGGACTTCTGGGCGAATCGGGTCGTTCGCGTCGAACGCAGCGGCCCCCGAAAACGCGGGAGGGAAAAACTGCCGCGTGTTCGTGCTATCGATGACAGGCCAACTCGATGTCTCCGTACTAGCCCCCCCCACATACCGGCTCGGCACGTACGTCAATTCGCTGAAATCCCAGCTGTCGGTTGTGTACCGACGCAGCGTTTCGGGAGCGGTGTGGGAGTAGACGAAGTTGAACGGAGCCAGCGCGGCCAGCCGGGAAGTGGCTCCGATTCTCTGGTAGTCGGCAGCTGATAGTTGCAGCTTCAGGTTCTCTTCGGGGAGGAAGAGATCGTCATGGATGCGATCTGGGTTGGCAATGCGCATCTCATCGTCTTCGTCCTGAAGTGCTGTCGTGCCCGTCGGGAAGAGTGCGGTGGTCAGTGGTGCGGCCGCGGCCCCATACGGGTAGGCGACCGTGTTCGGTGGCAATGAGGTGGCCGTCGTATCCAGTGTGTCGAACGCTTCGAACCCGTTCGGATACTGGGGCCAAATCACGGGTGATCCAGGCACAGCCGCGATCACGCTCGGTTGCCCGACCGTTGTGCCCGTGGTGGCGTACACATTGCCCCCCGTTCCCAAAGGAGCGATCGGATGCCCGGCATTGGGTGTCAGCAAATTGGAGATGGTGCCCGGGGTGCCATTGTTGCCGCGCGGGTCATACAGGTTTTGAGTCCGCTCTTTGCCGCCCTGATAACGACTGCCGGGGGTATTGCCCGTGAGATAGCTGTCGAGGTCATCGTCGTAGCCGGTAACTCCCGGTCGCGGAACTGTTCCCGTGCCGACCAGATTCTCATCGCCGTATTTACCGGTCAAACGCGCGCCAGTGAGGCTGGTTGGACGCCCGGCCATGAGGAACGCGGTCTCCATATTGGCCATCGTGGACACTGACTGGGCACTGTTGACCGGAAACCCGAAGGAAAACGCGTGTTCGGCTTGTGCCAGGGTCAGTTGAGATGCCGAGAGCAGCAGCGGATTCCCCGTCAGCGCCCGCATCGGGTTGATCTCACTGGCGCTGGTCCCCGTGTGGGAGACAGAAAACGGCGTGGGCGTGGGCATCGGAGTGTTATATACGGCTCCATTCACGAAGTAGCCCTGCATGTTCCCGGCGGTGTTAAGGTTAATCTGCGCGTCACCGTCCAGGATGTAAAACGAGTAAAGCGGAACAAACTGCCGCCCATCCGGCAGATCGACCAGATCGTGCCCCGGATCGATCCAAATCCCATCCTGAGTGCCGTCGCCGTTCAGATCGACATCCAGGTCGTACCCGGTCTCGACTGCGCCGGTGGAATCTGAGTAGATCCCCATCTCGTTGACGGTCCCGTCGTTGTCGGAGTCGACCGAGAACGGGAAGGGCTGAATCAGACGTGACGTGTCTCCGCTTTGGGCCTGGAAAGCAGCAATTGGAAAGCGATAGGTGATGCCATCGGGATGGAGGTTCCCGGAATGGGGACGCATCACGAGCCGCTGCGTGGACGGATCTGTGTAGAGGTCGGAAAAATTGGTATCCCGTTTCGACGGAAACAGATCGGGCCGATGGAACGACGGCACCAGAATCCGCCGACCCGTCGCTGGATCGATCGTGTCATACGCCAGAAACAGATTGTTGATGTCCGGGTACGTGTACTCCACATCGGGCTGGTAAATGGGCAAGCGCTTGGCGGGAGTGGGGTGCGAAAACGAATCAAATTGAACGGCGGTCGGTGCAGAGGAATCGTATTGCGCCGATGG
Source organism: Planctomycetota bacterium (assembly GCA_043736295.1). Classification (GTDB taxonomy): domain Bacteria; phylum Planctomycetota; class Planctomycetia; order Planctomycetales; family Planctomycetaceae; genus TH-plancto1. The sequence continues at coordinate 10,083 of JAYTCW010000221.1, read as the reverse complement.
ACTGTAGTTGATTGCAAACAGCGGCAGACCAGCAGGATCGGCAGGGTCCAACATCGCGTCGGGCTGCCCATCACCGTTCATGTCGAACTGAACGAAGTCACCCGGCCCACACAATCCATCCGCATCAGTATCGATGTATGTCGTCGTGATCCCGGACCCGTTATGCGGCAGCACATCCGTCGGTTGCAGCTGACCATTCGGGCCATAGTTTAAACTACCCGTCGTGTGAGCCACCATCGAATGGTACGCCCCCTGACTCACTCCCTGACTCGGTGCCGAGAGCGCCCCCATCGTTCGCGTGGCATCCGGTCCGACGATGATCGTCTTCTCACCCTCGTCGAAGTAGCGATCCGGGTTGAGCACGTCCCAGGGATTGGCCGCGTAGTTCCCGGCGGCCAGCTGTTCCTCCTGGACGAATTCGAAGAAGAAGACGCCGAGGAAGATCATCAAGCTGAGCAGTGCCAGCACGACGATAATCACCGCCCCGCCGCGTCGATCGCGGGTGAGTGCATCGGCGAGAGTCGCCTTTTGCTCCGCAAAAGAGAGTCCTTTTTCGGAGAAAAAGGCGACATTGCCGGAGCCCAGATGTGGGTGAATGTTGGAAGTGTGGTTTCGCATGGAATTCCCCTTTCAAAAAGGGACTCGGGGACGCCCCGAGCAGTGGGACTCTGACCGGCGGGAGTGTCTCCTTTCGCTCCGCGAAAGGACGTTCTTTCGCGGAGCGAAAGACGACACACCCCACCGTACCAGCTGTGTTCAGTTCAACTTCGTCGGATTGGCGAAGGAGTGGATGATGGAGAACTGCCGAGGCAGTTGTTCGCGAGGGTCGCGGACCCGAATGGTGATGCGGATTTTTTGCAGCCCGGTGCGATTGTCGAAGGCTTCCCAGGTGACGCCGCCATCGGTGACACGCAGACCGGGAACCTGGGGCCATTCGGGTGCCGTGGTGCCGGAAGAGGCGTAGTCGAGAGAACCATTTCCCGTCATCGCGTTGGGCAAGTCTTCATTCGTATCGAAGTACTCATCGCCGTCGATATCCTCCCCCGAGGCGACGCAGCGGTAGGCGGTACTGAAGGTCGTGTCGCCCACCCCGAGGGCATCCACCTTGAACACGACAGTGCCCGAGGAATACACCGTCGAAGGAATCCAGAAATTCGCAGCCACCACAGGAAACTGGGGGTCGAGTACGCCGTTCCCGTTGAGGTCTTCCGACCCGTTCAAACCTCCGCTGCCGTCCGTATCTTCGTTCAGGCGGTAGATCAGCGGGCGGTAAGGCGGCTTGAAGTATTGACCACGAGAAGTGATGACTGGTGCCCCTCCACCCGAGTAGTCATACCACACCGACTCCTCCGTCCACATTTCCGGATGCCCGGTGTCGAACACGGGGTATGTGTCTAACGCCCCATTCCCGTTCAGATCTTCACCGGGATCGAGAATTCCATTTGTGTTGAGGTCTTCACTTGTGCGAGGACCGTAAAAAGGATTCAACCGCTGCGCCGCACGGAAGTAGCCGGTCCCAAATTTGGTATTCCCAAGCTGAACGAACCCACCTGCCTGATCGAGAAAACCATTTTGATTCAAGTCTTCCGCCGGATCGAGGACGCCATTCCCGTTCGCATCCATCACTTCGGCGGGGTCTATCACGCCATCGCCATCAAGATCCTCGACCAGCCCCGGATCCCAGACCTCGATATCGAACGCCTCGACCCCCGAGAGCAGCAAATCTTCTGTGGCGCGGGTCTGGAGGGTATCGGGATCGACCATCGGAGTCCCACCGACCGACATCTGGTTCGTGTCGGGCGAGTAGACGATGGCCCCGTTCAACAGGGCGTTATACCGCGTCCCCGGCCATTGCCAGAGATAAGACCCCGTCTCCCCGTGCAGTGGGCGACCGAAGAAGTTGCCGGTGGAGTCGAACTCAACAGGAGTGCCCCGAGCGCGGTTAATCCTCTGCAACGTCAAGTCCGTGGTATTGGTGTAGACCTGATTGCCTGGGGAGATCGCAGTCCCGAACCGGGTCATCGAACACCCCAGCGATTCCGTGGAGTAGTTCGAATTCTGCGGATGGTTCTGCAGCGCATCGGTCCCCAGAAACCGCACCACATCCAGCGAGCTATCCGTCACATCCGTGATGCGGCAAATGGCGGCGTAATCGAACGCTTTGTAGTAGCTGGGGGTCGCGAGCGCGTTACCGGGGATGATGCGGGCGTTGAATTGGGTGACTCCGCTCGATGGCTGGGCGGTGTTCGTCCCTGGCACGCCAGCTAGATCGACATCTCGAATCAGCAGCACGCGGCGATACAGGTTCCCGCCGCGTACAAAGTAGCAGATCTCCGCATCACGACTGGCTCCGACGAAGTTGCTCGTATCACCGTCGTCGATCTCGGGATGGTTAAGAAACTGGCTCCCTCCCGATCCGTACTCCAGCACTCCGGGGACGGAACCCGCCCGTCCGTAATACATGGCCGAGTCGCGGTTGCGGGCCTCTTTGATGCTAGCTGTGAAGTGCAGCACGTCATCGTTGGGGTTCGACTGGTCGTTCTCCGAGATATAAAAGAAGCCCCGCTGCCACTGGCTGACCGGATCATCCTTGACCAGCGGCAACAGCCCCTGACTCGAGTTCGGAGTTCCATGGAACGAGATCCGGTCGAGATCCCCCTGCAGCAGGATATCCGCCAGTCGCGCTTTGCCATCGTTCCGGGCGAGGGCTTGCTGCTCGCCCAAACTGTCGATAGCTGCCACATAGATCTGGGCGAACATCAACATCATCATCACGACCAGCGTCGTGGCGACCAGCATCTCGATGAGCGTGAACCCGCCCCGAGCAACTGCGATTGGCCGATGGGAGGCAATGCGAGTTTTCATTGGGGGAGATCCGGGGTGAAGACATGGATGACGCCGGGCATGAGGACCGCCTGGCAGTCGTACAACAAGGTGGTTGCAGGGTCGTAAACCCCGTAATCCGTGAAGTACGTCGTCAAGGTCGGTGCGACGTTCGAAGAACTGACTTTGACCTGATCGCTGAGGGTCATGATCGTACGGACATAGGCACCCGCCGAATCCAGGGCGTCAGCGGCATCGACCCGCTGCTGCTCTTCATCGTTGATCTTTTCGATCTTCTGAATCTTGTACCAGTAGCCGAAGCTGGCATCGAAGATGTACCCGCCCTCTTTGATGCGAGGAGCATCAGCGTTTGGATCGTACAGCCAGCGGACCTTAGCGATGTTGGTGTCGAGGCGACCGTTGGGCAGCATGGCGTCTTCACCCGCATCGATCGCACCGTCTCCATCCAGGTCTTCGGTCCGGCAGAACTCGGCCCGGTAGCCCTGCTCGTCGATGGTTTCGAACGACCGATTAAAGACCACCGCGCACTGGGCATCGAACTCCCCACGCGGGCCGGAGTGAACCGACATCAACCAGCTGTAGCGCGACGGCGATTGGACCTCAATACGGGCCTGTTCGAACACGACGCCCGCTGGCAGATCGCCATTAACCTCAATGACGGAGAACCCGGCCACAGTGGGGTAGGCTGGCAAGGGATCGGTGGGACTGGCCTGCACCAGCAGCGAGATCACTTGCGGTGACAATGTGGAGGTGAGCACGATCCGGATGCGATCAAGCCGCCCCTGCTGAGTGAGGTCAATCGTGTCGGGGAAGGCGATCTGCACACGATTCGCAGACGGGATCGAAGTGACGACCGGAGTCGACTCCAGCACCACGTTCCAGGAGTCCGCCAGTGCGAACGCCGCGCGGGCTGCGGGGTCACTGAACTGGCAATGAATTCGGTCGAGGTAGGCGTGCGTGTCGCGGTACGCGATGGACTCAGGGTTGGGATCCCCTCCGGAAAAGTCAGTAGAAGCGATTCGTCCGAACTGAGCTTGTGTGGGGGTAATCACGCCGAGATTGTTCTGATGCCAGCCCAGCGGGTCGACGACATAAGCCGACCAGAGCGTGTTGGCCAGATACGGACTGTGGCGATACGGAGTCCAAGAGAGCAGACCATCGTACGCGTCCTGCTGCCAGGCCGGGACTGCGAACGAATCCGCGAAGCCATTTCCCGCCACTTGACCGAATTTGTTCATGTACCCGCCGCGACTCATCGTCGCATTCCAATCCGTCCGGATTTGAAACTGCGGCCCTCGCGTTCCGCTGAATCCAGGGGTGGCCCCGATACAGTAGAACAGCTGATTCGTATCGGGCAGCAGCCGACCGCTCGACTTCGGAGTCACCCACAAATCCTGCGTCTGGGCGGTGTCGGCCTGCGTTCCGTAGAGCGTGTTCTCTCGCCACTCCGGAGCCCCGGTCCACAGCTGGGGGTGGGTGAGGAGGGTGTCCTTGATGGCCCCTTCGTAGAGCTTGGCGTTGGTCAGGTGGTTGGCCTGGATCGCCTTGAGGATGGAGAGCGGGAAGAGCGTGAAGACCGAGGTCACGCCGACGGCCATGATGAGCAGGGCCATCAGCACCTCCACCAGGGTGGCCCCGGTACGGGTGGTACGGTCATTCGAATGCAGTGGGGTGAAACGGTTCATCGGTCTTCCCTCCCCTCGCGAGCAAAGGAGTAGGGGTCATCCGCCCAGCCGTCGTTGTCTGCATCGGCCCCATTCACGGGAGCGATGTAGACCAGCCCCGTCTGTGGGATGATGCAGACCAGCTTGCGTTCACTGGACGGGTGATCCGGGCCGTACCCATTCTCGAAATCCCCGGGAATCAGGTATGTGGGAGCCAGCGTCAGGGCCGCACTCGCCGGGTAACCGGTCATGTTACGCATGCGGTCTACATCATCGATGTGACACAGATACAGGTAGATCGCCCCGCTGCCGGAGATGGCCCCCGAGACGGTCCCATTGGGTGACACGGGAATGTCGAATTTCACATCATCCAGGATGCTGTTGTTATACCCAGGGCGAAGAGGAGAGCCGTTCGTGTCTTCGGACCCATCAAGGGTGCCGTTCTGGTTCACATCTTCGTACGCCGCCCACGAGGTCGGAATGCGGCTGGAGGGAAGGTCGATGACCATCCCCGGCGGGAGCTTGATCGTCTCCGCTTCGGGAAGTTCCTGCGGGGACAGCCGGAGCAGGTAGGGAACAGCAAGCGTGTTGGAGAAGCCAATTTCGTCGGAGGCGTGCGGCCCCGGAGTCTGGGGGTAGGACTGGAAGGCCCCCGCCCCACTGTTCGCCGCCGCGTTCCACTGGGCTCCATCAATGAGTCCCACGATTTGCATCTTGTCGTTATCCGGATCGAACCCCTGCGTCGCAATTGTGTACCAACGACCTCCGGTCGAAAAGGCCAAATCCGGAGTGATGTTACTCGGGTTGGTGTCATTCGGATTAGAATTTCGCAGATAGATACGTGATCCTGGCCGCAGCAGTCCTTCATTACGGAGAATTTGCCAATCCAGCGACTGATTACACTTCAACTGGACGGTCCCGGAACTGTTAATCTGGACACGCAGGGTGCCATCGTACATCTGCGATTGCCCGACGTACTGAACGCTGGAGATGAGGCGGTAGTCGAGCTTGCTCTGCTGGAGCCGGACTCCGCGAGGTTCGACAGCCTTGGAGGCCCGGCTGCGAGCGCCGCCAATCGAGGCAAAAATCTGGCGCGAGGCGGAGGCCACCTTGTCATGCTTGCTGTCGCGGAATGCGGACAGAGCCAACGTCGCCAGGATGACGAAGATCGCAATCGACACCAGCATCTCGATGAGCGAGAAGCCCGCTCGCCGAGTGGCCCCGATGGAAGCATTCGCCCCCCAGTTCCTGAGCGGCAAGGCGCTAGCCGCCGGTTCTTGGGCCTGCATACGGTGAGGGGAACCGGCGGCTAGCGCCGTGCCGCTCACAGAATGTGCCGAGGGAGTCCGCAGCTTCTTCGATGTGTCATGCAGTCTGAGCATTATTGTGGCCCTCGCTGCTGATTGGTGAGGTTGTCGCCGAGTGCCTGACAGGCTTCGGCGGTGGCGATCACTCGGGCCAGGCGATCGATCCCATCATTTGGCGATCCGGTCGTGCCATTGAATGTGTTTGCTGTCGGGAGGTACAGGCCGAGTGTCCCATCCGGCCCCGCAGAAACAACGAGGGGCGTGGTGGCTGTGTTGAGATCATGATACCAAGCTGGCTGGAAACCATACGCGGTGATGAGCGTGCCTGCCCCAGGCAGAGTCCGCATGGTGAATGTCCCGGCTCCAGTAATCAGCGGTTCTGAAGAGAGCCTTCGCGTGGGATCTTCGGGGTCGCGGTCGATGCGATTACGACCGGAAGTTGACGTGGCAACGACACCAGATGCAACACCTCCAGCTGTCGGCAGATTGGAGATCAGCAACGAGGCTGTGGGATAGCTAGTCCCACTCACAGTGACGGTCCCCGTGTAGGCGACTCCGTTATCTTTGATCAATCGAGTCGGCCAGTTGTAGAACTGCAGCGGCTTCCCCCAGCCGTCCAAGAACTCCAGATTACTATCGCCATCGGTGTCGCCGATCAGGTTCTGGTCGATACCACCAATTTCCGAGGGCGGGAGACCAAAGACATCGCCTTCCGTCAGGACTAAGTACAACAACTCCGAACTGTCTGCCTCGGGGGTTGCGGTATTTCGCCCTTTCCAGCTGTCAGGGTCCAGAGTGCCAGAGGGGTACATTCGAGCCAACATGGGAGAGTCGTCAAGCTGTCCGTTGTTCGAGATTCCATTGTAGCCCCAGAGGTCTTCCTCTCGCTGAGGAAACAACGATTTGAACATGGCCTTGCGAACAAAAGCCTCTGAGGCCGGCTCCGAAGGTTGAGGCTGAGGTGTGAAAGGAGGCATCGTCAGAGGGAGGTGATCGTTGTAATACCATCTCCGAAATGTCGTGACCTGGTCGCGAAACACTCGATTGTTGGTCCGAGGGGGGAGTTCGGGATCGATTTGGCTGGCACTGGCAGTCAGTTCATGAAAACCATCCACGCGCTCGCGTAATGCTCCGGACAGAATCTTGATCGAGGTCTTCGTCGCAGCTTCGCGGGCGGCTTCGCCGGTTTTGCCCAGGACGACGAACGAGATCGACGAGAGCAGCGCGATGATCGCCAGCACGACCAGCATCTCCACGAGTGAGAAGCCCGCTCGCGGGTGGCGTATTCCGAAGGTGGAGGTTCGTGTTCGCATGAGGCAGGCTCCCGAGTCGGTGATTGGTCTGGGACCGGCAGTTGCCGGTCCGCACCGGCTTAGTTGATTGTGCCACCCTTGAAGTTGGTGATGTTGTCCCGCTCGTAAGCACGAGCGCTGTTGTCGTAAGTAGTTGGAGGACTCCAAGGAGCAGGAGTCGGTTCCTTACGAATCGCCTCCCCCAACTCCATGCCCGTATTGAGCATGCCACCCAAGCCGTATTCCCCATCGGAACCGGGCGAAATCAACTGAAACGTCTTCGGATTGAAGGCTGGAGCGTCGGTGAAGGCTGCCACTGTCGCGGGAGCCCCCCCCGTATAGCGACGGTAGTACCATGCGAATCCCGTAGGAACAGTCGCATATCGGTTATAGGCATTGTAGGTGACCGGGACTGGGCCGGGGCCGGGGGGTACATCCAGCCACAAGTCTGCGTTCCGATACCCCTTGCCGCCGTAGCTACTCGCATAGAGGATGGGACTTCGCTGGCCAGGGAGTGAGTCCAGATACTCAGGCATACTCACAGGATTCGCGGAGTCCTCAGAGAGATTCCTCAACCGACCAGCATCGAAGTCGTGGAACGGCCCCACACGTGCCCCACCTCGCGAGAATGGGCTTTCGGGATTTGCTGAAAACCCCTGCAGTTCCCAAGGCGTTTCAGTATTCCCGGTCTGTTCCGGTACACCACCGAGGAAGAACACCAAGCACTCCGCTCCGGTCAGTCCGATGAAGTCATCGTCATCTCCATCGCCGTTAATATCCCTGTCATCTGAGTTGTCCGCTGCGGCCACCAAATCGAAATCTGGCCAAATCTGGCGTAGCAATGCCCGAGAGCGAGAAATGTCTACTGCCGAGAATCCATCCGGATACGTGCCTGTCGGTGTCGTCCAGTCGTTCACATCTTCACAGAGTAAGATGCGACTCGGCGGTTCCGCCCCGAACTTAGCCTTGAAATCAGCGATCCCCTTTTCGATGTTCTTGAATTCCACCGTCACCGTTGCATTGCGTGCGGTGCCCATCGCCCCGCGCACGCCGACCAGCAACAGCGACATCAGAATGGCGATGATCGTGATGACGATCATCAACTCGATCAGCGAGAACGCCCCGCGATTCGGTCGCGATGGTTTCGCAGGCGAGGAGACAATCGGAGTCTTCCGGATGAGCCGCTGACTGACGGATTGCATGATGGGACTCCAAAGGCAGCTGCGAGTGAGTGACCGGTTGACTGAGGGGTGTGGCGTTTTGCAGCACTTGTGAACTGATGGTGCCGAACTCTGCGGGAAGGGGAGGAGTGTCGTGAGGCGGTTTGCCTCGTTTCGCGAACCGTTCCCGGTCTCCCCAGAAGAGAACGCACCTCTTGTGCCAGCGAGCCGGAAATTGCGGAGAGACGAGTGTGTGCTTCAGAATTGTCGGCAGTGGCGTTTTTCCGCCCCCTCTCCCCACTGTCTGCGTGACTTTCGGGGAGGAGGTGGCTGTGGGGAGAGGGCCGGGGTGAGGGGCTTAGAGCGATGTGGCCCCCTCACCCCAACCCTCTCCCCCACAGTGGAGTCCTCTTTGAATGCCGTGCCGATTGTGGGGGAGAGGGGGCAGAATCGCACCGCTGCCTACTTTTGTGATGCACACACGAGAGACGAGAGACAGACTTCTGGCTCTTGTCTCTCGTCTCTCGTCTCTTCCTACGACAGCTCGTTGAGGAGTTTGACCAGGGGCAGGAACAGCGCGATGACGATGAATCCGACGATGATGCCCAGAACAACGGTCATGATCGGCTCGAGCAAGTTCACCAAGCCTTCGATCAGGACGGTGACTTCTTCCTCGTACACGTCGGCGACCTTGTAGAGCATGTTGTCGAGGGCCCCGGTCTCCTCACCCACGTCGACCATGTTCACCACCATGTCGTCGGTAATGCGGGTCTCCTTGAGCGGCACCGCCATCGTTTCGCCTTCGCGGATCGACGACTGGATATGCTCGAACGCCTTGCGAAAGACTTCGTTCCCCGCTGTATCGCGGGCGATGGCCAGGGCTTCCAGAATCGGCACGCCCGAGGCGATCAGCGTTCCCAAAGTTCGCGAGGTTCTAGCCACCGTCGATTTGGAGATGATCGCCCCCAATAAGGGAACTTTGAGGGCCATGCGATCCATGATATAGGCCCCCGTTTTGTTCTTTTTGATGATCTTGATAATCAAGACCATACCGATCGGGATCGTCGGAATCAGATACCAGTACGACACCACCGCGTTGCTCATGTTGATGAGCAGAACGGTGATCTCAGGCAACTCGACCTCGAAACCCTCGAAGATCGTTTTAAACTTCGGGATGATGAAGTACATGATCCCGCCCACGATCACACCGGCCACCAACAGCACAGCTGCGGGGTAGATCATGGCCCCCTGGACCTTGCGTTTGAGGCTTTGGGACTTCTCTTTGAACTCGGCCAGGCGCTGGAGAATGACTTCCAGGGCACCGCCGGCTTCCCCGGCCTTAACCATGTTCACGTAGAGGTTGTCGAAGGCTTTGGGCTGCTTAGACATGGCTTCGGAGAGGGTGTTACCGGACTCGACATCTTCGATGACGCCGATGAGTGAGTTCTTGAGCGGGCCGGGCTTAGCCTGGGTCTCCAGGATGCGGAGGCTGCGGAGGATCGGCAGCCCGGCGTCCTGGAGCGTGGAGAGCTGCCGCGTGAACGTGCAGAGCTGTTTCGGCTTGACGCCGCCAAACGAAAAACCCTTCTTCTTGCGCGGGCCTTTGATCTCCTTGGGCTTGTCTTTGTCCTTTTTCTTGCCCTTGCTCTTCTCGGTGATCTTGGTGACGAAGAACCCCTTTTCGCGGATCTTCGTTTGAGCTTCGGCCTCGGACGCTGCGTCAATGGAGTCTTTGACCTCCAGGCCCGAGTTGTCCATCGCTTCGTATTGGTATGTCGCCATGATTTCGTTCCTCGAATCGAGGGCAGCTCAGAAG
>JAYTCW010000220.1:0-6475 GCA_043736295.1 Planctomycetota bacterium | reverse complement strand
TTGGCATTTTGGCTTTTTGTGCCTCCGGACCTGTGTTCTGAGCCAAATCTGTGAAATACACCGATTTGGCATTTTTGGGATTTGGTTTGGCATTCGCTCGTCAGTGACCGATGCGAGGACTCATGGCTGGTTCGAGACAAAAAATCCAATGCCCTATGTCCCGTTCGTCGTGAGAAATGTAGGAATCCAGGCTGTGGAAGTGAGTTTCCGGGAATGTCCTATGTCCCGTTCACCGTGTTTCGTGAGGTGATTTCCTAGGAATCTCGATTCCCGAATGTCCTGTTCCGCCACGGGAGTCGGTGATTCGCTGGGTTTTCTTTCGCAGTCGTGAGGCACAGCGGGGCATCGAGGGCTTGGCGAGGTCATGCCTCGCCAGGGGGGAACGCTGGGGCCAACTCCGGGGCGGTGGGCATTTGTTTCGAATGCCCGTCCTGGGTGGAGAGTGCCGTCAGCAGTGCATTCCGTGGACGGGGATTGGCCTTGAGTGCCTGCCGAACGATGAAATCCCGTTTGGCGATGTCAGCGATCTCCTCCGACGTGAGGGCATCCACTCTCGCCCCGAATGCAGGCTCCAGGGCTGCTAGTTTTGCGTTGTACACCTTGGCCAGGGCATCATGCTCCTCAGACTTTTGCTGCCGCTCCCTGTCCAGTCGGTCCGCTTCCCGCTTCTTGTCCGCTTCCTGTTTGAGCTTGGCCTCGACCTTGGGATCCTTGGGGGGCCAGCCCCGTTCTGGATCGTCCAGTTCGTTCTTCAGGCGATTCACCAAGGCTCCCGCCCCCCAAGAGGGCTGCCACTTGTGGAAATGGTCGATCATCCGATGAATCCGGTCTGCCGGATGGATTCCCAGAGCGGTTCGGGCCAGACCCTGCGGGTCGACATCGACCAGGGGCGTCAGCCTCTCCAGGATTCGTTCCAATTCCCCCACCACCACCTCTGGAATGCTTTGATCGCTGCCAGAGTCCGCGACGGCAGGGGAGGGGCTGGGGGAGGTGGAGTTCTTTTCAGTCTTGAATTCTTGGATGCTTCGCCTTCTTCTCTTGTGTTCGCTGGTTGGTTCAACAGCGGGGCGCTGAACGGTCGCTGGCTGGTTCGTAGGCTGGTCGGTTGATGGCTCACGACTGAAGGGCGTGGATTGTTCAATCTCCCAGTCGACAACGGTGATGATCGTCCATCCGCGCGTGGGGCGGAGCGTGATCCAACCCCGCTCGGCCAGTTCTTGCAACTGGGTCTTGAACTGGGACGGAGACACCCCCAGTTGAGAGGCGCTGATCCGCTCCCCGGTCAGGAACTCGCCGGGGTCGAGGTGTTGCCCCTGTTCTTCGCGGTGAGTGAAGCCCGCTTTCAACAGCGCCCAGATGTAGACCCGGAGCGGCTCATCTTCCAAGATCAGGTCGCTGTCCAGGAGGCTGCGATAGAGTTTCACAAACCCCTGACCATTGGCAACAGTCTCCGAAATGGAGTCATCTCCCGGATCGCGCCTCCAGCGACGGAGAGTGACGATGGTCCCGTGGCTCGTCCGACTTCTCGAAATCAGCCGCTGTTTCTCCAGAGAATCCATACCTCGCCGAAATCGGCTTTCGCTGACTGCCAGTTCTTCCGCACCGATCTTGCGACCGCAGAAAAACTGCCCCGCAGCCAGTTGATGACCGAACGCCAATCCGGGCTGATAGTTCGCTCGGAGCAGACACCAGACGTAGAGCCGACACAGCCAGGCGTTCTGAAGCAAATGATGGCCGAGCCAAAACCGAGAGAGCTTGACCCACCCGCCCGCCAACGGCATCCGTTTTCTGACCGGAGTCCGATCGGGACCAGCATCGGCGGACTCGGTGTCATCGGGAGGAGTCCCGAGAGATCCCGCCGAGCGGCTGGATGGAAGGTTCGTGAGGGACTCGAACTCATTCCGTGGATTCTGGGGGCGCGGGGTTTCCCCACCCCAATGTTGGGTTATCATGACGTTGCTTTCGGTGTGTGGAGCGGCGAGTCGGTAGCACGACTCGACCGCTCATTTTCATAGTGGACTATCGGGACGCACGCTGAGGGGACCGGCTGACGGGGCAACCGCCAGCGACCCAGTCTTCGATCACCAGTTGGGGTGACAATCACCCGTCCCGCTTGCCGGTGACGCTGCGGACCGCCTTGCAGCCGCCAGCGATCCAGGCTTCCACGTCCCCCCGTCGCCAGCGGACCAGCGAGCCGAGCCGGACGGGGGCGGGCATTCGGCCCGCATCGGACAGCCGGTAGACAGTCCGCGGCGAGCAACGCATCAGGGACGCAACTTGCCCCACATCGATCAACGTCGCGGGGGAGTCCAGCGGGGGACTTACGGCAGTTTCATTCATGGCACATTCTCCAGTGGAACGAGAGTCGTTCGGCGGCGACTACAGGCGTCGCTCGCCCTTCACTGGATATGGCGTAATTTTCGGTCTTACTTTGTAAGTTCTGGTCTTACTTCTTGTCTGACGTGTCCCAACTGAGATTCGGGTCTCCGGGCGAGTAGATCACACAACCAGCCTCAGTTGTCACGGTCAATTCGAAGTGATCGGCGAGCGTCGGCATGTTCCATTTACGAATCTGAGCGATAGCCGTCGCCTTCCTTCCAAGAATTTTCGGTCGCAGATTGTTGAGCGGATTGTTGAGGTCGCGGGATTTCCCCTTGAGTCCCGTCATTCCCTTCGCAGACTCTTCAAGCTTGACGAGTTCTGCTTTCAGTTCGTTCCGTTCCATGTCGCTCTCGGCAGCTTCAATGTCGCTTTTGAGTTGCTTCCGCTTGGCAGCGAGTTGCTTCATCGTCTCACCATCGGCCACGGGTTGACGACTTCGCCCGTCCCCTGCGCCTTGCTTCACTCCCGGTCCGGCGTCGATCTCCAACATCGGCACGGCAACGCCCGGCGTTTGAACGAGCCGATACAGGTCATGGAGTCCCTTCGCTCGACTTGCCGAGACATGGCCTTGCTCCCCGAAGCCCTTGATGAAGTAGACATCGCCGTCGCCAACCTTGCGAAACACGATCTCCGGTTCGACAGGCGGCTCGATACTGGAGGCGATGGGACTCGTCACAGTGTCTTTCGGGAGCTTTATCAGAAGCGGCAGAGAGTCCTGCATTGAATCAGCATCGCTCTGCTGCGATAACCATTGCATCATACGTAAGCTTAGCCGGTCGATTTCTGCAGCGCCACTCAGTATGGACTGGCAGTGGTCGGGACGCACATTCAGCAAATCAGGATGACATTCGGGCCAATACCCAGGGGAATAGTCATCTCCCCAGAGTCGTTGGCGATCGCGTCGATTCTTGACTATCTCATGGCAAATCCTTCCTGCAACTGAGATCGCCGTGCTGTTAAAGCCTTCCAAGTCAGCGACGTGCATCAAATACACGCAAACTCGGTTATAGACGTTAGAGAAATCAATCTCTGAAAAACTATATTCATGTTCCAATTCGGGATACTTCAACCAGTATCTATCCAGGCTACTGCGCAACATCCATGGATACATTTTCCAGAAGAGAATCGCGAGTAAGAGTCGCTGGCCCTTGGGGATCGTGCCATTACAGCCATCATCAGGGTCCGGGCGGTACTTTCTCATATAGACATCGGCCTCCACCATCGTGGTCCTGAAATCGAAGAGCCAGAGATTGCGAGTGTTTGCGTCTGACATTGCTTCGATCCGCTGCATCTCTTCTTCCCGTAATTCCAAATCCATGGTCATATGCAGACTCCCTTGCAGTATCCCCGGAGAGCGTTCCTGCTCGCCGTTGAGAACATCCCAGAATTTCCCCCTTCCTGGGGGAACCACTTACTTCCGTTGCGACTTTAAGTTCTGGCCACCCACTCCTCATGTCACCGTGTCGTCGAGGCACATTCGTGGACAGGCGAGGTCATTCCGTGTCGCCTTTCCCACCGTACCTAAAATTTCGCTCTTGGCCAGTCACTTCACCGATTTAACGAATGGTCAGTGTTTTCCCTTGTGAATCGTGAAATACACCGCGATTTGATGTGTTTACCGGCGAATTTCTGCATAGGGCGTGAGAACGGCTGGCCAGTCGACTCATGAATGTCGTCTCGGCAGTGGCAGCGCTCTCGTCAGATTGTCGTCCCGGACAGCCTCGCGGGTGAAATCACCGGGGTTTCGAAGGAGGCTGCGACGTGCGTTTGGTGGCCCGGCAGAACTGACCCGCGATGTCGGCAGCTGTGGTGGGTTTGGGGGAAGTGGTCAGGGCTTGGCGGGCGGCGCGGATGCGTGCGGAGAGGGTGGCTGGCCATCGGGTTTCAGTGATCTCTCTTGTGGTGACGATTCAGCACTTCCTGCCCCTCTCTCATCGGCTCACGGAATCCTCGATAGGGCGCAGTGAAGATCATCGAGTAGGCTCCCCGTGTACCGCAGGTTCGGGCTAGTCAGGGATGACGATCATGGATGATGTCGCACGTCGCACGGTGTTGAGCCGTCGAAGGTTTCTAAGGGTTGATTGTCGGCTGGCTGGCAGCTGCGTCGGCGGGTTGTGGGACGTTGATGTATCCCGAACGTCGGGGACAGTCACGGACGGGCGGCATTGATTGGACCGTGGCCGGGATGGATGCCATTGGGCTGGTTCTATTCCTTGTCCCCGGCGTGATTGCGTTCGCGGTCGACTATCACAACGGATCGTTGTTCCTTCCCGCAGGGAGCGCCTCGACCAGCGGGAAGCGGACTCTGCGCACTGTGAAGCTCTCCGGCTCTCACCCTTCACGGGCAGAGATTGCGGCTGCCGTGTCGAGCGAGACGCGGAAGCAGCTGGCCCTTGATGTGGGATCGTTCGTCACAAGGCAGATGGAATCACTTGATGAGTTCTGGTCGACCGAACAATCACTCATCGCCGAATACCGCCGTGGCGAGGTGATGCTGCGTTGCCAGTCGCCGGAGTGAACTTCGATTGAAATCAGTTGCCCCAGATCACGGGGCATACTCTCCGCCGGGAGTGACGCGGGCTTGCCCTACGGCGACCAGGGTTTCCAGGAGTTCGGCGACGTTCGCCTTGTTGGCCCAGCTGAATTGGGCGGCGATGTCAGCAGCTGTGGCGGGTTTGGCGTGAGTGGTTAGGGCTTGGCGGACGGCGCGGATGCGTTCGGGGTGGGTGGCGGGCCAGTCGGCTTTGGTGGCTGCTTTGGATTTCGATGAGGGGGCGGGCTTCTTGGGGGCTTTCTGTTTGCCTTGGACCTTACCCTGACCCTTAGCCCTTAGCCCTTAGCCCTTAGCCCTTGGCGGGTGGCTAGTCTTCGCTGTCGTCTGCGTCCGGTTCGGCCTTGATGAGCGTTTGCTGCGTCTTCGTCGGCGGGCCGGTGGTGGAGAAAGGCAATCGACGTTCAGTCACCCCGGCGTCTTCCTTTCTTTGAGTGCTGGCAACGAATCGACGATCTTGATCGTTTCCAGGCTCACCCGGACCACTCGCTTGATGAGATCGAGGATGTAGCGGGATTGGTTGTGCTCGCGGGACCAGTCGTTGGGGTCGTTGCGGATGCCGCTGTCCTTGTCCACGGTGATTTGGTAGCGCTCCATGATCCATTCGATGGCGGGCTTGCCGTTGACGACGTATCCGTAGGCTTCCAAGGGGATGCCGGACAGCGTGATGTGGCTGTTGTAGAGGATGGTCGTCTTGTCGATCGCCTTGTTCTTGCGACTGAACGCCATCTTTTGCACGAGGAAGTGTGTGGCCGGATCGAAGGCCATGATGCTGGAGTGTTCGGCCACGGGATACGGCTCGACGGTTTCGTAGTTCAGATGCCAGCGGGCGAGGTCGCGGCCCGCTTGGCTGAACTTCCAGAAGTCCGCTGTCTTCTGAGTGAAGGGAATGCGGGGCAACATCTTCTTCAGGTCGCTTGCGAATCGGGTCCGATACTCCGGTGAATGCAGCACGCCGTAGACGTAGTAGAAGATGTCTTCCTGAGTGATCTTCGCTGCGTAGGCGGTGCGGAAATCGGCGAGGGTGGCAGCCGTGATCGCGCTCCGCCGACGGTAGCCGTCCACCAACTCGCCGTCCTGTGGCGTGCTAATGAGCTTGCCCTTTTGTGGTTCGTCCGGTTCGTAGAGATACAAAGGAAAGCACTGGCTGGCTCCGTTGTTGTCCACCATGTGCAAGTCGGGTAGTGCGTCGCACATTATCGCGGAAAACTCAATGCGATTGCCAGCGGAGGTGACGCAGATGGCGAGGTTTTCAAGACCGGCCTTCGGGAATAACGTCGGCGTCAGATACACCCTTTCATTTAGATGCCTGTCGAAGTAAGCCCATTGCTTGCAATACGGTCGGTAGATGCCCCGGCGAAACGCATCTGTGCGGAAGCTATGCTGATTGAGCTTCGTCAGGGCAGTAACCAACCCGCCTGACCAAGAGATCTTCTTAGCGTCTGTATCCATGAAGCTCTCTGCCAACTCGGGAAGTTCGGCTTTGAGCTTGCCGCTGCTAACTTTGGTGAAGCCCGCAACCTGTTCGTTGTAGAAGGCAAT
>JAYTCW010000219.1:0-7966 GCA_043736295.1 Planctomycetota bacterium | reverse complement strand
CTGTCTGGCACTGGCCCGCTCGCACTTGGGCCTCAGCTCGGGCCACCAAGGCGGCCAACTTGCCGGGTGAGCTAGTCAGCGATTTCTCCCACCGCTGGTCGTCCCGGATCTCCTCCAGAATGATCGCGGCAATGGCGTCCTGCTCAATGTCCGAAAGCTTACGGGCTTCCACGACCGCTTGATCGAGTAGTTGTGACATCGACGAAACTCCACGGAGGGCGGGGAAACAGATTGAGCACCGCCCCGTTGATTCTCCAACTCTGACGCAAACTCGACAAGGCTGCTTACTGAGATTTCCACGGTCTGGACAGTGATGCAGCGATCAGATGGCCACATAATGATCAACGAACACTCCACTCGGCTCCGCCTGGATACGTGTACCGCTCGATCGATTCTGGCCACATCTCGATGCTGTATCCGGCAGCGGTCGGCGGCATGTAGCGGCCGTTCTTCATCACGATCGGGGTCTTGAAGTGCTCGTGCAGGTGGCCCGCGTGTTCGGTCAGGCGATCCTCCATTGTGCCACTGACGCACACGTAATCGAACATCGACAAGTGCTGCACATACTCGCACAGCCCGACCCCGCCCGCATGCGGGCAGACCGGGACGCCGAACTTGGCGGCCATCAGGATCACGGCCAGGATCTCGTTCACCCCGCCGATACGGCAACTGTCAATCTGGCAAATGCCGATCGCTCCGGCTTGCAGGAACTGCTTGAACATCACGCGGTTCGCGCAGTGTTCCCCGGTGGCGACGAGGATCGGGGCGACGGCCTTAGCGATGGCTGCATGACCGAGGACATCGTCCGGGCTGGTCGGTTCTTCGATGAACCACGGCTTGTACGGAGCGAGGTGTTTCATCCATTCGATCGCCTGCGGCACGTCCCACACCTGGTTGGCGTCGACCATCATCCGCCGGTCCCAGCCGATCTCCTCGCGGATGATGCGGCAGCGGCGAATGTCATCTTGCAGGTCGCGCCCGACCTTGATCTTGAAGCAACTCCACCCCTCGGCCATCCCCTGGCGACACAAGTCTCGCAGCTTGTCATCCGAATACCCGAGCCACCCGGCTGAGGTCGTGTAGGCCGGGAACCCCTCGCGTTCGAGGTGGGCAATCCGCTCCGCTCGTGTCGGCTCCCAACGACGGAGGATTGCGAGAGCTTCATCCGGCGTCAGAGCATCGGTGATGTACCGGAAGTCGATGCACTTCACGAGTTGCTCGGGTGTCATGTCCGCCAGCAACCGCCACAGTGGCTTCTTCGCGACCTTGGCCCACAAGTCCCACACCGCGTTGACCACGGACGCTGTGGCGAGGTGGATGACCCCCTTCTCCGGGCCGACCCAGCGGAGTTGACTATCCCCGGTAATGTGCCGCCAGAACTTGCCCATATCGGCAGTGATCGAGTCGAGCGACTGGCCAACGATCAATGGCCGCAGTGCCTGGATCGCGTGGCAGCAGAGATCGTTCCCCCGCCCGATGGTGAACGTCAATCCGTGTCCGGCGAGGCTGGCGTCATTTGTGTGTAGCACGCAGTACGCTGCCGAGTAGTCCGGGTCGGGGTTCATCGCGTCCGACCCGTCGAGGTGCTTCGAGGTCGGGAACCGGATGTCATGAACAGAGAGGTCGGTGATCGTCAGCGGCATGATGGTGATCGTGGCGAGTGGGGTGGAATCGAGCTGAGGCCAAGGCGGTATCTTAGCAGATCGAATTCACCGAACAGACTCCCTCGGCACTTCAACGGTGGCCCACTCCTCTCTGTGTGTGCAACACAAAAATCGGCAGCTGTGAAATCCTGCCCCCTCACCCCCACAATCGGCACGGAATTCAGTGAGGACTCCAATGTGGGGGCCAGGGTTGGGGTGAGGGGGCCACGCCGCTCGCCCTTGGCTCCTCACCCCGGCCCTCTCCCCACAGCCATGTCCTCACGGAAAGTCCCACCGCCAGTGGGGTGAGGGGGCAGAAGTCGCGGGCTGCTCACAATACTGATGCACACACCATTCCTCCTCAGCAATCTACGGACCGCTGACAGCCGAGCCCCCAGATCATTACAATCAGCGAATGGCTGGAAACTCATTTGGACAGGCGTTCCGCATTACCACGGCTGGCGAAAGCCACGGGCCGGGGAATGTGGTCATTATTGACGGGGTTCCCTCGGGAATTCCGCTGACGGTGGACGATCTGCTCGTCGACATGAATCGGCGCAGGCCGGGGCAGAGTCACATTACGACTCAGCGAGACGAGGCCGACGTGCCGGAGATACTCGCGGGAGTGTTCGAGGGCCGCACCACCGGGACCAGTCTGGCGATTCTGATCCGCAACACCGATCAGCGGAGTAAGGACTACAGCGAGATCAAAGACCTCTACCGGCCCGGCCATGCCGACTACAGCTTCGACGCCAAGTACGGCTTCCGCGACTATCGCGGAGGGGGCCGGTCGAGTGCCCGCGAGACGACGGCTCGCGTCGCAGCCGGGGTCGTGGCCAAGAAGCTGATTGCCCAGGCGTTCGACGGGCTGGTTCTGGGGTATGTGACCCAAGTCGGTGATATCCGGGCTACGATTGCGTCGCCCGAATTACTGACACTCAATGACATCGAGCAACGACCCGACGGTTCTCCGAACATTATCCGCTGCCCCGACATGGCGGCTGGGGACCGGATGATTGAGCGGATCGAAGAGGTCCGGAAGCAGGGGGACTCGATCGGCGGCGTGGCGGAGATCGTGGCGGTGAATGTCCCGGCGGGGCTCGGCGAGCCAGTGTTCGACAAGATCAAGGCCGACCTCGCGAAGGCGCTGTTCTCATTGCCCGCCGTGCTGGGCGTCGAGTACGGCATCGGCTTCGGCTGTGCGACGATGCGGGGGAGCGAGCACAACGACATCTTCACCTTGGGTTGGAAGCCGACAGGTCAAGCGGGAATCGTCACCAAGACCAATCGCCACGGCGGCATGCTGGGTGGGATCACGACCGGGATGCCGATCCTGCTCCGGGCAGCCGTGAAGCCCACGAGCAGCCTGCCCATCGAGCAAGAGACCGTATCGAGTGACGGTCTCCCCGCCACGATCAAGACGAAGGGCCGCCACGACCCCTGCCTGCTGCCACGATTTGTACCGATGGCGGAGGCGATGGTGGCGATTGTGATCGCGGACCATTGGTTACGCTGGCGAGGTCAATCTGACCGTTAGGAATGTCGTCTTTCGTTCCGCGAAAGAACGTTCTTTCGCGGAGCGAAAGACGACATTCTTAGATGCCGCAATCCCAGCCGCTTGAATCGTTCGACATCCCGGATATGTTGGAGAATGAGCATGGCGTTCTGTATAAAGTGTGGCCAAGCAGTGCCTGACCTCACGATTGAGTGTCCCCATTGCGGGCACGATTGTCTGAAGCCACCAAAGGCGAACAGTTCTGGCGGTTGGGAATACTCGCCCCTGGCAGATCTTGCATTGCTCCTGGGAGCAGTCGCGTCTGGTCTGGGGGCGTTTGGATGTGCTTACCTGATCTGTCTATACGCATTCTTTGCACCCGGTCGCTGGAGTGACCTCGGGCCATTTCTCCTCGCGGGAACGAATGGATTTTGCCTCTGTGCGGCACTGCTGGTGGTATTTCTGCGAGTCGGGAATCTGGGCCATCGCCCGTCGGATGGGGCAGAGTGATCGTCAGGCGAGTGGGTGAAAATGAATTCTCCGTGAGATGGCCTTTCCAGGCCGTCCTCCGGGGTTTTTATCCCCTCCCATAACGATTGCCTGACTCGTTCCTCTGGCTGATCGCTGACTGCTGATCGCTGACCGCGACAACCCCTCTCATCGGCAGTATCCGCCGACCGATTTCTCGGCAAAACCGGAGTCTTCGGAACAACCCCTACAGTTTGCCAACTGGCCGAACCGATACCTACCGCAGGACTATCCCGTTGCGCCAGTCTTTACGGGCGGCGCGAGGGAGAATCATGCGGAGACAGTGATGTCTCCGTTCCTGTCCCGGACGCATTCAGCCGACGTTGTCGGCAACTCGATGGCAAGGACGCTCTGATGCGGTTCCCTCATTGGTTGAAAAATCTGGCCAGCTCTCTGGTGCTGACTGTGACAGCTGGGCCTGTTCTGGCTCAAGGTCCAGGCGGTCCCGGCGGGGGTCAGCCGATGTTCCAGCCGGCCTATGGAGCGAACGATCCCGGGGTGCTGTACCCCCGGGGAGTTCCCCAAGGCTATCAGCCGTACCCGGCGATCTCTCCCTATGGGATGGGAAACGTCGGGTTTGACCAGACCTTCCGTGATAATAACGGACTCTGGTTCGAACGGATCATGAACCAGAACCGCCAGTTCTTCTTCTCATTGGATGTCACGAAGAATAAGATCGTGAATCCCGGTGAACGTCACCTGGGATCGGAGTATATCCCCCGCGATGAAGTCACGGGTGGGTTGGTCGGGTATGTGATCCCCACCTATGACGTGGGAGCCACACCGGGAACGGGCACGGGCGGTGGGGGAGGGGGTGGGGGAAGTACGCAACCGGTCAGCCGGGTCGTCATCGATCCACGTGTTATCCCCTATCCCATGCTGATCGGGATCGATGGAGCGATCGCGGGCTCAATCCAGGTCGATAATAACTTGTTTCCGATTCGAGACCTGAGCGTCTTCGCCAATTATCGCAGTACCGGACTCGAAGGTCGCTGGGGGTTCTTCAACGAGGACGGCTCCGGACTCTCCATGAGCGGTTTCTGGACCGGATCCAGCACACTCGACTTCACGATGGGGCAGGACAGCATCAATGGGATTCCGATTACCCAAGCGATAATTTCCTCCCTCGATGGCAGTCTGCTCTTTACCCAGAACGGAGCGATCCCGCTGAATTGGGGACGGCAATTGATTGACTTAGGAGCCGCCAACCTGGGAACCACGAAATACGATCTGCTCTTTCACTACGATGTCAAATCGACAGCCATCGGCGGCGACACGAACTTCTTCATGACCCCGATCGTGCAACGGGAAGCCTTCAAGCTGCGTCCGTTGGTTGGTGGGCGGTACATGAAGATCAACGAGCAATTCGCCTTCCGCGGGATCGATAGCGGTTTCGGATATGAACTCACGGACTCTCAAGTGACCGGGGGCGGGGGCGGGGGCGGAGGTGGGGGTGGAGGCACCACGCAAGCGGCGACTTTCCGTCCCGATACGAATACCATCGCGGCGAACTACGACCTGTATGAGGCCACTCTCAATAACACAGTGCAAACTCAGCTGGCCGGTCCCCAAGCCGGATTCCGCTACGACTTGGGCGATGGCGACGAGTTCAAAATGTGGGGACAGTCCCTTGTGGGTGTGATGGGGAACCAGGAAGACTACCATCAGTTCGGCAATAACATCGGGGACCAGCAGGGGCTGCTGATATTCGGCAACGGACTGGACATGCTGGCTTCGGATGCCCGCTTTGAAAGTAATCGCACGATCACCCACATCTCGCCGCTGTTCGAGCAAACCATCATGGCCGAGATGAAGATTCTGGAGATGATACCTCTGGTCCGCCGTTTGCCCGGAATCGACAACACGGTGTTCCGTCTCGGTTGGACTGCCACCGTGGTGGGAAATGTCGCCAGAGCCGGGGAGTCGATCGACTGGCGTGGCTTCCCCCAAGTCCCGAGCATCCGCCCCAGTCGTGAGACGTGGTGGACCACCCGCTGGACCTTCGGTGTAGAGAAGCGGTTCTAACCCAGTGGCGAATATTGAGTTCTCATTTCAAAGCCCACCGGTCGCAACCGGTGGGCTTTTTTCGTTCTTAAAACTATTGACACTTACAGAATCGCCAGAGGATTCCGCCGCTCTTCCAGAGTCCCGCGCGTGACTCCGACGCGGTTCATCGCCTCCAAGGTGGTCCACACCTCCTGCCCGGTGGTCCGCCCAGCGAGCAGTTCGCGGTAGCTGCGAATGACCTGCCGCATCTCGCTGGGGCTGTCGTTGAGGAACTCGATGCGGAACTGGCGGATGCCCCGCTGGATCAGGTCCGTGACGACCTCGGCGGAACTCTGTGGAGTCGCGTTGTACAGGGTGTTGCGACAGCCGACATCAGCCTTGAGCGGGTGTTCCATGCCGACTCGGTCTCGCAATTGAACCTCATGCCGGTCGCACGGGCGACCGCAGTTGGTCTTGTTGGTGCCGGGGGAGAGGACCGCGCAGAACACGCAGTGCTCCATGTGGAACATCGGCATGTGCTGGTGAATCACGACCTCCAACCACTGCGGTGGGACGGCTTCGACCAGTTCCAACAGTTGTTCGCGGTTGAGATCATACGACGCGGTCAGCCAACTGGCCCCCTGGTCGATCAAGAACTGAGCAGTGAGTTCATTGGTCACATTGAGTGAGTAGTCGGCGACGAACGGGATCTCCGCCTCGGCACAGAACGCCATCCCCGCCAGATTGCGGACGAGCATCCCGTCCGGCTGGGGCTTGGTCATGGCGCGGAAGATTCCCATCTCGCCCGGCTTCTGGATGCGCGGGGTCGCGATGAGCAACCTCGCTTTGGCCTGCCGTGCCATGAGCACGGCGTGACCGTACTCCTTGATCTCCTGGAAGTCGGCCAGCAGGTTTCGCTCTCCGGCAGTGAGTGCGGTATCGAGTTGCTTGAGCGACCGGCAGAGCAGCGAGAGCCGCACCGGGTCGTTCGCCTGCCGCTCATGGGGGGGGAGGGTGGCACGCAGCGCCGCGAGGACCGGCTCACTGGAGATCCGTCGTTCCGGTGGCTCGCCCGACTGCCGCAATAGCTCCTCGATCAACCCCTGCCGCAGCTTGGACAGCACGCTCAGCGGCACCATCGGCTCGCCACTGATCTCGGCTTTGAGGTCGCGCAGCTCATACGGACTGGCTCCGAGCCGAGCGAGTTGCTCGCGGAGAACCGCTTCGGTGAGCGGGTGCTTGCGGGCGGCTTCGAGCGGTTGATCGCTCGTGGCTTCGGCCGTCAGGAGTGTCGCCTTTTGCTCCGCAAAAGGACGAGTTATTGTCGGGAGATCGTCGTTCCGTGGGAGGGCGAAGCTCCTGCTGAGCCGCGAGCCGGGAACGATGTCCTCTCGTCGTAGCGGCTCGGCAGGAGCCTCGCCCTCCCGAACAGACTGCTGAAGCCTCGCCACGACTCGTAGCGGTTCGCCGACCACCGCCCGCACCTCAAAATCGACCGGCAACCGCCGCTGCGGGTCGGCTCCGGTATAAGACTTTCGCAGCCGCGCGTTCAGCTGGGGATCATCCGTCTTCCAGACTCCCTGCCCCACGGTGATCTGTTCGAGGTCGATCGACTCTCGCCCAAATTCGAGGTCGATGATCCCCGAAGAGATTTGTCCCTCGACCAGCAACCCCCGCCGCCGCATGTTATAGACGCGGCCGCCTTGTTCCTCTTGAGCGACGCGGTCCCCCTCAAAGACGACTCCGTCCCCCTTCGAGATCGGCGAGGCCAACTCGACCCGCACCGTCCCGCGTCCGGTCCCGACCACTTGGCCGAGGAACACCCCGCGCTTGGCCGACGACAGGCCCGGCACCAGTCGCTTATGCTCGCACCCTTCCAGCCAACCCGGCGAGAACCCGCGCGAGAACGACAGCTCCATCTCGCGTTTCTCAGTCGGGGTCAGGATCACCCGCTGGCCGGTCATCGCGGTGTCGATCGCCTCGCGGTAGTGCCGCGTGATGTTGGCCACGTACTCGGGCGTCTTGAGGCGGCCTTCGATCTTGAACGACCGAATGCCCGCATCGATCAGCTCCGGCGAGTATTCAATCGCCGACAAATCCTGCGGGCTGAGCAGGTACTTCTGGTCGCGGAGGTCGACATCCTCACCGTCGCAGATCAGCTCATACGGCAGCCGGCACGCCTGGGCACATTGTCCCCGGTTCGCACTCCGTCCACCGAGCGATTCACTCGTCAGGCACTGCCCCGAGTAGGCCACGCACAACGCCCCATGCACGAACGCCTCCAACTCCATCGAGGTGGCTGCGTGAATCTCCC
>JAYTCW010000218.1:0-3928 GCA_043736295.1 Planctomycetota bacterium | reverse complement strand
AGCAGGAAGGGAGGCGGCTGATGAGGATGCGTGTTAGATCTCCTGGCCGCAGCGATGGCAGCGGCGGTCGGTTTCGGTGTTCTCAGAGCGGCACTTCGGGCAAAGGACAACGCGCTTCGGCTCACTCGTCGGCGGGGAGGCGGAAGCAGACCCGCCGAAGGGAGCGACGCCGGGGATGATGACTTGCGGAGCGACCGGGGCGAGGTTCTTAGTCACGGCTTCCATCGTGGAGCCGAACTGGTTGAACATCCCCTGCTGCCCTTGCATGGCCTCGCGATAGGCAGCTGTGGCGCGATCGACAGCGTCGCGTTGGGATTGGGAGAGTTGGTCGCGGAGTTCTTGTTCGCGAGCGGAGGTGGCTGGCGAGTGGGTCGCCTGGGCCGTGGCCGAGGCGATGGTGGCTGTGGCGTTCGCTTGGGACTTGAGGACATCGGCGGCGTGGGCGGCGACCTCGGGGGCGATCGCCATCACGTCGAAGCCAGAGGCTCCCTTGATGGCGTTGATCTTCGCGGTGAGGGCGTCGCCTTCGGCTTTGATCCTCGCGAGTTCGGCGGTGGAGTGGCTGGCGGACTTTTGCAGGTCGAGATCGGCCCGCTGCTTTTCGGCCTGGAGCAGGAGTTCGTGCTGTGTCTTGTTCGCGGCGAGGTTCTGCTCGTTGACCTTGGTAAACCAGTCGTTTTGGGCGTTGGTTTCTCGCTCGTTCAACTCGGCTTCGAGTTCTTTGCGGCGGCGGTCCGACTCGAATCGAGCGAGTTCCTTGGCGCTGTCGGTCTCGATCTCCATCAAGGTGATGCGTTGTTTGAGCGTCGCACCTTCGAGCAAGTCCTCTCGATCGACCCGACGCAGACGGAGCTTGTGGACCGATTCTTCTGCTTCCTCGGTCCGACGATCTCCCGATGACAACCGAGAGAGAGCCAGGCTACTTTCGAGTTCCTTTTGGGCCTCGGCCCGCTGATGTTCAGCGTCGGCGGACTGCTTCTGCAGGGCGTACTTCCACCGCCGGGAGGCATCGGAATCGTTGAGGTCCGCCAAGGTGATTTCGTGTTGCCGGACCTTCATCCGCTGGGCGAAGTCCAGGTCGATCCGCAAACCATCGAGTTCCGCCGACTGCTCCAGGTCAAGTCGCCGCAGCAGATGGGCACGAGCTGACACGCGATCGGCGGACTTGTCGCGGAGGGCGGATTTGAGGGCGTCGACCTCGTCCTGGCGGAGCAGGCGTTCCTTGTCGCGCTGTTCAAGGAACCGGCCCAACTCCTCCTCGCTATTGATCTGATCGAACTGGTTGGCGAGGGCAGCTGCGCGGATCTCCTTGCGGATGGCGATGCGTCGCAAGCGAACGACCTGCTTGGCCTCCATATGGTCGGTGGCGACCTGTGCCTCCAGAACCGCGAGATCGTTCGCCTTCTCTTGCTGCTCGATCTGAGCAAAGAGCTTGTCGGCGGCGAGTTGGGCGGCTTGCTTGTCGAAGTCCAGCTCTTGTCGTTGCAACCAGAGCTGCCCTGTGCGGCGCAGCTGGGCGTCGTACTCGGGGTGGGAGATCGACAGGGTCTCGACGGTCCCGAGCCGCAGCCCGTACCGAGTGAGTGCGGTCTGCAGGGACTGGGGGGCCAGCGACTCGATATCGAACCGCTTCTGATCGCTGACGAGGTCCTTGATCGACATCCGCCCGACTGCGTCCCACAGCGATTGCTTGAGGAATGGGGTGACGATACGGCGGATGTCATCCACCGAGATCGTGGACTTCGACCCCATCAGATTCGCAAAGAACAGAGCCACATCTTCCAGTCGCACGGTCACCGACAGCGTGACTTCGACTTCGAGAAACTCGCTCGTCAGGAGTTCCGGGCAGACCAGTTCCAGCCGCACGTCCTGCTGTCGAGCGACGATGACTGTGGCGGTCTTCTGCGTCCAGAACTTCATCCGGTCGATAATGTTCGAGAGGGTGTGCTGCCCCGGCGGCAACTCGCCCAATGATTGCCCCTTTTCGATGAACAGAGCCCGAAAGCCCGGCTCGACGAGGACCGATTTGGCGAAGAATCCCTGGACATCCGGGATCTCGATGCGGGTGGCGAATTCGTCGTCGCTGGCAACCCAGCGGTTGTTCAGAAGCGTGGTCATGAGGGATGGCCTTTCTCGGCGGTGGTGATGATTGAGTGTGAAGTGTTGAAGGCGGAACTGTTAGCGAATGGCTCGGCGATCCCGGACCATTTGGGCGAGCTTGGAGGAGGATTCCCGGCAGCCCTGAAGTTCGGTATCCCAGGTACTGCTTGTCGGATCGGCCTTCAGCAGTCGGTCGATTTGAGTGGCGAGCTGATCGGTCGTCTTCACTGCGTCCGCATACGCGGCGACCAGACTCCTGGCGACCTCCTTCTCGACCCGCATGGCAGAGCGGGACGGGTTGAGCGGTGGCACGGTCGCCAGCAGATCCTCGATCAGCGTGAGTTGCTCCTTCAGGCCTCGCACATCGCGAAGGGCAGACATCTCTCGTAAGTGCAGCAGCCCCTGCTCGCAAGCTGTACGACAGTTCTTGACGGTCCGGCGGGTGAACAAGAGTTGGCGGCGATCAACCTCGTCGCGGCTCCACACGAACCATGTGGACGGGCGCTTCGACACTGCGACCGAAACGGAGGCAGGAGCATCGGCGTCGGACTCTTTTCCCTCCGCTGGAATGTCTCCCAGCGTCCGAGAGATCAGATGCCAGCGCTGCAGGTCGGGCTCCTCGATCCCCGCCCGAGCGAAGGCGTCGGCTGTCAGTTCAGCCAACTGGCGGACCCCCTCGGTTGGCGGCAACTGGCGATCCAAGACTTGGTTCTGCATCGCAGCCAGCTTCTCGGCAGTCGACAGATCGACGGGCACCCCGGCAGCCTTCAGGCCATCCACCATGCGGTTCCAGTCCTGCGGTGTCTTGACCTCGGCGAGTTCTGTGGCCAGGTCGTTCAGGTGTGCCTCCCGAGCTTCATCCGTCCCCGGTGTCATGGCCAACCCACTGGTCAATGAAGTCGTGACCCCGCGAATCCCTCGACAGCGAACTCCACTCGGACGGAGCGATTGGTCCAGCTTTTCGGAACAGGCCGCGATGGCCCGTGCATCCCCTTGAAGAAAGCCGGTCTGCACATCCCGACCGAGTGAGTTCACAATCCCTGCAAACGTGCCCTGCAAGAACGCCGAGAGCCAGTGCCGGTCGAACGTTCCTCCGGGTGGAAGAATGGCGTGAAACCCAGCTTCCGGTGACAGCTCGATACCGATCTCCGCTTGCCCGACGGCATCATTGGCTGCGAACCGGGTCGGTTGCCAGACATCACCTGCCAGGAACAACCACAGCGGTTCAGTCGGCGGGGTCGCAGCCGACAGCTCAGCAGCCGTGACCTGGCGATACTCAGTGCCCTGCTTCTGGTACAACCGATGACCGGAAGGGATGCCAGTCTTGGCGACATCACCAATCGACACCTGACGGATAAGTGTGCCGGGTGGCTGCGGGGAACTTCCGGTCAGCCAGCGCCAAGATTGCACGACCCAGGGAATGAGCCGATGCCCAAATGACTGGCCGATCCCGGCCACAGCCCCCACGGCGAACTGCGACGCGAACTCTGCAGGGAACATCACGATGGGACTCCAATTTGAGAATGGGGAGAGGAAGCCTCGCTCCTGCAACGCTTTCCGACCAGAAGCGGTTCATCGATTCTACGTAAATATATCGACATGCACGCTGATTGGAATAGATATTTTCGAGATAACACGATTCTGAACATCTTTGATGATCCTTTCGCAGCTGGATTCCGTTACAGTGAGCAGATGCTTCTGTTCCTCCTCGGAGAATGGTCATGCAAGCGGTGGTCACGGAAAGAATTGACACAGAGAGTTGGCGCTCGGCCTCCCGAGTCCCGGCTCAAGCCAAAATGCTGGTCGTGGGCCAGTACAAACTGATTCA
>JAYTCW010000217.1:0-8266 GCA_043736295.1 Planctomycetota bacterium | reverse complement strand
ACCGCTTAGCAGAATGAGTGAAATCCGACGCAACATCATGTCTCCCTCCGTGGATGATGAACCCGGTGATGTTGTGACAAGCCAGCGATTCGGTCAAGGTCAGTTTTTCCATGGGGAGGCAAACGACAGCCCCCGCGTCACGTACGGCGGCAATCCCGCCAGCGACATCGCGAATCCAATCAAACAGGCGAACCCCGCCACCACCGCCCCCGGCGACCCACACCATGCCAACCGGGCCACCACCCCCAGCAGCAACAGCCCCATCACCGCCAACGAGAGATTGACTCGGCGAATCGGTGAGCCAATCGCCAGTAGAACCGGCAAAGCGAGAAAGAGAGCAGCCAACCCAAAGCATCCCTCGCCGCGAAAGAGGGTGACATCACACAGGACCACGCTGACAGCCACAGCCACTAATTCGATTCCCCGCACCAAGGGAGGGAATGCAGGCTGGGAAGTTGGGACAGGATCGGGCTCTGTCATGGCAGTCTCCGTTCATCGAGATCAAGGGAAACGCACTCTACACGCTGGGAAGCCTCGTCGAAACCGCAGCTGAGCGAGCCCTCGTGTTTGGTGTGTGCGTCAGCATTGTCGGCAACCAGTGTCTGCCCCCTCTCCCCACTGGCGGCGTGACTTTCGGGAAAGACTTGGCTGTGGGGAGAGGGCCGGGGTGAGGGGCCAGAGCGAGCGGTGTGGTCCCCTCACCCCATCCCTCTCCCCCGCAACATGCATCCGTCGAAAGCCACATCGATCGCGGGGGGGAGGGAGCAGAAACTCACAGCGACCGAATTATCCGATGCACACTCAGTTCGAGGCCCCTGCCGACGGATACGCAGGAACTGCCGGTCAACACGGACCCCTTTTCGCAGAAATGCCGCCTCATCGAAAAACTTCTGGCAGCAATTCACTCTCGCCGCAGAAGAAAATCGGGGTTATCCTGTAAAGTGCCGATTCCAGTGTCACGGAGCGGTGTGTCTTGGCATCTCAAGGGGAGAGGCCGAGAGTGCTGGTCTCGCGCGGGATGGCGGGCGGGCTTCAAGCTGTGGATGGATGTCTTATGAGGTCGACACAACCCTTGGTGCGATTCGGTCTTTGGGCCGCGCTGCTGCTCGCCTTGGTCGTTCTGCCACTTGGTCTGTCCGCTCAGGATGTCGACCTGCTACAGGCACCGGGTGAGGAGATTCCATCGGCTCCGCTGGATTTCGGCGAGGGATTGATTGGGATCGAATCGACCCAGCCGGAGAAGCTGGCTGGAAAAGATAAGGAGCCAGAGATCACCGTGACTTGGTCTCCGCTTAACGGGCACCCCGATACAGCGGTCTTAGCGGTTCGAGTCAAGCTGCAAAACGGAGCCAACACATATGACTTTATCCCGGTGAAGGGATCACTACCCACCAAGATTACGATGGACGAAGCGGACGGTTTGTTGCCCATCGACAACATCTTCGTGGCGGACCGTGAACCCGAACTGATCGCGGCCCCACTCTCTGATCCCGATGATCCCAAATTGCGAGAGTACCTGCATGAGGTCACCTTTCTGAGAAGGTACAAACACGCAGCCGAGCCCCCCCCCTTCATGACGGGGAAGATCGATCTTCAAGTCTGTCGTACGAGCTGTGTTCCTTATGAATTGGATCTGAATGCCGAGTGGTCTGCCGAGCCGTACTCCGGGGCCATGCCCGTGGCGTGGTCGGGGGTTCAGGGGGCAGCCGCTCCTGGAGCGAATGGAGGTGGAACAGGCAATGCCGCCACCTCGGGCATCGAGGTCGAGAAGTCGGCCCCACTCTCCATGGCATATGCGCTGCTGCTGGCTTTCATCGGCGGCATCATTATGAACGTGATGCCGTGCGTGCTGCCAGTGATTGCGATCAAAGTCCTCTCCTTCGTGCAGCAGGCGGGAGAAAGCCGCTCTCGCATCTTCGCGCTGAACCTGACCTACTCCGTTGGCGTGATCGCCGTGTTTTTGGTACTCGCGACGCTGTCAACTTTTGCCAAGATCGGGCTGGGAGAACTGTTTCAATTTAACGGTTTCAGCCTCGTGATGGCTGGTGTCGTGTTCGCCATGGGATTAAGCCTGCTTGGAGTGTTCGAACTCCAGCTGCCCGGTTCAGTCGGCGGAGCATCGGAGCATGAGGGACTGACCGGGGCCTTCTTCACCGGAATCCTGGCGACATTACTGGCGACACCGTGCATCGGGCCGTTTATTACCCCGGTGATCGCTTGGAGCGTGAAGCAGCCGACCTACATGATTTACGCCACGTGGGGCTTAATCGGTCTGGGAATGGCCTCGCCGTATCTGTTGCTCGGAGCGTTTCCGACACTGATCAACCGCATGCCCCGGCCAGGGATGTGGATGGTGCGGTTCAAGGAGTTCTCGGGGTTCGTGTTGATGGCAACCGTGATCTTCCTGATCAACAGCATCTCGCCCGCGTTGTTGATCCCGACGCTCATCACGCTCCTGGGGATTGCCCTCGGACTCTGGATGATCGGCAACCTGTACGATCATTCGACTCCCGAGCCGCAGAAGTGGAAGGTCCGACTGGCAGCTGCGGTGATCTCGCTGCCGCTGATCGGGTACGGAGCGATCCAGCATATGGGGCCGGAGCTGATGGAGGAGTACGTCTACTCGCGCTTTCGAGCCAGTCCCCAGGGCAATGCCGCGAGCCAGCCCGAGTCAGAGGATCTCCCCTGGCAGCCTTTCACATCCCAGAAACTTCTCACGCTGCGCAAGTCCGGTCAACCGATCCTCATCGACTTCACGGCGGATTGGTGCCTCATTTGCAAGTCGAATGAACGCTTTGCCCTGAACACCAAGGCCACAGCCGAATTCGTGAAGACCCACGATGTCACCTGCCTGAAAGCCGACTTCACCAAGAGAAGTCCAGAAATCAAGGCGTGGCTGGATCGCTACAACGCCGCCGGGGTTCCGCTGACGGTGGTCTTCCCGCCCGGCGAAAATGCCAGCGGCATCCCGTTCTACTCGGCGTTTACGCAGTCGGGCCTGCTGACCGCGATGGAAGCCGCCTGGCAGAAGTCGGAGGCGACAAAGCCCGCCCAAACGACTTCGTCCGGCAGCGGCGCGGCGATTCAGTAAGGCGAATGGACAGAGATAATGTACCGTGGCATGGGCGTCTCGCCCATGTGTATTCAAAGGAAAACACGGGCGGGACGCCTGTGCCACCGGTGAGGCAAGTCTGTCCGCTCGCCTAAGCGGGTTTCCTATAAATCATGTGGGTGGCGGGGTCAGGAGGCTTTGCGGATGGCCCCGGTGCGGGTGACGTGACCGGCCTGCTGCCCTCATTATCGCTCGCTTCTTCCGACCTCGAAAACCCCGTCGCGACATGTCATCCCAGGTCGGGGCCATCCGCAAAGCCTCCTGACCCCGCCGCCCGATGACATTCAGGCTGGCCAGGCCACCCCGCCGCGATCTCCCCGACATTGGTGCCACTCCAGTCGATGCATTAGCGAGGCAGATCGACAGCTAACTTTCACGATGGATCAACCAGACTCCAAGTAACAACAGCCCCACGCCGACCATCCGAGCGGCTGTGACCTGCCGCTGGACGACGCCCATCCAGCCGAGATGATCGAGCGCCATCGCTCCGACCAATTGACCGACCAACACAGCTGCGGAGAAGCTCGCCACCCCAATGCGGGGGACGCACAACACCCCAGCAGTGATGAAGGCCATCCCGATCAACCCGCCACACCACGCCCACCACGGAGCGTCCGTGGCCCGTCGCCAACTTCCCGGCTCCCCACTGGCAGACATCCATGCCGCAACGACGATTCCGAACGCCGCACCGACCAAGAAATTCACCAGCGAGGCATACATCGGATTGACAACAAACGTCCGCATCTTGGCGTTCATCGCCTGCTGAAGCGGGATGATGAGACCGACCGCAAGGGCGAGGACGAGCCAGGTATATTTCATGAGGGGAGTCAGGTGTGCCAGATCATGTGAGGCGTGGGATAGGCTTCCAGCCTGTCGAGTTTGGTCAGTGACAGGCTAGAAACCTATCCCACGGCGGCAGGGTGGCCCAGACGCTGCTTTGAGCGTCTGGGTTGCAGAGCAACAAGAGGTTACGGAGAAGACGCCCACCCTTCAATCCCTCTTGTTCCTGCGTCACCCAGTCAGCTAAAGCGACGCCTGGGCAACCCCGTCAGAACCTCTTGTGGCCAGGCCGCCCCGCCGCACAAGACTGGTTTTCAAACAGAGCCTAAATCGTCGGAAGGGTAACGCCGAGTGCGCCCAGCAGTTCCTTCACAGAAATGGCGTTATGGAAGTCACTGAAATCAGCGGCCTGCCCTTCCGCACTGCTGGTCAGCTGATCGATCACCTGACCGGAGCGTTGTTTCTTGTCCTGCAGCAAGGCGTGAATCTTGTCCTCGATCGTTCCGCGAGCCAGTAGATAGGTCACGGTACAGGTGCGATTCTGTCCGATGCGATGAATGCGAGCAGCGGCTTGGTCCATCACTGAGGGGTTCCACCACTGATCCAGAAATACAAGGTGATTGGCTCGCGTCAGTGTCAGTCCGGTTCCCCCGGCCATGATCCCGATCAAAGCCACCTTGCATCGATCGTCCGCAGCGAAACGCTCCTCGAAAGTCTTCCGTTCTTGCAGTGATGTTCCCCCGTAATACTCCATCGGATGGAACTCCTTCAGCCTGTCGAGGAGTCGCCAGCGGTTCACCGCCAAGTCGGGATACTGCGTGAACAGCAACAGCTTCTCTTGGCCATGCGTCTCTTGCTCGATCGCAGAGAGATGCTCCTTCAACCACTCGATCTTTGCGCTGATCGAGGTCTCCTCGTCTATGACACACTGCTTCTTCAGTTTTGAGATCAGCTCCAGAACGTACCCGCGCAGGGCGAAGTCGGACTGCGGACCTCGCTTCCTGACCTCTTCTTCGGCATCGTGACGAGACTGCGATTCCAAGTGTCGATAATGCGAAGCCTGCGGTCCTTCCAGATCGACATACGCCACCTGCAGCAGCGTACTCGGAAGATCTTTCAGGACATCCTTCTTGAGTCGCCGGAGCACATTCGAGCGAGTCCACCAGACGAAGCCGCCCTGGTCCAGCCGTTTATTCACAGACGCGGGATCGATGACTCGCCAGATCGTGCGGTAGTCATCGAAAGAGTTCTCCATCGGAGTTCCCGTCAGTCCCCACCGCTGCTTCGCCCTCACGCCGATGACTGACTTCGTGCGAACCGTCGAGATGTTCTTCAAATTCTGCAGCTCGTCGATAATCAGCAGGTCGAAGTCCGGCAGAGAGGGACGCTGCTGTCTCTGATGGTCGCAGACTTCCTTCGCGACGGTTTCATAGTTCGTGATGTAGACGTGGTGTTTGCGGGCCAGTGCATTCTTGCGGTTCAGTCCGTGAACGATCGAGACGGATAACTCTTGCGCCCACTCGTTTATCTCTCGCTCCCATGTGGGAAGCAAACTCTTGGGGCAGACAATCAAGACTCTCTGAACCTGTCCCGAATGGATTCTGGCTCGCATCGCCAGAATCGCCTGTATGGTCTTGCCCAGTCCCATCTCGTCCGACAGCAGTGCTCGGTCCTTGCCGTACAGGAACTTGATCCCCTCGAACTGGAACGGGTAGGGAGTCTTTCCCGGCGGGTAGGCAGCCAGCAGCGCGTCGAGATCGGCGATGCGGGCGTCCCAGTTCCACTTTGCCAGCAGGATGTAAAACAGAGCCTCGATCGAGTTCGCTTGGACGAATCGAGGCTTCGTGGCCTCCCCCCGTGAAACTTTCACCGCGCGGTCGATCGGTGTCGATTCGAAGCGATAGTAAACCGCTCCCTGTGTCTTCGGGCGTTTGATGGTCATCGGGACCGATTTGACATCGGGCGCCGGGATCTTCAGTAAGCCTTGCTTGTGTCGGACAACTTCGACCTCCGGGTCTTCCGGGACGTTCCTGCTGACTGTCGACGTGGTCAGAGCGACGCCAATCGAAGCGGACACCAGCGGGGCTGGTTGCGTCTCCACTGATGTCGTCAGCGTTGTCGGGACCTCGATCGGCGGATTCTCGACGGGGACGGCGGGGCGAACTGTCAGTCGTCTGGATCGCGTTCTCAGAACCGCTAGGTCGATCTGTTGGGTGGTGACTGGGACAGGAAGTTCGGACGGGGAAACCGGTGCGAGGAACCATTCGACGTCGACAGGCGGCTGGAGCCTCAAACGACCGATGACCACGTCGAGAGGTTCCATCTTGAACCGCTGGCGGGATACGCGAAACCGCAGGGCCTTTGGATCGACTCGCGTGACCGGCGGCGGGTCAATCGCCTTCGGGGTGACGCGCCGGGTCGAAGTCGGAGCGAACAGCTCGATGTCTATGGGAACCGTATCGGGTGCAGACGGTCTGCGAAGTGCTGAGAACACGGACAGCCTCAGATTACGAAGTCCGGGTTGTCATTGGCCAGCGTCGTTCGGCACTGCTCGATCCGTCGAAATGCATCGATCATGTCCGAATCGAGGGACATCAGATCGATCACCTCCGCATACTCCGGACGCTGGGGCGGGGGCGTCACGGATGGACGCGCACTGGTCTGTCCGAGTTCGGTCGGTGTCTGCAGCCACAGGACCGGGATATCGGTGAACCGATGCAGCGCCAGCATCAGTTCGCTCTCGACGAAGATCACTCCAGGGCGAGTCTTGACATCATCAACCAGCTGTCGGGCGCACAGATCAACCGACAGGTAACTCTGCAGCCGCTTTCCGTACAGAATCCGCTGTGCGGGCGTGGGTCGAACGGTCTTCGTCAGCAGAAACTCGACGGGGACACCAGTGTTATCAGTGACCAGGAATCCACCGATCGTGTTACTGGTCTTCGGGTCACTCTCGATTCCGATGAACCCAATGGTATAGGTCTGGCCATCACTGCCCAGCCGCGTCGAATTCGTCGGACCGCTGTTCGGGAGCGGGTCCTGCTGGAGATCCGGGGAATCATCGAGTGCATCAAAACTGGGTTCGGTCGACATCGAAGGTGGCCTCGCAGGTGGTCGTTGCCCGAACATCGAAAAAGCGGGCGTCGCAGGGTGAGGAATTGGTCTAGGGGGCGCGGACTCAGGAATCCCGGCGGGGTTGCCCAGACGCTGCTTTGAGCGTCTGGGTGACGAAGGAACAGGAGGTGCAAGCGAGTTGCTTTGCATGAGTCCACCCACTGGATCGCGACGGAATTCATGATACGAACTGACTCAAGCACACTGCCACCCCTCTCGTGCCTCTTGTTGCTCTGCAACCCAGACATCCAAACCGATGTCCGGGCCACCCCGCCAATCCGAGGCGTTCGCGGTACTATCCGGCTTACGCCGGACGCTCGCCGATGGACGTCGGGCAAGCCCGGCGGCTAACCCTTGGCAATCTTCCGCAGTACTTCCGCCCCGCGCAGCAGCGTCTCGTCCTTGGCCGCATAGCTGAGGCGGAAGTGGGTGTCCTCGGAACTGAAGACGTCGCCGGGAATGATCAGCAGTTCGTTCTCGATGGCCTGCTTGACGAACTCGGTGGCGGTGCCCCAGGGGGCTTTGATGAACATGTAGAACGCCCCATCCGCGCCGATGATCTCGTAGTGCCCGGCGAGTTCCGCCGCCATCAGGTCGCGTTTGCGTTTATAGTCGGCCACGTACGGCGTGATGTCCAGATCCCACCCCTCGGCCCCGGCCCACTGGAACGGATGCGGGGCACACACGAACGTGAACTGCTGCAGCTTCGTCATCTGCTGGATCAGGAACTCCGGCCCGTGAGCCCAGCCGACCCGCCAGCCGGTCATCGAGTGCGACTTGCTGAAGCCGTCGATCACCAGCGTCTGATCGTTGAACTGGGCTGGGCTGATGAAGGGGCGGTCGTAGCAGAAGGCGCGGTAGATCTCGTCGCTGATGAGGCAGATGTTCTTCTCTTTGGCGAGGGCGGCCAGTCCACGGACTTCCTCCTCAGTCGCGACGCAGCCGGTGGGGTTCGAGGGGCTGTTGAAGAGGATCACCTTGGTGCGGGGGGTGATCGCATTGCGGACTTTATCGAGGTCGATGCGGAAATCGGGATAGGTCGAGATCGGCACGATCGTCCCGCCCGCCAGCGTGGTCAGATGCTTGTACATCACAAACCACGGGTCAAAGGCGATCACCTCATCTCCCGGATTGACGAGGCACTCCAAGGCGAGCATGAGCGCCCCGCTGGTCCCACTGGTGACGAATGCCTTGCGGTCGGCGTGGTGGTATTCGGCGTCGACCGACGACTGAATCTTGTCGATCAGCGGACGAATCCCC